>DASXJJ010000211.1:0-66426 GCA_036497465.1 Pseudonocardia sp. | reverse complement strand
GAACAGGTACATGGGCGTGTAGCCGACCTCGCGGCGGATCGTGGCCCACGCGGACAGCTGGGTGACGTCGGTGCCGCCGCGGGTGGCCACCAGCCGGTCCCACTGCGCCAGCACCTCGGCGGACGGCTCGCTCTCCCGGCGAACCGTCAGCGTCGCTGTCCCCCCGTTGATGCGACTGGCTCCGTTCCCGTCCGTAGTCACCGCCACCGACGCCCCCACGCCGGCGTCCATGATCCTGAACACGTCGCTACCTCGTCTCCCACCCTGAACGACGGCGCGGCGACCTACCGCGCGACTGTGTTGCGCTCAGCCGCCCTCTCAGCATCTCGTCGAGGCTCGGGTAGGTGTTACCTCTTTTGAGACCTGGTGCGGCTCACATCACGTTTGGATGCTACTGGGTGACGGTGGGTGCACCTCCTCGACCGGGTAGTCACCCACCAGGCTGGTCGGCGGGGCGTCCCCGCTGGGTCGGCCGGAGACTCTTGCTCATCACGGGCACGGGTGGTTAGCGTGCGATCACACTCGATCCCCCGAAGTGAGGAAGCCGATGAGTCCGAGCGAGAACGGTCAATCAGCGGAGAGCACCGACCGGGAGCCGGTCGTCGAGGAGACCCTGGTCGAGGAGGTCTCGATCGACGGCATGTGTGGTGTCTACTAAAGACGGCTCAGCCGGTGCGGCAGGCACGACGCCCGCCCGGTCCCAGTCGTCGTTCGACCCGGACCGGGCGTACCGGCGCAGCCCGAGCGTGGCGCTGCGCCCGGAACCGTTCGGCGCGCTGGTCTACCACTTCGGAACCCGCAAGCTGTCCTTCCTGAAGACCCCCCAGCTGGTCGACGTGGTCACCGGGCTGGAACGGCATGCGGACGTGCACGACGCGATCGAGGCCGCCGGGGTCGACCTGGCCCAGCGGCCGGCCTATCTGCGCGCGCTGGCCGGGCTGGCCGACGCCGGCACGATCGAGCCCCGTCCCACCACGGCAACCCAGAACGGCGAGCCTGCATGAAGCTGACCGAGCACTTCCAGTACGGCCTCAACTCTCCGATCTGTCTGACCTGGGAGCTCACCTACGCCTGCAACCTGGCCTGCGTGCACTGCCTGTCCTCGTCCGGCCGCCGCGATCCGCGCGAGCTGACCACCGACGAGGCCAAGCGCGTCGTGGACGAGCTGCAGAAGATGCAGGTGTTCTACGTCAACATCGGTGGCGGCGAACCGACCGTGCGGCCGGACTTCTGGGAGCTGCTCGACTACTCGATCGACCACAACGTCGGGGTGAAGTTCTCCACCAACGGCATCAAGCTGGACCCCGCCCGCGCCGCCCAGCTGGCCCGCACCGACTACGTGGACGTCCAGATCTCGCTGGACGGTGCCACCGCCGACGTCAACGACCACGTGCGCGGTCCCGGCTCGTACGACACCGCGATGCGCGCGCTGGAGAACCTGGCCTCGGCCGGTTTCCAGCAGCCCAAGATCAGCGTGGTGATGACCAGGCAGAACGTCGACCAGCTCGACGAGTTCAAGGCGATCGCGGACAAGTTCGGCGCCCAGCTGCGGATCACCCGGCTGCGCCCGTCCGGCCGGGGCGCCGACGTGTGGGACGAGCTGCACCCCACGGCCGCCCAGCAGCGCCAGCTCTACGACTGGCTGGTCGCCCGCGGGGACGGCGTGCTCACCGGCGACTCCTTCTTCCACCTCTCCGCATACGGCGAGGCGCTGCCCGGGCTCAACCTGTGCGGGGCCGGGCGGGTGGTGTGCCTGATCGACCCGGTCGGCGACGTCTACGCCTGCCCGTTCGCCATCCACGACAACTTCCTGGCCGGGAACGTGCGCGACCCCGGCGGGTTCGAGCGGGTGTGGCAGGCCTCGGAGCTGTTCACCGAGCTGCGCCAGCCGCAGACGGGTGGGGCCTGCCGGAGCTGCGGGCACTACGACGCGTGCCAGGGCGGCTGCATGGCGGCCAAGTTCTTCACCGGGCTGCCGCTGGACGGGCCCGACCCGGAGTGCGTGCGCGGGTTCGGCGAGCAGGCGCTGGCCGCGCGGTCCGGGGAGACGACGATCCCGAAGTCCGAGGTGGACCACTCCCGGTCGGCGCCGCGCAACTCCCGGGTCAACAAGCGTGCGCCGGTGGGGCTCCCGCTGGCACCGCCGCCGCGCCGGCCGGACCGGGCCTGCGACGCCAGCCCGCTGGCCGGGGTGCCCGTCGCCGGTTCCTGAGCCCGGCCGTGCCCGCGGGCTCGGGCCAGGGCGCGGGATCCTCTGAGGTGCCGCGCGGCGTGGGACCGTCCGTGGTGTCGCGCGGCGCCGGGTCGTCCGAGGGTTCGGTGGCCGGAATCGCCGCGCCGGCGCCGCTCGAGGCCTGGACCGCGCCGTCCCGGGTGCTGTTCGGGCCGATCGAGACGAACCTCGGCCGGGGCCGGGAGCTGTCCGAACGGCACACCGCCTTCTACTCGCGGCGCGCGGAGCGGGTGCGCCCGGCCACGCTCGCCAACCAGCACGCGTGGGTACGCGACCCGAGCAACGTGCTGATCTCCGACGAGGCCGAGCCGGACACCGGGTACGAGAGCGAGCCGGACAGGCTTGACGTCGTCGCCCGGCCGGGCGAGGTGGCCGGCGGCGGCCCGGGCGGTGCGGTCGGGCCGGTGCTCGGGTCGCGGTTGGGGCCGGCGCCCGGACCGGGGTTCGACGTTCTGGTCGTCGGGGGCGGGCCGACCGGGATGGAGGCGGCCCGGGTCGCGGCGCTGGCCGGCCACCGGGTGCGGCTGGCGGACCGCGCGGATCAGCTCGGTGGCTCGTTGCTCCTGGCGGCCGCGCTGCCCGGCCGGGTCCGGTTCCGGCTGCTCGTCGAGTGGTGGCACCGGGAGCGGGAGCGGCTGGCCGCGGTCGGCGTGGGATGCGCGCTGGTGACGCCGGAGCCGGTGGTCGGCACCCGGCTGTCCCGCACGGGGGATCTCGCCGACGCGAACGCGCGGCTGTACCGGGCCGGCGTGCGGTGCGAGCCGTACGTCCGGCTCGCCGCGGTGGGTGAGGGGTCGGCGACGCTGGTGGAGGTGCACACCGGCGACCGGCGCGAGCTGGCATGCGATCTGGTCGTCGACTGCGCCCCGGCGCTGCCCGAGGACGGCGTGTGGCGGCAGCGGCCCTGGCTGGCTCGCGCCGGCGACTGCGTGGCCCCGCGCACGGTCCACGAGGCGGTCCTGGAGGGGCGGCGGTGGGCACGTTCGCTACCGGTCGCGCGTGCTCCGGAAGCGGGCGGGGAGCTGCTGCGCGGAGCGCGGGAGCCCGCGGGGACTCGGGCGGTCCCGGGCGCGAGCGCCACCGCGGCGGCACGCTGGTGGTCCGGGAGTGAACGGTCGGCGGGTTCGCCGGGGCCGGGGCCGGGGCCGGGATCGGGGCCGGGATCGGGGCCGGGATCGGGAACGGCGGCGCCGAGGGTTGAACGGCCGGTCCCGACGAACGGGGACCGTTGATGGCACCACTGGTGGCCATGCGGCAGCCGGCGCGGGTCGGTCCGCTGACCGTGCGCAACCGGATCGTGTTCGCCGCGCACCTGACCAACTACGCCGTCGACGGGCTGCCCACCGCCCGGCACGCCGCCTACTACGGCGCGCGGGCCGCCGGCGGCGCCGGGCTGGTGATCACCGAGGAACACTCGGTGCATCCGGGTGACCTCCCGTACGAGAAGCTGATCCGCGGCTACGACCCGGCCGCGCTGCCCGGTTACCGGTTGATCACCGAAGCGGTGCACGCGCACGGTGCGGCCGTGCGGGCCCAGCTCAACCACAACGGCGGCCAGTCCTCGGGCCGCTACCCGCGCCGGCCGGTGTGGGCGCCGTCGGCGGTGCCCGACCCGACGTTCGCCGAGGTGCCGGTGGCGATGACCGCGGCGCAGATCGACGAGCTGGTCGCCGGCTACGCCGACGAGGCCGGCAGGTGCGTGGCCGGCGGGTTCGACGGCGTGGAGCTGCAGTGCTCGCAGCCCTCCGTGGTGCGGCAGTTCCTCTCGCCGGCCCTGAACCAGCGCGACGACGACTACGGCGGACCGCTGCGGCACCGTGCCCGGTTCCTGCTCGAGGTGCTCGACGCGGTCCGAGCCGTCGTCGCGCCGGATCACGTGGTCGGGGTCCGGCTGGGCTGCGAGCACGCGGTCCGGTACGGCGGCGAGCGTGCCGAGCTGGTGGAGGTGGCGACGGTGCTGGCCGGGACCGGGCGAATCGGCTACCTCAACAGCGCGGTCGGAGTCGCCGGCGCGCTGCAGCGGCGCATCGCCCCGCCGATGGGCGTCCCCGCCGGCTACGCGCTGCCGGTGGCGTCCGCACTGCGCGCCGCGACCGGTCTACCGGTGATCGGGATCGGCCGCTTCACCACCGCCGAGCAGGCCGACTCCGCGCTGACCGACGGCGCATACGACCTGGTGGGCGTGGTGCGGGGCCAGGTGTCCGACCCCGATCTGGTCGACAAGTGGTTCCGCGGAACCGCCCCCCGCACCGGCCTGGGGTGCAACCAGGAGTGCGTCGGCCGGGTGGGGCTGAACCGGTCGCTGGGCTGCGTGCAGAACCCCCGCGCCGGCCGGGAGGTCGTTCGCATGGCCGGGCCGGTGATGCGGCGTCGGGTGGTGGTCGTCGGTGGCGGCCCGGCCGGGCTGCGCGCGGCCGCCACCGCCGCCGAGCGCGGTCACCGCGTGACGCTGTGCGAGGCGGAGCCGGACACCGGCGGTCAGGTCACGCTGGCCGCGAGCGCGTCGGGACGGGCGGAGCTGGGGCTGGCCGTGAACTCCCTCCGGGCGGACTGCGCGCGGGCCGGCGTGGTCGTGCACACCGGAACGGCGGTGGACGCCGGGTTGCCGCGACGGCTCGACCCCGACGCGGTGGTGCTGGCCACCGGCTCGCGCCCGGCCCGGCCGCCGTGGGCGGTGGCCGGCGTGTACGACGTGCTCGCCGGGCAGGCGTCCCCGGCCGGCGACGTGATGGTGTACGACGAGCTGGGCTTCCACCAGGCCGCCTCGGTGGCCCTGCTGCTCGCGGATCGGGGCGCCCGGGTCCGGCTGCTCACCCCGGCGATGACACCGGTGCAGGACCTCGGCACCACGCTGGACCGCGCCCGGTTCCGCCGCCGGGCCGCCGCGCTGGGGGTGCGGTGCGCGAACGACCGGGTGATCCTGGACGCGACGGTCACCGAGCCCGGCCGGGTCCTGCTCACCGTGCTGCACCATCCGACCGGGCTCACCGAGCGGGAGGAGTGCGCGGCGGTGGTGTGCGCGGTGCCGGCCGAACCGGTCGACGAGCTGTGGCGGGAGCTGGGCGGCGGTTCCGTGGAACCGCGGCGCGGCCCGCGTGGCGGGTGGCCCGTAGCCGGGGCCGTGGGCGGTTCCGCGGAACCGCATGGTGGGGCCGGTCGACGGGCGGGGGGCGCTGCTGTGGGCGGTTCCGCGGAACCGCGGCCCGCGGTCTACCGGGTAGGTGACTGCCTGACGCCACGCCGGCTCGACGCGGCCATCGCGGACGGCCAGCGGGTCGGGGAGGCGCTGTGAACGGGGGCCGTGGCGCCGCGCCGAGGCACCGGGAACTGGGCACGGTCCGGTGGCCGGAGGTTGCCACCCGCGCGACGACCCTGGTGGTACCGGTCGGCTCCTGTGAGCAGCACGGGCCGCATCTACCGCTGGACACCGACACCCGGATCGCCTCGGCCGTGGCGAGCGGTGCGGTACGGCTGAGAGGCGGTGCGGGCGAGAACAGCGGTGCGGGCAAGAGCAGCGGTGCCGACTGGAACGGCGGTGCCGACGGGAACGGCGGGTCGGACCGGACCGGGGCGGACGTCCTACTGGCGCCGGCGGTGGCGTTCGGCGCGTCCGGCGAGCACGAGATGTTCCCCGGCACGGTGTCCGTCGGGCAGGATGCGCTGCGCTCGGTCCTGGTGGAGCTCGGGCGCTCGGCAGGACGGTGGTCGAGCCGGATCGTGTTCGTCAACGGGCACGGCGGGAACGTCGGTGTGCTGCGCGAGGCGGTGGACCTGCTGCGCGCGGAGGGTCGGGACGCGCGCTGGTGGGGATGTGCGCTGCCCGCCGACGCCGGCTTCGTCCGGGACGGGCACGCTGGTCGCACCGAGACGTCGATCATGCTCGCGCTCGCCCCGGAGACCGTGCTGCTGGAGCGGGCGGCCGCCGGGAACAGCGCGCCCCTGGCCGAGCTGCTGCCGGCGATGCGGGCCGGCGGGGTACGGGCGGTCAGCGACAACGGCGTGCTGGGCGACCCGGCCGGGGCGAGCGCCGAGGAGGGACGCCGGATGCTGGAGGTCATGACGGCGGCCTGCGCCCGAGCGGTGGGCGCGGAACCTGCCGTGTGCGACCCGAGGGCCTCGCCGAAGTGAGGTCCTTCATCGAGGAGGTTCGGGACAGCAGGCCTCGGACCGTGACGGTCGAGACCGAGCGCGAGCAGCGGAGGCACCACGGGTATGGCGACGGACGGACAGGCGAACGGACCGGGCGGACCGGGCGGACCGGGATCGTCCGCGGAACCCACCGAGGAGATCACCCGGGTGCTGGATATCGAGGCGCCCCCGGAGACGGTGTTCGGGTTCTTCGTCGATCCCGCCACGGTCACCCGTTGGCTGGCGCTCGAGGCCGACCTCGACCCGCGCCCCGGCGGCGTGTGCCACCAGGTGCACGAGGGTGCGCCGCCGGAGCGCGTGTCGCACCACATGCAGGGCGAGTTCCTGGTCGTCGAGCCGTCGAGCCGGGTGGTCTTCACTTGGGGCTTCACCGACGCGGACGCCGGGGTTCCGCCGGGCGGGTCGACCGTGGACGTCACGCTCACCCCGGACGGCACCCGAACCCGGCTCGTCCTGGTGCACCGGCATCTTCCGCCGTCCGCCGTCGCGGACCACTCGGCGGGCTGGACCACGCTGCTCGAGCGCCTGCGCACGGTAGCCGCCCGGTAGGCGCGGCCGCCCGGTAGCCGTGGCCGCCCGGTAGCGGCGGCCGCCGGTAGCCGTAGCGGGTGGTCGCCCGGGGACCGGAGCAGTCAGCCCCTCGGGGGTACCCGCTCGGCCGGCAGGTCCTGGGTGAACCACACGTAGGCGCCGTAGGCCATCGGCAGGGCCAACCCACAGAGCGGGACGACGAGCAGGGCCGCGGTGCTCCAGCCGAGGTCCAGCGCGCCGAGCACGGCGAGCACCACCGCGACGCCCGACTTCAGCCCGGGGCTGAACCGGCGGTGGGTCGGTTCGTCGGCCTCGCGGGCCAGCGTCAGCTGCAGCGCCGCGACGGAGAGCAGGCCCACCGCAACGCCGCCGACCAGCAGGTAACGGGCCGGGGCGGTGAGGCCGCCCGCCGCCGAGTCGGCGATGGCCACGGCCACCCCGGCGCCGACCATGGTGATCGCGATCATCACCGCCATGTGCAGGTACACCCACAGCAGCGCGGCCAGGAACGTCGGCCGGGGCGCCCGCCGCGCCACGAAGTCGAAGTAGATCCACCACAGGGCGAACCCGATCGCCAGCCCGAGCACCCCCAACGCGATGCCCGACCCGCCCAGGGTGCCGTGCTCGGCGCTCGCGGACAGCCCCACGATCACGCCGACCACCGACTCGCCCAGCACGATCATGCGCGTTCCACACCCAGAACACCGCGAGGAACTGCACCACGAAACCGAGCAGGCCGACCCCGCTGAGGTGGCCGGCCAGGTGGTGCGCGAGGCGGGAGATCACCACCACGAACACCAGGTCGAAGAAGAGCTCGAGCCAGCCCACCGACCGGTGCCGGGCGAACTCCTCGTCGGTGCGCAGCGCGGGGACCTGCCAGGCCCGTCGCGTGGGGCTCATCGGGCGTCCGCGCGCAGACCCGCGCCGTGCGTCTGGTACGGCACATCTCGCTCGCGGGCCAGGGCGCGGCTTGCGCCGAGCTGGAACGGGGAGACGCCGCCGGGCTCCCACGGCCCGACGGATCCGACCGCGACCGCGCCGTCCGACCTCACCGGGACCCCGAGCGTGCGGCGCACCTCGTCGACCGGACGGTCCGCGAGGGTGAACCAGTCGACAGCCATCAGATCGGTGCCGCGGATCGCGCCCCGGCGGGGGGCGCCGGCCAGCCGGGCCGGCATCCCGGTGGTGGACAGGTGGCCCGGTCGGCCCGGAACAGCCCGGCGCCCGACGGCAGGTATCCGGTCTCGAACGGACCGACCACCAGCGGGCGGCCGGCTCCGGGTCGTCGGTGACCGTGTCCCAGGCCTGGCCGAGGGCGCCCGTGGCGTGCGGCTGGGCGGTCCGGTCGGCCCGCCGGCCGGCGGTGTACCCGTGCCGCTCGAAGTCGATCATAGTGAGCCGAGGTGGTCGCCCGCGCGGGCTGGTGCCGGCGCCGGGCGGCGAGATCGCCGACACCAGCCCGCGCGCGACGGCCTGGGCCTCGTCCGGCGGGTGCAGGTCGACCAGATCGGGGCCGGGTAACCGCACGGGCATGGTTCCCGGGACCTCTCGGCTAGACGCAACGGTGTAATTGTCGGGCGGAGAGATCGCAGGATAAGCCGCCGACCGGCCCCGCGGACCGTCCGATCGGGCGGTCAGCCCCGCCGGAGCAGCAGCGGGATGTGCTGCTCGGCCGCGGTCAGCGAGCCGTGCTGACCGGGCAGCGTGGACAGGATCCGCTCGGCGCGGGACCGGGTCACCGCGGCGGACCCGCGCATCGCCACCACGACGTCGCCGATCCGGGGCCTCGCCGCGTCCGAGACCGCCGGGCCGAACCAGCCGTCGGCGATCGCCCGCTCGCCCGGCACCACCCAGGCCCGGCCGTGGAGCCGCTCGGTCCACGCGGCCAGCACGTCGGCGGCCGCGCCCGGCTCGGTGTAGACGTGCCGCGCCCGAGGATCGCCACCGACCAGCCGCACGCCGGCGCGCAGGACGGGATCGGTGTCCGCGTCGACCCGCTGCCCGGGATCGACCGTGATCATCCCGTGATCGGCGGTGACCATCAGCAACCCGTCCGGCGGCAGTGCCTCGGCGACCAGCGCGGCCACCCGGTCCACCACCGCCAGCTCCATCCGCCAGGCCAGCGAGCCCGGCCCGTGCACGTGGCCGAGCAGGTCCAGCTGCGCGTGGTAGCCGTAGCAGAGCACCGGGGGCGGGGCGCTCAGCGCGGTGATCAGCTCCGCGGTCAGGTCGCCCAGCGCGTGCACCCCCCGGTACACACCACCGCGCAGCGCCGCCCGGGTCAGCCCGGAGCCGTCGAACGCCACCGAGGACACCACCCGCACGTCCATCCCGCCGCGCCCGGCCCTGGCCAGCGCGGTCTCCAGCGGCTGCACCCGCTCCGGCGGCAGCTCCTCGCGCTGGTCGACCGGCCTGCCGCCGCGGTGCGTCGTCCACTTGATCGACTCGAGCAGCTCGCCCTGGCCGGCCTCGAAGGACACCCCGAGCACGCCGTGCGCGCCCGGTGGCGCCCCGGTGCCCAGCGACGCCAGGCTGATCGGCGTGCTGGACGGGAAACCGGCGGTCAGCGCGCCACCGTTGCCCCGGCCGGCGGCGGGTTTCGTGGCCGTGTCCTCGGCGGGGTCCGCGGTCGTGCTCGCGGCGGCCAGCGCGGACAGGAACGGCGCGTCGGCGGCGTGCTCGGCCAGCTGGTGGTGCCCCAGACCGTCCACCAGCAACAGGCACACGCGTCGGGCCGGTTCGATGCCCAGCGCGTTCGGCTCACCCGGGGCGCCGAGAGCGGCCAGCAGCGAGGGCACCACCTCGGACAGGGACCGGCTGCCGTACGCGGGAAGCACCTGCTCCGGCTCGGGCGGGGGCGTCCGTCCGGCGGCGGACACAGTGTCGGGCATGCCCCCAGCGTGACACGATCACGGCCGTGACGAGTGCGGGTTCGGACGCGGACCGGGTGGCGTTGGTGACGGGAGCGGGCCGGGGGATCGGCGCGGCCGTGGTGCACCGGCTGGCCGGCGCGGGCTGGCGGGTCGTCGCGGTGGACGCCTGCGCCGACCACCCCGACCTGCCCTACCGGATGGCGAGCCATGACGAGCTCGACGCGGTGGCCGCCGCGCACCCGGGGACGGTACGGACGGTCGTCGCCGACGTGCGGGACCAGCCCGCGATGCACGCCGCGGTGGCGACGGCGGTCGGGGAGTTCGGCGGGCTGGACGCGGCGGTCGCGTCGGCGGCGGTGATGGCCGGCGGGACCCCGGCGTGGGAGGCCACGGACGCGCAGTGGGACGCGCTGTACGAGGTGGGCCTGCGGGGAGTGCTGCACCTGGTCAGGGCGGCGGTGCCGGCGCTGCTCGCCCGACCGGAGCCGCGCTCGGGGCGGTTCGTCGCGCTCGCCTCGGCGGCCGCGCACCACGGTCTCTACCACCTGGCGCCGTACTGCGCGGTCAAGCACGGCGTGCTCGGACTGGTCCGAGGGCTGGCCGCCGACCTGCGCGGCACCGGGGTCACCGCCGCCGCCGTCTCGCCGGGTTCCGCCGACACCGCGATGCTGGCGGCCACGGCCGCGCTGTACGGGCTGGCGACGCCGGCCGAGTTCGCCGGCCACCAACTGGTCGATCGGCTGCTCGACCCGGACGAGGTCGCCGCCGCGGTCTGCTGGCTGTGCGGCCCCGACTCCGGCGCCGTCACCGGCACGGCGGTCCGGGCCGACGGCGGCTTCCTCGGATGAGCAGGTCGACCGACGCGCGCGGATCCGCCGACCACGTGCCGCGCGGCGGGGCTGCCGATCGGGCGGGCGGGGCTGCCGATCGGGCGGGTCTGAGCTCGGGGCACGGTCCGCTGCCGGTCGGGTTCACCGTGCGCCTGGACCGCCGGACCCGCCGGCTGACCGGCGAGGACGGGCGGGTGGCGCTGCTCGGCGGCTCGCCCATGCGGTTGCTTCGGTTGGCTCCGGTGGCCGGGCGGCTGCTGGACGGGCCGGGTGAGGGGCCGGACGGGAGGCCGTCCTCCTCGGCGGACTCCCCGGACACCGAACGGCACGCGACCGAGGGCACCGCGACGGGTGGGTCGGCGCACGGCCGGTCGCTGGCGGTGCGCGACGTGACGTCGGCGGCGCTGGCCGGCCGGTTGCTGGACACCGGGGTGGCTCATCCCGCCCCGGACGCTCCCGGGGCTCCGGCCGGGCCGCCGCCAGGTGCGGTGACCGTGGTCGTCCCGGTGCGGGACCGTCCCGGCGAGCTGGGCCGGCTCCTGGCGGCGGTGGCCGAAACCGCCCCCGGGGTTGCCGAGGTCATCGTGGTCGACGACGGTTCCGCGGAACCGCTCCGGTGCGCCGAGACCGCGACGGTGGCCGGGGCGCGGCTGCTGCGGCACGAGCGGTCGAGGGGGCCGGCGGCCGCCCGCAACACCGGGCTGGCCGAGGCGCGCACCGAGCTGGTCGCCTTCCTGGACTCCGACGTGGTGCCCCGGGCCGGGTGGCTGGGCACGCTGCTCGGGCACCTCGCGGACCCGGCCGTCGCGCTTGCCGCGCCCCGGATCGTCGGCCTCCCGGCCGGCGAGCATCCGGCCGGCGAGCATCCGGCCGGCGAGCACCCGCCCGGCTGGCTGGACCGGTACGAGGGGCTGCGCTCGTCGCTGGACCTGGGGCGGGATCCGGCGCCCGTCGTGCCCCGGTCCCGGGTGGCGTACGTGCCGAGCGCCGCGCTGCTGGTCCGGCGCGCGGCGGTGGGTGCCGGGTTCGACCCGGAGCTGCGGGTGGCCGAGGACGTGGACCTGGGGCTGCGGCTGCACGCGCGCGGCTGGCGGATGCGCTACGAGCCCGCCGCGCTGGTGGCGCACGAGCACCGGGTGCGGCCGGTGGGCTGGTGGACCCGCAAGGCGTTCTACGGCACCGGGGCCGCCCCGCTGGCCGGCCGCCATCCCGGGTCGGTGCCACCGGCGGTGCTCTCGCCGTGGACCGGGGCGGCGTGCCTGCTGCTGCTCGCCCAACGCCGGGCGGGGTTGGCCGGGACGGCCGTGGTCACCGTCGCCGCGTGGGTGCGGACCCGGCGCACCCTGCGCGGCGTGCACCGGCCGGGGCGGGCGGCCGCGCGCCTGGTGGGGCTGGGGCTGCTCGGCGCGCTGGACCAGGCGGCCGGGCTGCTCACCCGGCACTGGTGGCCGCTGACCGTGCTCGGTGCCGTCCGGTCGCGTCGGGTGCGCCGGGCCGCGCTGGCCGCCTCGGTGGTCGAGGGGCTGGCCGACTGGTACGACCACCGGCCACGGGACGGCGAGCCGGCGCTGGACCCGGTGCGCTACCTGCTGGCGCACCGCGCGGACGACCTCGGCTACGGCGCCGGCCTGTGGTGGGGCGTGCTGCGGGCCCGTGACCTCGGAGCGCTGCTGCCGACCCTCACCGGCCTGCCCCGCCGTCGCGGCCGGCCCGCCACGGCGGACGCCCGGCCCGCCGAACGCTCTGGGCCGAACGAGTGATTTCGGTACGGAGGGTCACCGGGGGCGGCCGCGTGAGCGGGCCGATCGGGTGAAGGAACCCGCAACCGCGGCGGGTATCACCCGATCTCGCCGGCCGACGCGGTGAGGGGTCTCCGCGACATGCATCCGATCTTGCGAGACCTTCGCGGGGGGAGTGGGATGTGGTAGCCGCCACCGTCGGGTGCGCGGCGCCGAGGCGTCCGCAACCAACGCGTCCCACCAGCGCGGGGGACACCCCAGGCGGACTGTTCCCGTACGAAACCGCGCGTCGCCGGAGCGGCCGCGGTGTGAAGGAGTTGAGCTCATGGCACAGGTTCGGGTCACCGTCGACGGCGTCGAGTACGCCGACGATGTGGAGCCCCGCATGCTGCTCGTCCAGTACCTCCGTGAACGACTCGGCAAGACCGGGACCGTGATCGGCTGCGACACCAGCAACTGCGGAGCGTGCACGGTCCACCTCGACGGGCAGAGCGTGAAGTCCTGCTCGGTGCTCGCCGTGCAGGTGGACGGCTCGGAGATCACCACCATCGAGGGCCTGGCCCGCGACGGCCAGCTCCACCCCATGCAGCGGGCGTTCAACGAGAACCACGCGCTGCAGTGCGGCTACTGCACCCCGGGCATGATCATGCAGGCGGTCGACCTGCTGGGCGACAACCCGGACCCGGACGAGCTGGAGGTCCGGCACGGCCTGGAGGGCAATCTCTGCCGGTGCACCGGCTACCAGAACATCGTGCGGGCGGTGCGCGACGCGGCGCAGAAGATGAAGCCGGGTGCGCAAGCCACCCCGGACACCGCCGGCTCGCCGGCCGCGGTGGGCGGAGGCGGCTGAGATGACCACCACCGAACTGCCCCCGGACCCCACCACGCAGGAGATCGGCAAGGCGCGGACCCGCAAGGAGGACGCCCGGCTGATCACCGGCCGCACCCGCTTCACGGACTCGATCGTCCCGCAGGGCACGCTGCACCTGTACGTGGTGCGGTCGCCGCTGGCGCACGCCCGGATCGAACGGGTGGACGCCTCCGAGGCGCGCCGGATGCCGGGGGTTGTCGGCGTCTACACTGCCGAGGACCTGGGACTGGAGTCGGTGGGCCTGCCGTGCGCATGGCCGATCACGCCGGACATGAAGTCGCCGCGACGTCCGGTGCTGGCCTCCCGGACGGTGCACTTCGCCGGCGAGGGGGTGGCGGTGGTCGTCGCCCGGTCGGCCGCGGTCGCGCGGGACGCCTCCGAGCAGGTGGAGATCGACTACGAGCGCCTCGAGCCGGTACTGGACATGGAGGCCGCGCTGGCCGACGGCGCGCCGCTGGTGCACCCGGAGCTGGGCACCAACGCCAACGCCACCTGGGTGTTCGACTCGGCCGCCGCCGGAACCGGGGGCGACGTCGCGGCCGCGGTCGCCGCGGCGGAGGCCGACGCGGACTCCATCGTGCTGCGCCGCCGGTTCGTCCAGCAGCGGCTGATCCCGGCGTTCATGGAGCCCCGCTCCTGCGTGGTCGACCCGAGCGGCGAGCAGATGGTGATCTGGTCGGCCACCCAGATCCCGCACATCCTGCGGACCATGACGACGGTGACGCTGGGCGTGCCGGAGAGCAAGCTGCGGGTCATCGCGCCGGACGTGGGTGGCGGTTTCGGCGGCAAGATCGGCGTGCTGCCCGAGGAGATGCTCTGCGTCGCGCTGGCCCAGAAGCTGCACAAGCCGGTCAAGTGGACCGAGACGCGGTCGGAGTCGCTGCTGGCCGCGCACCACGGCCGTGACCAGATCCAGGAGCTGACGATCGCCGCCCGCAAGGACGGCACGGTGACCGGCCTGGACGTGCACCTGCTCGCCGACATGGGCGCCTACCTGGGCCTGGTCGGGCCCGGCGTGCCGATCCTCGGCGCGTTCATGTTCAACGCCATCTACAAGTTCCCGGCACTCAAGTTCACCTGTACCAACGTCTTCACCACCAAGACACTGACCGATGCCTACCGGGGCGCCGGGCGGCCGGAGGCCACGTTCGCGATCGAACGGATGATGGACGAGCTGGCCGTCGAGCTGGGCCGCGACCCGATGGACCTGCGCCGGCAGAACTGGATCTCCTCGGACGAGTTCCCGTTCACCACGGTGGCCGGCCTGACCTACGACACCGGTAACTACGAGCAGGCCACCAACCAGGCCATGGCCACGTTCGACTACGCGGGGCTGCGGCACGAGCAGGAGCAGCGGCGCGAGCGCGGCGACCGGGTCCAGCTGGGCATCGGCATCTCCACGTTCACCGAGATGTGCGGGCTCGCCCCGTCCCGGGTGCTCGGCTCGCTGGACTACGGCGCGGGCGGCTGGGAGGCGGCCAGCGTCCGGATGCTGGCCACCGGCAAGGTCGAGGTGATCACCGGCGCGTCGGCGCACGGGCAGGGCCACGAGACGGCGTTCAGCCAGATCGTCGCCGACCAGCTCGGCGTACCGTTCGAGGACGTCGAGGTCCTGCACGGCGACACCCAGATCTCGCCCAAGGGGCTGGACACCTACGGCTCGCGGTCGCTGGCCGTCGGCGGTCCGGCGATCGTGCACGCCACCGACAAGGTGATCGCCAAGGCGCGCCGGATCGCGGCGCACCTGCTGGAGGCCTCCGAGGACGACGTCGAGTTCCGGGCCGGCACGTTCTCGGTGCGCGGTACGCAGTCGGGCAAGACGATCCAGGACATCGCGTTCGCGGCGTTCATGGCGCACGACCTGCCCGAGGGGATGGAGCCCTCGCTGGACTCCGACGCGGTGTACGACCCGGAGAACTTCTCCTTCCCGCACGGCACCCACCTGGCGGCGATCGAGGTGGACACCGAGACCGGCCGGGTCCGGCTGCGCCGCTACGTGTGCGTGGACGACGTCGGCACCGTGATCAACCCGCTGATCGTGGAGGGCCAGGTGCACGGCGGCCTTGCCCAGGGCATCGCGCAGGCGCTGTTCGAGGAGGCCACCTACGACGACCAGGGCACGCTGGTCACCGGCACGCTGGTGGACTACACGCTGCCGTCCGCGGCCGACCTGCCGAGCTTCGACACCGCGGTGGTCAGCACGCCCGCCACGTCCAACCCGCTGGGGGTCAAGGGGGTCGGCGAGGCCGGCACCATCGCCTCGACCCCAGCCATCGTGAACGGGGTGCTCGACGCGGTGCGCCACCTCGGCGTGACCGAGATCGACATGCCGTGCACGCCGCAACGGGTCTGGCGGGCAGTCCAGGACGCGCGGGGCCACGCCACCGACGAGACCCCGATCGAGGTGCACTCCGCGGGAGCGGGGCTGGGCTCGATCGACCCGAACAACCCGCAAGGAGAGGTGCAGTGATCCCGGCACAGTTCGACTACGTCCGCCCCACCACGGTGGCCGATGCGGTCTCCGCACTGGCCACCGGCCTGGAGAACGGCGAGGACGTCAAGGTGCTCGGCGGCGGGCAGAGCCTGCTGCCGGTGCTGCGGCTCCGGCTCGCCGCGCCCACCCTGGTGGTGGACCTCGGCGGCATCGCCGAGCTGCGCGGGGTCCGCGAGGACGGCGACCAGATCGTGGTGGGCGCGATGACCACCCACCACGACGTGGTCCGCAACGACCTGCTGCGCGAGCACGTGGGCCTGGTGCCGGACGCGGCGGCCACCGTGGCCGACCCGCAGGTGCGCCACCGGGGCACGCTCGGCGGTTCGCTGTCGCACGCCGACCCGGCCGGCGACCTGGGCGCGGTCGCCCTGGCGCTGGGCGCGTCGTTCGTCATCGTGGGCCCGGAGGGGCCGCGGACGGTGTCGGCGGAGGAGTTCTTCGTCGACCTGTTCACCACCACGCTGGAGGAGAACGAGCTCCTCACCGAGGTCCGGTTCCCCCGCTACACCGGCTGGCGGCACCACTACGAGAAGTTCAACCGCACCGCGCAGGCCTGGTCGATGGTGGCCGTCGCGGTGGCGCTGCGCACCGAGGGCGGCACGATCGCCGAGGCCCGCGTGGGGCTGACCAACATGGCCTCCACGCCGATCCGCGCGACCGCGGTGGAGCAGGCCCTGGTCGGCCAGCCGGCCACCGAGGAGGCGGTGCGGGCGGCGGCGGAACACGCCGCGGACGGCACCTCCGCTCCGAGTGACGCCGATGCGGCGGCGGACTACCGTGAGCACCTGGCCAGGGTGCTCACCGGCCGCGCGGTACTGACCGCGGCGGGCTGATCATCCACTGATCCGTGGACGCCCACTCCGGCCGGAGTGGGCGTCCACGTTTTCCGGACGGAGATTTCGCAGGCGATGGAGCTGGAGAACACGTTCACCGTTCCGGCGGGCATCGACGAGGCGTGGGCGGCGTTCAACGACCCGCGCCGGGTCGCGCCCTGCTTTCCCGGGGCGACGCTGAGCAGCTACGAGGACGACACGTTCAACGGGACGGTCAAGGTCAAGCTGGGGCCGATCTCGCTCACCTACAAGGGCAAGGGCACCTTCGTCGAGCGGGACGAGGCGGCGCACAAGGTGGTGATCGAGGCGTCCGGGCGCGACGCCAGGGGCAACGGCACCGCCAGCGCCACGGTCACCGGCACGCTCACCCCGGACGGCCCGGACAAGACCTCGGTGAAGATGGTCACCGACATGACGGTCACCGGCCGGCCGGCCCAGTTCGGCCGGGGCGTGATGGCCGACGTGAGCGACAAGATCGTCGGACAGTTCGCGTCCTGCCTGGCCAAGAAGCTGGGTTCGGGCGAGGAGGCAGGTGCCGCCGGAGCCGGTGCCGCGGCGAGCGCCTCCGCCGGGACCGCAGGTTCCGGCGAGTCGGAGAAGGCCGGCGCGGCGTCCGCCCCGGCGGCCGACGGCGGCGCGACCCCGGGCACCTCCGGTGGTGAGAGCTCCGCCGGCGCGGTGCCGACCGGGGGCTCGGCCGGGGTCGCCACGGCCACCGCCACGCCGGCGTCGGCGGCCCCGCCGAGCGTGAACGGCTCCGCGCCCAAGCCGGCGTTCGCGGCGGACTCGGGCCCCGCGCAGAGCGAGGTCGAGGCGATCAACCTGCTGGACACCGCCGGCGCGCCGGTGCTCAAGCGGCTGGCCCCGGTGGTGGCCGCGGCGCTGCTCCTGCTCATCGTGCTGCGGGTGGTCAAGAGCCGGAAGAGTTGACGGGTCCGGTTCCCGGGCCGTCCAACAGCCTCGTCGACGTGCCCGGCCTGCGGGTCGGGCACGTGACGCTGCGCGGCGACGGCTACCTCACCGGCACCACCGTGGTGCTGGCGCCGCCGGCGGGCGTGGTGGCCGGGGTCGACGTGCGCGGCAACGCCCCGGGCACCCGGGAGACCGACCTGCTCGAGCCGCGCCGGATGGTGGAGCGGGTACACGCGCTGACCCTGTCCGGGGGCAGCGCGTACGGGCTCGCCGCCGCCGACGGGGTGATGCGCGGGCTGGCCGCGGACCGGGTGGGCTTCCCGCTGGGCGACGAGCCGGACCACGTGGTGCCGATCGTGCCCGCCGCGGTGGTGTTCGACCTCAACCGCGGCGGGCGGTTCGACGCGCGGCCGGACGCCGCCACCGGGCTCGCCGCCTACCGCGCGGCGGCCGGTGCGGACGGCGGCGGGCCGGTGCCGCTCGGTGCGGTCGGGGCGGGCACCGGGGCGGCCGTGGGCGGGCTCAAGGGCGGTATCGGCTCGGCGAGCGCCGTGCTGGCCGGGGGCGCGGTGGTGGCCGCGCTGGTGGTGCTCAACGCCGCCGGGTCACCGGCCGACCCGCGCACCGGCGAGCTGTACGGGGCCCGGTTCGGGCTGGCCGGCGAGTTCGACGGGCTGCGTACGCCCACCGCCGCCGAGGTGGCCGCCGCGGCCGAGGCCGGCCTGCCCCGAGCCGGCGTGGAGGGCCCGCTGCGGGCCACCACGCTCGCCGTGCTGGCCACCGACCTGACGCTGACCAAGGCACAGTGCCAGCTGCTGGCCGGGATGGGTGCCGGCGGGCTGGCCCGCGCGGTGCGCCCGGTGCACACCATGGTGGACGGTGACCTGACGTTCGGGGTGTCGACCTGCGCCCGGCCCACACCGGAGCAGCCCGCGCTGCACGAGTTGCTGGCCCAGTCCGCAGACTGCGTGAGCCGGGCCGTGGTGCGTGCCGCGCTGGCCGTCACCGGCGTGCGCACCGACAGCGGGCACTGGCCGTCCTACGCCGAGCTCTTCCCCTCCGCCCTGGGCTGAGCCGCCGTCCCGATCACCAGGGCACGGGCCGCCCGTCGCGGGTGAACGTGCTGGTCGGGCCGCCGTCCGGCAGATCCATCGCGTACCGGACCGACCGCGCGCCGTCGGCCACCGGCCGGCCGCCACTGCCGCCCATGTCGGTGGCCGTCCAACCGGGGCACACCGCGTTGACCAGGATGCCGTCCCGGCGCAGGTCGCCGGCGAGGGTGCGGGTCAGAGCGTTCAGGCCGGCCTTACTGACGTGATACGCGGGCAGGCCGCCGCCCATGGAGGACAGCGAGCCGCCCTCGCTGCTGACCATCACGATTCGAGGGTGCCGACCGCGGCGCAGCAGGGGCAGGAACGCCAGAGCGGTCCGCCAGGCGCCGAGCAGGTTGGTCTCCAGCGCCTCCCGCACGATGTCGAGGTCGGCACCGGCCGCGGTCTGCCAGGTGTCGTAATGGATCGCCGCGTTGTTGACCAGCACGTCCACCCGGCCGTACCGCTGCCCGGTCCACCCGGCGAGGCGGTCGAGCCCGTCGGCGTCGAGGACGTCCAGGGCGACCGGCACCAGCTCGCCGGGCAGCCCCGTGCCGGCCAGCTCGGCGGCCACCCGCTCGCCGGCGGCGGGATCACGGCTGCCCAGCAACACGGTGTGCCCGTCGGCGGCGCACTGCCGGGCGACCTCGCGGCCCAGTCCCCGGTTGGCGCCGGTGACCACGACGACGCGAGGCCCGGCATTCGGTGCTGTCATGAGCCCAGCCTGCCCGGGCGCGCAAGCGGCTTCCCGGCGACGGCAGACTGAGGCCATACTCAGTTCGTGCCTGGATCCGGGGTCGTGGGACTGTCCGCACGGTTGCGCGTCGCGACCCGTCACGAACACGAGCGGACCGAGTCGGCGCCGTTCATCGTGGCCCTGTTGTCCGGTCGGCTCGACCGCGACGCCTACGCGACGCTGCTCGGCCAGAGCTACCTGTTCTACTCGGTGCTCGAGCAGGCCGGCGAGCACTGGCGGGTCGACCCGGTCGTGGGGCCGTTCGTGGCCGACGAGCTGGTCCGGCGGGATGCGCTGGAGGCCGACCTGCACTGGCTGCTCGGCGACGGGTGGCGGTCCGAGCTCGTCGCGCTGCCGGCCACCGCCCGCTACGTGAACCGGCTCCGGGAGGTCTGCTTCAGCTCGCCCAGCGCGTTCGTGGCGCACCACTACACCCGTTACCTGGGTGACCTGTCCGGCGGGCAGATCATCCGTTCCCGGCTGCGGGCGATCTACGGGCTGACCGGGGACGGGGTGCGGTTCTACCGGTTCGGCGGCATCGATAAGCCCAAGGTGTTCAAGGACGACTACCGCCGCCGGCTCGACGCCGTGCCCTGGGACGCGCGGGAGCAGGCTCGGCTGCTCGCGGAGGCGAACACGGCGTTCGCGCTGAACCGGGGCGTGTTCGAGGACCTCGGCCGCGCGGTCGGGGTCAGCGCCGCCTGAGCGCCGCACCCCGCGCCGGGCGGTTCCGCGGAACCGCTTACGGACGGGCCGGGGCGGTTCCGCGGAACCGCTTGCCCGCGGGCCGGGGCGCTCCGACGCCGGTCCGGGCCGAGCCGGACGACGGGTGGGAAGATCGCTGACCGGGGCGCCGCAGCCGCGATGAACGCGTCGGATCCGCCCGAGTCGGCGATGTGACCCCGATTCGCGCCGACCGCGGGCCACGTCAGGTCGCCACCGCGCCGGTCAGCCCCCGTCACTACGCCGGTCCAGCTCGGCGGGCGGCGTTCGTGGGCGGCGGTTCGCGGGTTCGGCGGCCGACGGCACGGCGGGTTCGGCGGGCGACAGCACGGCCATCGTCGCACTACGGCGCGGTGCCCCGGCGCCTCGTCTGCCCACGGCGCCGGCCCTTTCGGTGGCGCCCCGTTGCGAGGCCGAAGCGGTTCCGCGGAACCGCCGGGGAGCCGACGAGCGGCTCTCTCGGAACCGCCCGCGCGGCCGAACGTGGTTCCGCGGAACCACCCCGAGCAACCGAAGAACGATTCCACGGAACCGCCGTGGTACACGTCGGCGGGTTCGCCGGATCCGCCGGTGCTGGGTGAGGCGCTTCGCCGGAACCACCGCCGAAGATGCGGTTCCGCGGAGTCGCCGGAAAGCCGAGAAGGCGGTGCCGAGGAACCGCCCGAGGGGAGCCGACGAGCGGCTGGTCGGAACCGCCGGTGGGAGCCGAGGAGCGGTGGTTCGGAACCGCCTGGGCAGCCGACGAGCGGTTCCGCTGAGCCGCCGGGGAGCCGAAACGGCGGTTCCGCTGAACCGCCGGGGAGCGGAACCGCGGTTCCGCTGAGCCGCCGGGGAGCTGAAACCCGCGGTTCCGCTGAACCGCGGGGGAGCCGGAACCGCGGGACCGCCCTCGGCGTGCGCGGAAGCGGTTCCGCGGAACCGCCTTGGAGGCGTCGGGGCTGGTCAGCCGCCGGCGAACGGGGGTAGGACGTCGAGCACCGCGCCGGAGCGCAGCGGCAGCGAGCGGTCCCGCACGGCGACCTCGTCGAGCAGCAGGCTGGAGGCACCGAGCACCCGGGTCATCCGCTCGCCGTGCCGGGCGGCCAGTGAGCCGAGCAGATCGGAGACGGTGTACCCGTCGGCCAGCGCGACGTTCTCCGTGGACACCCCGGCGGCCGCGCGGGCGCCGGCGAAGTAGCGCACCGTCACCGTGGACCGCACCGGTGCTGTCCCGGGCGTCGAGGAGCCCGCCGTCACCGACATGGTCAGCCTCCGATCGCGCTCATCGGGCGGTCCGGCTGCAGAAAGCCCGGGTCGTCGATACCGTGCCCGGCCGCCTTCGCCCACATCGCCCCGCGCCACACCCGGGCGATCTCCTCGTCCCCGGCGCCGCCGCGCAGCAGCGCGCGCAGGTCGGTCTCGCCGCGGGCGAACAGGCAGGAGCGTAGCTGCCCGTCACCGGTCAGCCGGGTCCGGTCGCAGTCGCCGCAGAACGGCCGGGTCACCGACGCGATCACCCCGACCCGAGCCGGGCCGCCGTCGACCACCCACCGCTCCGCCGGCGCCCCACCCCGGGCCTCGGTGTCCGGGGTCAACACGAACTCCGCGCCGAGCCGGTCCAGGATCTCCACCGCGGTCACCATCTCCGAACGCTCCCACCCGTGCTGGGCGTCCAGCGGCATCTGCTCGATGAACCGCAGCTCGTAACCGTGCTCCAGGCAGTACCGCAGCAACGGGACCGCCTCGTCGTCGTTCACCCCGCGCAGCAGCACCGTGTTCACCTTCACCGGGTCCAGCCCCGCCTCCCGCGCGGCGGCCATCCCGGCCAGCACCTCCGGCAACCGGTCCCGCCGGGTGATCTGCACGAACCGCTCCGGGCGCAGCGTGTCCAGCGAGACGTTCAACCGGTCCACCCCGGCCGCCGCGAGCGCCGCCGCCCGCCGGGACAGCCCGATGCCGTTGGTGGTCAGCGAGATGTCGGGGCGCGGGCGCAGCGCCGACACCCGCGACAGGATCGACTCCAGCCCCCGGCGCAGGGTCGGCTCACCACCGGTGAACCGCACCTCCTCGATGCCCAGCCGGGACACCCCGATCCCCACCAGCCGCACGATCTCCTCGTCGGACAGCAGCTGCGCGGTCGGCGTCCAGTCCAACCCCTCCGCCGGCATGCAGTACGTGCAGCGCAGGTTGCACCGGTCGGTCAGCGACACCCGCAGGTCCGTCGCGACCCGGCCGAACCGGTCCACCAGCCGAGGGTCGTCCGGGCGCGAGTCACCCCGGCGCGGGTCGGCCGAGCGCGACGGGTCGGCCGGCGGCGCACCCCGCAAACCCGGCAGGCCCAGCTCGGTGACACTCATACTCTGAGGGTAACCGTCCCGGGCTCGCCGCACACATGGGTGATCAGCCTTCTGACCTGCGCAGATGCTAGAGCCTGCGCATCCGCGGCTCGATCTCCGTCCCAATCGCCGCGGCTGAGGACACGGTCACTAATGCCGCTTCAGCTCCTCGCGGGCCACCGAGCGCAGGTGCACCTCGTCCGGGCCGTCGGCCATCCGCAGTGCGCGGGCCCATGCGTAGAAGTAGGCCACCGGGAAATCGTCGCTCAGCCCGCCCGCGCCGTGGATCTGGATGGCCCTGTCGATGATCGTGCACGCGATCCGGGGCACCACGACCTTGATCGCGGCGATCTCGGTGCGCGCGCCCTTGGCGCCGGAGCGGTCGATCAGCCAGGCCGTCTTGAGCACCAGCAGGCGGGCCTGCTCGATCTCCAGCCGGCTGGCGGCGATCTGCTCGCGCACCACGCCCTGCTCGGCGAGCGCCTTGCCGAACGCCACCCGGGACGTCGCCCGCTTCACCATCGCCTCGACGGCGCGCTCGGCCATCCCGATCAGCCGCATGCAGTGGTGGATCCGCCCGGGGCCGAGCCGGGCCTGCGCGATGGCGAACCCGCCGCCCTCCTCGCCGAGCAGGTTGGACACCGGCACCCGCACGTCGTGGAACGCGATCTCGGAGTGGCCGTGCTGGTCCTGGTAGCCGAACACCGGGAGGTGCCGCACGATCTCCAGCCCGGGGGTGTCGCGGGGTACCAGCACCATGGACTGCTGGCGGTGGGTCGGGGCGTCCGGGTCGGTCTTGCCCATCACGATGAAGATCGAGCAGCGCGGGTCGGCGGCGCCGGAGATCCACCACTTCCGGCCGTTGATCACGTACTCGTCGCCGTCCCGGCGGATCGAGGTCTGCACGTTGGTGGCGTCCGAGGAGGCCACGTCCGGCTCGGTCATCGCGAACGCCGAGCGGATCTCACCCTCGAGCAGCGGGGTCAGCCACTGCTCCTTCTGCTCGGGCGTGCCGAACAGGTGCAGCGTCTCCATGTTCCCGGTGTCCGGGGCCTGGCAGTTGATCACTTCGGGCGCGATCACCGGTGACCAGCCGGACACCTCGGCCACCGGCGCGTACTCCAGGTTGGTCAGCTTGGAGACGTCCGGCAGGAACAGGTTCCACAGCCCCCGCGAGCGGGCCTCCGCCTTCAGCTCCTCCAGCACCGGCGGGGTGTCCCACTCGCTCGGGGTGCCCCGCCGCTCGGCCCGCCACGCCTCGTACACCGGCTCGGCCGGCAGCACCGCCTCGTCCAGGAAGGCACGCATGCGCTGGGTGTAGTCGGCGGCGGTCTCGCTCGGCTGGAAGTCCACGGCCCGCAGCCTACGGCGGGCCCGGGGTCACGGCTCGTCATCGATTGATCGTTTCGCCTCACTCGGCGGTGGGCGGAGCCGCACCCTCGGCGGTAGGGTCCGGCTCGTGCCGCAGTTCCGGATCGCCGACGCAGCTCGGTTGCTGGGCGTCAGCGACGACACGGTGCGTCGCTGGGTCGAGGCCGGCGCGCTGCCGGTGTCCACCGACTCGTCCAACCGCAAGGTCATCGACGGCGCTCGCCTCGCCGAGTTCGCCCGAGCCCAGGCACAGGCCGCGCCGGACCCGTCCACCGTGGGGCGCTCCGCGCGCAACCACCTGGTCGGGCTGGTCACCGAGGTCGTCTCGGACCGGGTGATGTCGAAGGTGGAGCTGCAGTGCGGGCCGCACCGGGTGGTGTCGCTGATGAGCACGGAGGCGGTCGAGGAGCTCGGCCTGGAGCCCGGCTCGCTCGCGGTCGCGGTGATCAAGTCGACCCATGTCGTGGTGGAGACCCCGGGAGGGATCCGTTGAGGAAGAATCTGACGGCGATCGGCGCCGTGCTGAGCGGGGTGCTGGCCGCCGGGCTGCTCGCCGGGTGTGCCGGTGACCAGGCGAGCAAGAACCCCGCGGCCGGGAACGCGCCGCCGCCCCCGCCGCCCGGGGCCAACGAGCTCACCGTGTCGGCGGCGGCGTCGCTGACCGACGTGTTCACCACGCTCGAGACCACGTTCGAGCAGCAGAACCCCGGCGTGAAGGTGCGGCTGAACTACGGCGGCTCGTCCGAGCTCGCCCAGCAGATCGTCAACGGCGCGCCGGCCGACGTGTTCGCCGCCGCCAACACCAGCACCATGGACCAGGTGAGCAAGGCCGGCCTGGTCGCCGGCCAGCCCACCGTGTTCGCCACCAACACGCTGCAGATCGCGGTGCCGCCGGGCGACCCCAAGGGCATCCACAGCTTCCAGGACCTGACCAGGCCGGACCTGAAGGTGGTCGTCTGCGCGGCCCAGGTGCCCTGCGGCAGCGCCACCGAGAAGGTGGAGAAGGCCAGCGGGATCACCCTCAAGCCGGTCAGCGAGGAGCCGGACGTCCGATCCGTGCTGAGCAAGGTCACCACCGGGGACGCCGACGCCGGGGTCGTCTACGTGACGGACGTGAAGTCCACCGGCGGCAAAGTGCAGGGCGTGGACTTCCCGCAGGCCGCCCAGGCGGTCAACTCGTACCCGATCGCCGTGCTGAAGAACGCGCCGCACCCCGACCTGGCCACCAAGTGGGTCGAGCTGGTCACCGGCCCGGAGGGCAAGAAGGTGCTCGGCGACGCCGGCTTCGGCACCCCGTGAGGACGTGACCTTCCTGGCCGTTCGCCGGGGTGACCGGGCCGAGCGGGCCGAGGTCCCGGAGCCGGGCGCGGACCGGCACACCGTCGGGGTGGGGCTCCCGGTGGCGCTGTGGGTGCCGGCGGTGCTCGGCTTCGCGCTGATCGCGCTGCCGGTGGTCGGCATGATCGTGCGGGCCGACCTGCGCCGGCTGCCGGAGCTGGTCACCAGCGAGTCGGCGCTGGCCGCGCTGCGCCTGTCGCTGGAGACCGCGGCGCTGTCCACGCTGTTCTGCCTGCTGCTGGGCGGTCCGCTGGCGGCCGTGCTGGCCCGGTCCCGCTCGCCGGTGGTGCGGCTGGCCCGGCCGGTGGTGCTGCTGCCGTTGGTGCTGCCGCCGGTGGTCGGCGGGCTGGCGCTGCTGTACACCCTGGGCCGCACCGGGCCGGCCGGCCGCTGGCTGGACCTGTGGTTCGGGCTGACCGTGCCGTTCACCACCTCGGCCGTGGTGCTGGCCCAGACGTTCGTGTCGATGCCGTTCCTGGTGGTCAGCCTGGAGGGGGCGCTGCGTACCGCGGGGGAGCGCTACGAGTCGGTGGCGGCCACCCTGGGCGCCTCGCCGTTCACCGCGTTCCGCCGGGTGACGCTGCCGCTGGTGCTGCCCGGGCTGGGCTCCGGGCTGGTGCTGGCGTTCGCCAGGGCGCTCGGCGAGTTCGGCGCCACGGTGTCGTTCGCCGGGTCGCTGCAGGGCACCACGCAGACCCTGCCGCTGCTGGTCTACCAGGAGCGCGAGATCGACACCGACGGCGCGATCGCGCTGTCCCTGGTGCTGGTCGTGGTGGCGGTGGTGGTGATCGCGGTGGCCCGGCCGAGGGCGGCCGAGGGGCTGCGGTGAGGGGCACCACGGTACCGGGCGGCGGTGCGGGACCGGGCGGGCTGTCCGCCCGGATGGTGGTGCGCCGCCGGGACTTCACGCTGGACGTGGCGCTGCGGGTGGCGCGCGGTGAGGTGCTCGCCGTGCTCGGGCCGAACGGTGCCGGCAAGTCCACGGTGCTCGGCGTACTCGCCGGGCTGCTGCGTCCCGACGAGGGCCGGGTGGAGCTGGGCGGCCGGGTGCTCACCGACACCGCCGCGCGCATGCACGTGCCGGCGCATCGGCGCGGGGTCGGGCTGCTCGCCCAGCAGCCGCTGCTGTTCCCGCACCTGAGCGCGCGGGCCAACGTCGAGTTCGGCCCCCGGTGCGCCGGGGTGACCCGTGCCGAGGCGACCCGGGTGGCGACCGGGCTGCTGGCCGAGGTGGACGCCGCCGAGCTGGCCACCCGCCGTCCCGGGCAGCTCTCCGGCGGGCAGGCGCAGCGGGTGGCGCTGGCCCGCGCGCTGGCCGGCGGCCCGGAGCTGCTGATGCTGGACGAGCCCCTCGCGGCGCTGGACATCGACTCCGCGCCGGCCATGCGCGCGCTGCTGCGGCGCACCGTGCGGGGTGCCGGGCGGACGGCGCTGCTGGTCACCCACGACGTGCTGGACGCGCTCGTGCTGGCCGACCGGGTGCTGGTGCTCGGCGCGGGCGAGGTCGCCGAGGAGGGGCCGACGCGGGACGTGCTGACCCGCCCGCGCAGCGCGTTCGCCGCCCGGATCGCCGGGTTGAACCTGGTGGTCGGGGTCGCCGTGCCGGACGGGCTGCGGGCGCCGGACGGGCGGGTGATCGCCGGGACCGACGGGGTGGCCGGCGGAGGCGAGCCGGCCGTCGCGGTGTTCGCCCCGGCGGCGGTGGCGGTGTTCCGGGAACCGCCCGGGGGCAGCCCGCGCACCGTGCTGCCGGTGCGGCTGGCCGGGCTGGAGCCGCGCGGCGAGGTGGTGCGGTTGCGCGCCGACCCGGCCGACGGCGGCCCGGCGTGGGCCGAGGGCCTCGCCGCTGACGTCACCCCGGCGGCGGTGGCAGATCTCGGCGGCGGGTCCGGCCTGGTGCCCGGGGCCGAGCTGTGGTTCGCGGTGAAGGCCACCGAGGTGCGGGTGCATCCCACGGCACGGTGAAGACCCCGGAGTGAGGGTGCATCCCTCGGCACGGTGAAGGCGCGAATGCACTCCGCGACACGCCGATACCACCCGTATCGTTCGTGTCATTGATCTCGGGTGAACCCGGTACTTAATGTTGCTCTCCGTGATCGCTGGTCGTCTGCTCGCCGCGCTGCCGGTACTGCCGGTACTGACCCTGTTGCTGGGGATGGCGCCGGCGGCCCTGCCCACCCCCGAGGTACCGCTCCCGGCCACGCAGTCGGCCAGCTACGTGGTCCGGGTGGCCAAGGGACAGAACGTCGACGAGGTCGCGGGCCAGGCCGGCGCCCACCCGAGCAGCCGGTTCGCGCACGCCGTTGCCGGGTTCGTCGCCACGCTCACCCCGGCGCAGGCGCGCGGGCTGCGCAGCCGTCCCGGGGTGCTCTCGGTCGAGCGCAACTCCCGGGTCAGGGCCGTCGAGCCGACCAACCGCACCGTGGTCGCCCGGCTCGCCGACGGTCGCCAGGACGACCCGAACAACTGGGGACTGGACCGGATCGACCAGCGCCAGCTGCCGCTGGACCACTCGTACACCACCCGCGCCACCGGGGCCGGGGTGAACATCTACGTGCTGGACACCGGGATCGACACCACCCACCCGGACTTCGGCGGCCGGGCGAGCTTCGACGCCAGCTTCGCCGAGGGGCCGGTGGGCGACTGCGGCGAGCACGGCACCGTGGTTGCCGGCATCGCCGCGTCCACCACCCACGGCGTGGCCAAGCAGGCCCGGCTGCACGCGGTGAAGGTGCTCGACTGCGACGGCGACGCCACCCTGTCCAGCCTGATCCAGGGCGTCGACTGGACGACGGCGCACGCCCAGAAGCCCGCCGTCGCCGTGCTGTCCTGGCGGTACGCCCAGGCGCCCTCGCAGACCCTGACCGCCGCGGTGTCCCGGCTGGCCGAGTCGGGGGTGTTCGTGGCGACCTCGGCGGGCAACACCGGCCACGACTCCTGCGACCTCGCCCCGCGCGACTCGCCGGACGTGCTGGCGGTGGCCAACTCGACGATCGACGACCAGCGCTCCACCACCTCCAGCACCGGCGGCTGCGTCGGGCTGTACGCCCCGGGCAGCTCGATCGTGGCCCCGGTTCCCGGCGGCGGGACGGCGTCCTACAGCGGGACCTCGATGTCGGCGCCGTTCGCGGCCGGGGTGGCTGCGTTGTACAAGCAGCGGTTCGGCGACGCGCCCACGCCCACGGTGAAGGACTGGATACTGGCCCAGGCCACCCCGGGCGTGATCCGGGGCGGTGAGGCGGGCGGCACCGCCGACCGGCTGCTCTACACCGGCGGACTCTGACGGTGACGGTGCGGAGCGACGGCGGGCAGCTGCGCCGGGTCGCGCTCGCCAGCTCCGTGGGCACCACCATCGCTCGGGGTGGGCTCTGGCCAGCCCGGTCGGCGGAGTGCTGCGGGGCCACTTCGGCGACCGGCTGGGCCGCCAGGGCATGCTGATCACCTCGCTGGTGCTGATGGGGCTGTCCACCGTGGGGGTGGGGCTGCTGCCCGGTTACGACAGCATCGGGCTGTGGGCGCCGGTGCTGCTGCTGGTGCCGCGGCTGCCGCAGGGCCTGTCCGCCCCGGCGGCGAGTGGGGCGGCGCGGCGCCGATGGCGGTGGAGCACGCCCCGCCGGGCCGGCGCGGCTGGTACGGCTCCTTCGCCCAGAGCGGGGTGCCGGCCGGGCTGACCCTGGCCTAACTGCTCTCCTACGGCACCAAGGGGCTGAAGCTGCCGGCCAACCTGATGCTGCCGGTGGACACCCGCGCCACGGTGTCGCTGATGGTCGCGGTGATCGTGCTCAACGTCGGGCTGGGTGCCACCTACGGACCACAGGCCGGGCTGTTCGCCGGCATGTTCGAGCCGCGGTTCCGGTACAGCTCGAGGAACCCGAGCAGGTCGGTGGTCAGCCGGTCGCGGTGGGTGACGTACAGGCCGTGCGCGCCGCCGGGATAGGTGAGCAGCCGGGCGTCCGGCAGCAGCCGCGCGGTCGGCCGCCCGGTGAGCTCCAGCGGCGCGGACTGGTCGGCGTCGCCGTGCACCACCAGCACCGGGACCCGCACCCGGGGCAGCTCGTCGGTGAGGTCGGTGCCCGCGCCGGCCGCGACGCAGTCGGTGAGCACGGCCAGCGGCGTACGCAGCGCCACCGCCATCGCCTCGTCGGCCAGCGCCCGGGAGACCCCGGAGGCCGGGCGGGCGAAGTAGCCGTCGGCGCGGGTGGCGAACCACGCGGGCCTGTCGGTGGTCAGCTCGGTGAGGTTCGCGCGGTAGAACTGCTCGCCGACCGCGCCGCGCAGGTACGGGGCGATGGCGCCGAGGAACGCCGCGCGGGCAATCCGGCCGTCGCCGTGCCTGCCCAGGTACCGGACGATCTCGCCGCAGCCCATGCTGTGCCCGACCGCGGTGACCTCGCGCAGGTCCAGGTGCTCCAGCAGCGCGGCCAGGTCGTCGGCCAGGGTGTCCAGGTCGTAGCCCGCGCCGGGCTCGTCGGAGCGGCCGTGCCCGCGCCGGTCCATCGCCACGCAGCGGTAGCCGGCGGCCACCAGGTCGGTGATCAGGTACTCCCAGATGGCGGAGTCCATGGCCCAGGAGTGCACCAGCAGCACGGCCGGGCCGTCGCCCCGGTCCTGGTAGTGGAAGCGGTGGCCGTCGGGGTTCAGGTAGTAGGTCATGCCCGGCACGGTAGGGCGGAAAGGTAAGCAGCACGATTACCTCCGGAGTAGCTCGAGCCACCATCCGCTCGGCGGCGGCCCTGGCGTGCGCACCCCGGGATGTCGGAGGATGTGGTGCGTAGCACACCGGAATCCGTCGTGAGGAGTCGTCGTGAGTGCGGCCGCCCCGTCCACCCCCGAGGTCCCGTCCTACGCCTCCGGGATCTCCCACCAGCCGCTGCTGGGCGACACGATCGGCGACAACCTGGACCGCACCGCGGTGGCCTTCGCCGACCGCGACGCCCTGGTCGAGGTGACCACCGGCAGGCGGTGGAACTACCGCGAGTTCGTGGCCGGGGTCGACGCGCTGGCCCTGGGGCTGCGCGGGGCCGGACTGGTCAAGGGCGACCGGGTGGGCATCTGGGCGCCCAACCGCGCGGAGTGGGCCTTCGTCCAGTACGCCACCGCGAAGCTGGGCGTCATCCTGGTCAACATCAACCCGTCGTACCGCACCCACGAGCTGCGGTACGTGCTCAACCAGGCCGGGGTGCGGATGCTCGTGTCGGCGCCCGTGTTCAAGACCTCGGACTACGCCGCGATGATCGAGGAGGTGCGGCCGAGCTGCCCGGGGCTGGAGCGGGTGGTACTGCTGGACTCCCCGGAGTGGGCGGCGCTGGCCGGCACGCCACCCGGCGAGGCCGGCCGGGAGTGGCTGGCGGGTGTGCGGGCCACGCTGAGCCCGGACGAGCCGATCAACATCCAGTACACCTCGGGCACCACCGGCTTCCCCAAGGGCGCCACCCTGAGCCACCACAACATCCTCAACAACGGCTTCTTCGTGGGCGAGCTGTGCGGCTACACCGAACAGGACCGGATCTGCATCCCGGTGCCCTTCTACCACTGCTTCGGCATGGTGATGGGCAACCTGGCGGCCACCTCGCACGGCGCGGCGATGGTGATCCCGGCCCAGGGTTTCGACCCCTCGCTCACCCTGGCCGCGGTGGCCGCCGAGCGCTGCACCTCGCTGTACGGGGTGCCCACGATGTTCATCGCGGAGCTGTCCGACCCGGAGTTCTCCTCCTACGACCTGTCCAGCCTGCGCACCGGGATCATGGCCGGTTCGCCGTGCCCGGTGGAGGTGATGAAGCAGGTCATCGACCGGATGGGGATGGCCAGGGTGTCGATCTGCTACGGCATGACCGAGACCTCGCCGGTGTCCATCCAGACCCGGTCCGACGACTCGCTGGACCGGCGGGTGTCCACCGTGGGCCGGGTCGGGCCGCACCTGGAGGTGAAGATCGTCGACCCGGAGACCGGGCTGACCGTCCCCCGGGGCACCCCCGGCGAGCTCTGCACCCGCGGCTACTCGGTGATGCTCGGCTACTGGGAGGAGGTGGCCAAGACGGCCGAGGTGATCGACGCCGCCCGCTGGATGCACACCGGCGACCTCGGGATCATGGACGACGAGGGCTACGTCAACATCACCGGCCGGATCAAGGACATGGTCATCCGGGGCGGCGAGAACATCTACCCCCGGGAGATCGAAGAGTTCCTCTACACCCACCCGGACGTGCTGGACGCGCAGGTCATCGGCGTGCCGGACGAGCGCTACGGGGAGGAGCTGTGCGCCTGGATCCGGATGCGGGCCGGTGCCACGCCGCTCACCGCCGAGGCCGTCCGGGAGTACGCCACCGGCAGGCTGGCGCACTACAAGATCCCCCGGTACGTGCGGGTCGTGGACGAGTTCCCGATGACGGTGACCGGGAAGGTGCGCAAGGTGGAGATGCGCGAGCGATCGGTGGAACTGCTCGGCCTCGGTGGCGGGGCTCGCGCGGCGCACGCCTGACATAAGTTCCTCGCAACCGGGTTTCCGGACGCTACGCTGGACGGAGCGCGTCCCGCAGGTCGCTCCGGGGCGCGCTCGTTGTATGTATTCAGCAAGGGACGGGTGAGCAGGGTGCCGACCGGCAGGGTCAAGTGGTACGACGCTGAGAAGGGCTTCGGCTTTCTCTCCCAGGACGGCGGCCAGGACGTGTACGTCCGGAAGGCAGCGCTGCCGACCGGGGTGGACGGCCTGAAGTCCGGCCAGCGGGTGGAGTTCGGGATGGCCGAGGGCCGGCGCGGGCCGCAGGCGCTGTCGGTGCGCCTCGTCGACGCGCCGCCGTCGATCGTGGAGGCGAAGCGCCGTCCCGCCGAGGAGCTGCACGGCCTCATCGAGGACATGATCCGGCTGCTGGAGGTCAAGGTGTCGCCCGAGCTGCGGCGCGGCCGCTATCCCGACCGGCGCACCTCGAAGCTGGCCGCCGAGGTGGTCCGCGCGGTGGCCCGCGACCTCGACGGCTGAGCCGGCCGCCGCCCGGGTGAGCAACGCTCCGCCGCCGCCCGGAGGGTCAGCGCTCGGGCTCGGCCGTCGGTCGATGCGCGGTGTCCGGGCGGGGTGCGGGCTCGGCGCCGGGCCGGGCCGCCCGCTCGGCCCGCTCGGCATGGCGGCGCCGGGCGCACGGCCACCGCTGGCCGGGGCAGGCCAGGCAGGTGCCGTCCGGGCCGGCCCGGTGCGCGAACAGCATGGCGCGCCACCGCCAGGGGTGCCCGCCGTCCTCGGGAGGGCCGTCTTCGGTCGGGCCGTTCCCGGTGGGGCCGTCCACGGGCCTGTCCCCGGGCTCGCCGCCGGGCGGCCCCGGCGCGCTCCGCGTGGCGTCGTCCACGGCCGGTCTCCTCCCGTGCCTCGGTGTCGGGCGGATCGTGTCGCCCGAGGTACATCCAGGCGCCGGAAAGGCGTCGTGCCGCGGGGTGCGGGCCACCTTCAGATGATCTCCAGGATAGATCAGCCCGACGACCGAGTGCTGATGGAGGCACTTAACGGTGGTTCGAATCCAGTCGTTGGCCTGACGCCCCTTCGGTATGAGTGGCTGATCGACTACGGAGCAGAGTCCACTGAATCGCCCGTCCGTGTGATCAAGTTCCTCGGTACGCTGGGTACGTGTCCTCGATCCTGGTGATCACGCACGAGCCGCACGGCAGGTCCACCGTGGCGGACGTGCTCGGCGCGGCCGGATACCCGACCCGGGTCGTCGACGCCGGCTGGGACGTGCCCGGTGAGCTCGGCAGTGTCGCACCGGAGCTGGTCGTGATCGACTCGGCCCCTCCCGGGTTCGACATCGTGGGCCTGCTGGCCCGGCTGCGCCGGGCGGGCGACCTGCCGATGATCGTGTTCGGTCCCGCCGAGGAGCGTCGCATGATCGACCTGCTGGACGCGGGCGCGGACGACTACCTGGGGTGGCCGTGCAGTCCCGAGGCCCTGCTCGCCCGGGTGCGCGCGGTGCTGCGCCGCTACGAGCGGGCGAGCCGGCACAGCCTGGTGCTGGGCGGGCTGGCCATCGACGTGGCCGCCCGCACGGTCGCGCTGGACGGCGTCCCGCTGGTGCTCTCGCCGAAGGAGTTCGACCTGCTCTCCTACATGGCCGGGCGGGCCGGCGAGGTGGTCAGCAAGCGGGAGCTGCTGGCCGAGGTGTGGCAGACGCCGGAGCGGGAGCTGGACAAGACCGTCGACGTGCACGTGTCCTGGCTGCGCCGCAAGCTCCGGGAGACCGCGAAGTCGCCCCGCTACCTGCACACGGTGCGCGGGGTCGGGCTGCGGCTGGACGTGCCGGTCAGCTGAGCCGGCCCCGAGGTCGGCGCGGCGGGTCGGCGCGGCGGGTCGGCGCGGCGGGTCGGCACGGCGGGTCGGCGCGGCGGGTCAGCCGGTGGCGAGCACCCAGCTGCCGCGAACCGGGAACGACGGCTCCCCCTGGGCGTCGAGCGTCGGCTGGCCGCCGCCGAACTGCTGGACCTGCGCGGTGAGCAGCTGGTCGCCCGGGTCGGGCAGGGTCAGCGCGTAGTCACGGCGCTGGTGCGGCGGGAACACCGGGCTGCGGCCGTCGAGCGCCGTGTCGCTGCCCGGCGAGCGGTAGGAGAACACCACGTGCCACGGGGTGGACGCGATCTGGTCCGGCACGCTGATCCGCAGCGGCTGGCCGGGCGGGACTGCCAGCTTGATCACCGACTCCGGGTGGTTGGCGCAGCTCGTCACGGCCACGTCGCAGTACTGCGCGGGCCCGGTGCTCAGCGTGCCCACCGCCGAGGTGAACGCCACCGTCGGTGGCCCGTCCGAGCCGCAGCCCGAGGTGACGGCGGCCGCGACGAGCAGCCCGGTGACCAGCCCCGCGCGCCTCATACCCCGACCCGCTGCACCGGCTCCGGCTGCTCCCGGTACCGGATCCACGGCAGCACCGAGCCGCCCCTGGCCACCAGCACCGCCTGCAGCCCGACCAGCGTCGTACTCCCGGCGACCACCAGGAACCCGATCCAGTACACCGGCGGCAGCAGCACGCCCATGGCCCCGCCGCACACCCAGGCCAGCTGCAGCACCGTCTCCGAGCGGCCGAACGCCGACGCCCGGGACCGCTCCGGCAGGTCGCGCTGGATCACCGCGTCCAGCCCGACCTTGGCCAGCGCGCTGGCCGTGGAGGACACCAGCGCGCACACCGCGGCCAGCGGGATGCCGGGCAGCACCGCCACCGCGACCGCCGAGGCCACCCCGGCGCCCACGCAGCCGAAGACCACCGCGTCGGACCGCTCGAACCGGGCCCGGGCGCCCACCGCGTTGCCCAGGAAGGCGCCCAGCCCGGCACCGGCGCCGACGACGCCCAGCAGCAGCAGCTGCTCGCGGGGGGCCTGCGCGGTCTGGGCCTTGACCACGAACGCGACGAACAGCGTCAGGAAGCCGGTGAGCAGCCGCAACGCGCTGTTGGCCCACAGCGACACCACCACCCGGCGGCCCATCGGCTGACGCCGGCGCGCCCCGCGGGGCCGGCCCCGCATGGACGCCGGGACCTCGCCGGAGGTGACCTCCACCCAGGCGGGGATGCGCAGGCACAGCCACACGCCGACCACGCAGAGCGCGGCGGTGTAGTACAGCGCGCCCTGCGACCCGGTGAGCGCGGCGAACCCGGCCGCGCCCGCGCCGAACACCGCGCCGGCGACCATGCCGAAGGTGGTCAGCCGGGAGTTGGTGGTGACCAGGGTGATCGCCTCGGGCAGCACCCGGGGGGTCACCGCGGCGCGCAGCACGGTGAACGACTTGGACAGCACCATCACGCCCAGCGCCGCCGGGTACAGGCCCCAGTCGTCGAAGTGCATCGCCATCACCACGGCCAGCACGCCCCGGCCGACGAACGACGCGGCCAGCGCCATCCGCCTGCCCCGCTGCAGCCGGTCCAGCAGCGGGCCGATCACCGGTGCGATCAGCGCGAACGGCGCGACCGTGATCAGCAGGTACAGCGCCACCTTTGTCTTGCTCTCCGCCGTCGCGGCCGAGAAGAACAGCGTGTTGGCCAGCGCCACCGCGATCGCGGCGTCGTTGGCGAAGTTGAACATCGTGGCGTAGGTGAGCGCGGTGAGCCCGGACCGGTCGGCGCCGTCGGCGGTGGCCGCCCGCTGCCACGCCCGGATGCCCTGCCCGGTGAGCTCCCGGCTGCGCCAGGCGACCACCCGGGTGACGGTGAGCTTGCTCGGCCCGGCCGGGCGGCGGGGCTCGCCGGTGCCGTCCGGCTCCCCGGGGTCGGCCCGGTGCCGCGCGGTGGCCTCGGTGGGCGCGTCCGCTTCCGGGTCCAGCCGCCGGGTCGGCTCCTCGGAGCGCGGCCCGGCGTACCACCTCGGGTCGCCACCGGCGTGCCCCGGCTGTTCCGACCGACCCGGCCGCTCCGGCTGCTCGGCCGGCTCTCCGGGCTCGGGCGCGCCCGAGCCCCGCACCGGCGGGCGGGTGTGCCCGCCGTCGACGGTGACCCACATCCGGCGGCGGCGGGCACCCGACGACCAGCCGGCGCGGGACACCGACGGCGGTTGCTGGGACCGGGACCTGCGCACCCGCCCATTGTTCCGCATCGGACCGACGGAACGACGTCGACGCGGCCCGGCTACCCCCGCACGGAGGTAAAGCGCACCCGGAACAGCGACGGCCAGTACTTGCCGGTGAGCAGGAACTGGTCCGTCCCGGGGACGGCGGCGATCCCGTTCAGCACGTCCGCCGACTGGGGCAACCCGCCGCGGTGGTCGGCCGGGAGCAGCCCGCCGGCGTCCACCGCCGCGGTGACCTGCCCGCTGACCAGGTCGATCCGCACCAGCCAGTCGGTCTGGTAGACGTTCGCCCAGACCCCGGACGGGGTGCACTCCAGCTCGTTGAGCGCGCGTAGCGGGCGGCCGGCCAGCCGGACCGGCACCGTCCGGACCGGGGTGAGGTCGCTACCGGAGAGCACCCGCAGCCGGTCGCTGCCGTCGCTGGCCACCAGCCGCCCGTCGGACGTGTGACACAGCCCCCAGCCCTCGCCCGCCCAGGGCAGCCGCCGAGGCGGCGCCGGGGGACCGGCCCGGCCCGGCCCGACGTCCCAGCGCAGCGCAACGCCGTCCTCCCAGGTCAGCTGCCACACGGTGGAACCGAGCGCGGTCACGCCCTCGCCGTACAGCTCGTCCGGCAGCGGTACCTCGCGCAGCGGCCGGCCGGTGGCCGGGTCGAGCTCGCGCAGCTCCGACCGCCCGCTCAGCCCGGTGCCCTCGTACAGCACCCCGCCGTCGATCTCCAGGCCCTCGGTCCAGGCGTCGGTGTCGTGCGGCAGCGTGCCGAGCACGGTGGGCCGCAGCACGGGCGTCCCGGCGGCCACGCCCGCGCGCAGCACCGAGGCCGGGTCCTCCGCCGAGCCGCCCGAGGCCGCCGCCGGCGCGCCCGCGCACCCGGTCGCCAGCACGAGCAGCGCCGCCGAGAGCGCCAGCAGCGGGGCGTGGGCACGGGTCACCGCGGGGGGCACGGCGCAGAGAGTGGCACAATCGGGGCGTGACTGGCGCAACTCCGGATACCGCCGTGCCCGAGCCTGCCTCGACCGACCGCGGCGAGGCAGGCCCGGCGCTGCGCGCCGCCGTCGAGCTGGCCAGGGAGGCGGCCGTCGAGCTGGCCGGCGCCGAGGCGGTCGGCGGGCACGAGGGCGTGCACAGCGAGGACTCGCACGCCGCCACCCACTTCTTCACCGCGATCCAGGCCGGTTACCGGGGCTGGCGGTGGGCGGTCACCGTCGCCGACTGCGGCGAGGGTGAGCCGGCCACGGTCAGCGAGACGGTGCTGCTGCCCGGGCCGTCCGCGCTGGTGGCGCCGGCCTGGGTGCCCTGGCAGGAGCGCGTCCGGGCGGGCGACCTGGGCGTCGGCGACCTGCTGCCGGCCAAGGAGGACGACCCGCGCCTGGTGCCGGGCTACCTGGCCTCCGACGACCCGGCTGTCGAGGACGTGGCCCGCGAGGTGGGCCTGGGGCGCCGCAGGGTGCTGTCCCGCGAGGGCCGCGACGACGCCGTCGACCGGTGGACCCTCGGCCAGCACGGTCCGAGGGCGGAGATGGCCAGGGCCGCCCCGGGCACCTGCGTGAGCTGCGGGTTCTACCTGCCGCTTGCCGGCTCGCTGGGCGCCGTGTTCGGGGCCTGCGGCAACGAGTACACCCCGGTCGACGGCTCGGTTGTGCACGCCGAGTTCGGCTGCGGTGCGCACAGCGACGTCGAGGTGGACAACGGCCCGGTCGCGCCGGTCGCGGAGCTGGTCTACGACGACGGCGTCGACCTGGAGACCCGCTGACCGACCCCGGGCGGCACCCGGAGCGGCCGGCCGGTGCCGACCCGTTCGGGACCGAGGCGCTGCGCCTCGGCGTGCTCGCCGCCTGGGCCGGCTCGCCGACCCGGTTCCGGGAGGACGCCAACGCCGAGGAAGACCTGCTGCTGGACGGCTACGCCGACCGGTGGTTCGTCGAGCTGGCACAGAACGCGGCCGACGCCGCGCGGCGGGCCGGGCGACCGGGGCGACTGCGGGTCCGGGCCGTGGCCGGTGGTGCTGGTGGTGCTGCGGGTGCCGGTGCTAGCGGTGCCGGTAGCGGTCCGGCGCAGCTGCGGGTGGCCAACACGGGCGCGCCGCTGGACGCCGCCGGGGTGACCGCGCTGTCCTCGCTGCGCGCCTCGGCGAAGCGGGACGACGCGCAGGCGGTCGGGCGGTTCGGCGTCGGGTTCGCCTCGGTCCTGGCGGTCAGCACCGAGCCGGTGCTGCTGTCCCGGACCGGCGGGGTGCGGTTCTCGCTGGCCGACACCGCCGCCGAGGTGGCCGGTCTGGGCGGGGCCTCGGCCGAGGAGCTGGCCCGCCGGGAGGGCAGGGCACCGGTCCTGCGGCTGTGCTGGCCGGTGCGGGGCGACGGCCCGCCGGAGGGCTACGCGACGGAGGTCCGGCTGCCGCCCCGGCGCGGGGTGGACGCCGCCGCGCTGCTCGCCGACGCGCACGCCGGCGCCGCCGACCTCCTGCTCGCCCTGCCCTGGCTGGCCGAGATCGAGCTGGACACCGAGGGCGGCGAGCCCACCGTGTACCGGCGCGAGGGCGGGTCGGAGGGACGGGTCACCGTCCAGCCGGGTGACCACCACTGGCTGCTGGTCCGCCGGGCCGGAGGTGCCGGGGGTGGCACGGGTTCCCGGGCCGGTGCGGGTTCCGGACGTGGCAAGGGGGTCGGAGCCGGCGGGGGTGCCCGAGGTGCCGAGGGTGCCGAAGCCGGCGCGGGTCCCGGGGGCGGCGCGGTCGAGGACCGGGCCGGCTGGTCGGTCTGCTGGGCACTGCCGCTGGACGCGCGCGGCCGGCCGGCCCCGCTGGACGGCGACGTGCTGCACGCCCCCACCCCCAGCGACGAGCGGCTCAGCGTGCCGGCCCGGCTGCTGGCCAGTCTCCCGATGCAGCCGTCGCGTCGTCGGGTGCGGACCGGGCCGGCGACCGACGCGGTACTGGCCGAGGCGGCGGGGGCGTACCTGGACCTGGTACTCGCGGTGCCGGCGGCCGACCGGGTCGCCCTGGCGCCCCGGCCGGGGTTCCCCGCCTCGGAGCTGGACGCCGCGCTGCGCGAGCGGCTGCGTGCCGTGCTCACCGACGGCCGCTGGCTGGCACCGCTGGCCGGGGCGGGCGAGGGCATCGACGTGGCCGGGGCCGATGATCGGACGTGGGGCGGCGGTGCGGACGCGGGTGGCGGTGCGGACGCGGGTGGCGGTGCGGACGCGGGCGGCGATCCGGGCGAGGTGCCAGGGGGGACCGACGGCGTCCCGGGCGCCGAGCGGTCGGCCCTGCTGGCGCCCCGGCGAGCGGTGCTGCTGGAGCCGCCCGCCGACGGCGCGCCCGAACTGGCCTCGGCGCTTGCCGATGCGGTGCCGGGACTGGTCGAGGCGCAGGGCGCGGGTGCCCGCGCGGCACTGGCCGAGCTGGGCGTGCGCGGGCTCGGGCTGGCCGAGCTGACCGAGCGGCTGTCCGGGCTGCGCCGCGAACCGGCCTGGTGGCGACGCCTGTACGCCGCGCTGGAACCGGTGGCCGAGCGGCTCGGCGCCGGCCGCGAGGAGCTGGCCGCACTGCCGGTCCCGCTGGTGGACGGCCGCACCGTCACCGGCCCCCGGACCGCGCTGGTAGCCGGCGCCGGGCTGCCCGAACGGCTCACCGGTGCGCTGGCCGCCCTCGCCGGGGAGCCCGGCGCGAGCGGCCCCCGGCTGGTGCACCCGGACGCCGCGCACCCGTTGCTCGTCCGGCTGGGCGCCACCGACACCGGCCCCGCCGAGCTGCTGGACCACCCGACGATCGCGGCGGCCGTCGCGGAGTCGGTGGCCGAGGCGGAGGACGGGCTGGACGCCGAGCCGCTGGCCAGGCTCGTGCTGGGGCTGCTCGGCGAGCTGGTCGACCCCGACGACTCCTCGGCCGAGGTCGGAGGGGCGGCCGCGCGGCCGTGGCTGGCGGGGCTGGCGCTGCCGGACGCCGACGGTGAGCCGCGCCGGGCCGACGAGCTGATGCTTCCGGACGCGGTGCTCGCCGCGCTGCTGGTCGACGATCCGCCGATCGGCACGCTCGCCCCCGACTGGGCTCGGCGCTACCCGAGGCCGGTGCTGACGGCGGTCGGCGTGCTGGACGGGTTCGCCGTGCTCGCCGACGAGCACCCCACCGCGCCCGACCACGAGCTGGACGACGAGGAGAGCTGGTGGGCGGCGTGCGAGGCCGTCGGCGAACCGCCGGAGCGGCTGCTCGCGGTGCGCGACCTCGACCTGGTGGACGACGCGGCCTGGCCGGCCGCGCTGGCCGTGCTGGCCGCCGACCCCGCCTACCGCGCCGCGCTGCGCCCGGGACCGGGTGGCCGCCCCGGGCCGGGTGGCCGCGCGGGACCGGGAGGCGGCGCGGGACCGGCCGGCCCGCCGACGTACACCGCGTGGTGGCTGGCGCGCCACGCGCGGCTCGGCGGTCACCGTCCGGGGCACTGGCGGCTGCCGTCGGCGACCGGGCTGGCCGGGCTGTTCGACCCGCTGCCCGGCCCGGTCGACCAGGCCGGCTCCGTGGACGACGAGGTGCTCAGCTGGATCGGCGTGCGCCGGGACCTGTCGGTGACGACCCCGGCCGGGGCGGTCGACCTGCTGGACCGGCTCGCCGACCCCGACCGGTCGCCGGACCCGGCGCTGGTGTGGCGGGCGCACGCGGCGCTGGCCGACGCGGTGCGCGACGGGCTGGTCGACCCGGCCGAGGTTGACCCGCCGAAGCGGCTGCGGGCGGTGGACGGCTCGGTGGTCGACGCCGAGCGCGCCGTGCTGCTCGACGCCTGGTGGCTGGCGCCGGCGCTCCCGGCGGCGGAGAGCATCGGCGGTGGTGGGAGCCCCGAGACCACGGCCGCGCTGGCCGACCTGCTCGACCTGCCGCTGGCCTCCGAGGTGGTCGCGGGCGAGCCCGCCCCGGCCGGGTCCGGGTCCGACGGGCCACGGGAGGTCGCCTGGACCGCCCTGCCCGAGGTGGTGGCGGCGTGCGCCGCGCTGCGGGTGCCGGTGCCGTACGGCTCGCTGTGGCTGTACCGCCGGCTCACCGTGGCGGTGCGCCGCCCGGAGCCGGCCCGCGTCGAGGTGCCGGTGTGGTCCTCCGGCGGCCGGTGGCACGCCGCCGACCCGGTGCGGGCGCTTCTCGCCCGGCTGGCCGGCGAAAACGGCGTCGGCGAGGACGGCGTCGGCGAGCACGGCGTCGGCGAGCACGGCGTCGGCGAGCACGGCGACGGCGAGCACGGCGTCGGCGGCGCGGACGCCGGCGGCGCGGGGGCCGGTCACCCGTGACGGTGGTGGATCGGCTGACGGCGCAGAGTCACCCACACGAGAATTCTTGATCACCTCATCGAACCGATGATCTGTCGCAAACTGTGGCGGTGGCAGACGTACGACGGGTTGTCGGCACGACCGTGGTCGCCCTGGCGATGATCATTTCACCCGGGGTGACCCCCGGTGCGAGCGTGGCGGAGGCAGCGCAGCCGGCCCCGGCGATCGGCCCGACCGCGCCGGCGCCGGTGCGGAACATGGCCGCCGACGAGAGCGCGGCCGTCCGTGCGGTCGACGGGTTCTGGCGGCGCCACTTCCCCCAGTACTTCCACCGCGGCTACACCAGCCCCCGCGTCACCGGGCCGTACCACGGCAGCAAGGGGCCGTCCTGCGACGGGGAGCGGACACTGGCGTTCAACGCCTTCTACTGCAAGCCGCAGGACTTCCTGGCCTGGGACGACAACCTGATGTCCGCCGGCTACCAGAAGATCGGCGACGCCTGGGTCTACCTGATCATCGCGCACGAGTGGGGGCACGCGATCCAGGCCCGGCTGAGCAAGCGGTGGGTGTCGGTCGCGGCCGAGCTGCAGGCCGACTGCCTGGCCGGGGCGACGCTGCACGGCGCGCAGCGGGACGGGCTGCTCCGCGCGGACCCCGGCGACGACGGGGAGATCACCCGGGGGCTGGGCGCGGTGGCCGACGACTACGCCTGGACCGCCAGCGGCGACCACGGCAACGCCCAGCAGCGGGTGCACGCCTACCAGGCGGGCTCCCAGGACGGCGTGGCCGCCTGCTTCCGCACCGGGCAGTGACCCGGCTCCGGAGCGCTCAGTCGATGCCGCGCTGCGCCCCGCGCCGGCCGGACCGCGACGCCCAGCGCTGCCAGCGGAACACGGAGTAGCCGATCAGGCCGAGCAGCCAGCCGACCAGCGTGGTGTTGAACCAGACGTCCATCGGCCGCCCGGCGACCAGGTGCGCGAGCAGCAGCCCCAGCCACAGCACGAACCAGATCCCGGTGCCGAACAGCACCACTACCGTGACCTCGACCAGCTTCGCCGGCGGCGGCGGCGGTGGCGGCGGCTCGGACGGCTCCTGCACGGCGACCAGCCTACGCACCGGCGGCCGCTTCCTGTGGTGCCCGCGCACGGATCGGGAGACACTGCCGAAGATCCCGCCCGGGGTCGCGCCGACGACATTCGTCCGCACCGCCGCTGCTCCCGGCAGGAGGCCGCCCATGACGTCACCGGACACCCCCGCCGACCCCCCGGACGGGCCGGGGCAGCCGCACTCCGCCGGTGACCGGGACGAGCCCGGCGGGTCGGGCGGCACCGGAGAGCGCGCCGGCGGCGACACGCGCACCGCGACCGGCACCGGCCACGCCGACCGGGACGGCCACGGCGACACCGGCGCCGCGACCGGCACCGGCCACGCCGACCGGGACGGCCACGGCGGCACCGGCACCGGACACGACCACGGCGACGGCGGCGGGTCGGGGGCACTGCTGGAGCGGCTGTTCGCGGTGTCCACGCGTGGGTCCTCGGCCAGCCGCGAGGTGCGCGGCGGCATCGTCACCTTCGTCACGATGTCCTACATCGTGGTGCTCAACCCGCTGATCCTGGGCAGCGTCGACGCGACCGCGCCGAATGCCAAGCGGGACGTGCTGGGCGCGATCCTGCCGGTGTCGCAGGTCGCGGCGGTGACCGCGCTGGTGGCCGGCGTGATGACGCTGCTGTTCGGCCTGGTCGCCAACTACCCGTTCGCCATCGCCGCCGGCCTGGGCATCAACACCCTCGTCGCGGTGACCATCGCGCCCCAGGTCACCTGGCCGGAGGCGATGGGCCTGGTGCTGGTGGACGGCGTGATCATCGTGATCCTGGTGGCCACCGGGTTCCGGACGGCGGTGTTCAACGCGGTACCGGCCGAGCTCAAGGCGGCCATCGCGGTGGGCATCGGGCTGTTCATCGCGTTCATCGGGATGGTCGACTCGGGGTTCGTGCGCCGGCTGCCGGACGCGGCGAACACCACCGTGCCGGTCGGCCTGGGCATCAACGGCTCGATCGCGTCCTGGCCCACGTTCGTCTTCGTCGTCGGTCTGCTGCTCACCGGCGTCCTGGTCGTCCGGCGGGTGCGCGCGGCGATCCTGATCGGGGTGCTGGCCAGCACCGTGCTGGCCATCGTGGTGGAGGCGATCGCGCACGTGGGTCCCTCGAACGGCACCAACCCCAAGGGGTGGGCGCTGGGCTACCCGTCGCTGCCCGAACACATCGTCGGGCTGCCGGACCTCTCGCTGGTCGGGGACGTGTCGCTGGGCGCGTTCGTGCGGCTGCCCGCGCTGGCCGCGACGCTGCTGGTGTTCACCCTGGTGCTGGCCAACTTCTTCGACGCCATGGGCACCATGACCGGGCTGGGCCAGCAGGCCGGGCTGATGGACTCGCGCGGCCAGCTGCCCCGGGTCGGCCGGGCGCTGTTCGTGGAGGGCCTCGGCGCGGTCGCCGGCGGGGCGGCGTCGTCCTCGTCGAACACGGTGTTCGTGGAGTCGGCCTCGGGCATCGCGGAGGGTGCGCGGACCGGGCTGGCCAACGTGGTCACCGGGCTGCTGTTCCTCGCCGCCATGTTCTTCACCCCGCTCTACGAGGTGGTGCCGGTGGAGGCGGCGGCGCCCGCGCTGGTCGTGGTGGGCGCGTTGATGGTGCGACAGGTCAAGGAGATCGACTTCACCGACTTCGGGATCGGGCTGCCGGCGTTCCTGACGATCGTGGTCATGCCGTTCACCTACTCGATCGCCAACGGCATCGGGGCCGGGTTCGTCAGTTACGCGCTGCTGCAGGCGGCCGGCGGGCGCGGCCGCGCGGTGCATCCGCTGATGTGGGTGGTCGCGGTGGCGTTCGTGGCCTACTTCGCGGTTGGTCCGATCCAGTCGGTGCTGCACGCCGGGTGAGGCCCGCCGGGTCGGCACCGGGGCGTCCGGTGCGGCGTCCGGGACCGCCCGCTGGGCCGAACGGTGAGACTTCCCCGACACGTGGTCACCCAGCGTGCGCAACCCCATCGGCGGTTGCGGCGTTCGTAAGGTAAGCTAATGACATGACGCTGGAGCAGTCCACCGGATCGGACCTGGCCGGGCAGCTGAGGCTGTCCGTGGTCCGGCTCAACCGGCGGCTGCGGTCCCAGCGCACCGACGAGATGGTGTCGCTGACCCAGGTCTCCGCGCTGGCCACGCTCCACCGCTGCGGGTCGATGACGCCCAGCGAGCTGGCCGCGTCCGAGCGGGTACGGCCGCCGTCGATGACCAGGGTGATCGCCGGGCTGGAGGACGCCGGCTGGGTGTCCCGGCGCGACCACCCCACCGACGGGCGGCAGTCGATCATCGAGCTCACCGAGACCGGCGCCGAGCTGCTGGCCGCCGAAGCCTCGGCCAAGGAGCGGTGGCTGAACAAGCGGCTCGCGGAGCTCACCGAGAGCGAGCGGGCCACCCTGGCCAGGGCGGCCACGATCATCGACAGGATGGCGGGCGCCTGACCCTGTGACCGAGCCGAGGACCTCCACCCCGGACACCTCCTCCGGCCGATCACCCCTACCCGAACGCGGGCCGTCCGCCGAGCCGGCGGTGGCCCCGGCACAGGGCATGTTCGCCTCGCTGCGGGTCCGCAACTACCGCTACTACGCCGGCGGCCAGGTCGTGTCCCTGGTCGGCACCTGGATGCAGCGCATCGCGCAGGACTGGCTGGTGCTCGACCTGTCGCACAACAGCCCGGTGGCGCTCGGGGTGGCCAGCGCGCTGCAGTTCGTGCCGACCCTGCTGCTGTCGCTGTGGGGCGGGGTGCTGGCCGACCGCTACGACAAGCGCCGCATGCTGCTGATGACGCAGACCGGGATGGGCCTGTGCGCGCTCGTCCTCGGGCTGCTCGACCTCACCGACCTGGCCCGGCTGTGGCACGTCTACCTGCTGTGCCTGCTGCTCGGGATCTTCTCCTCGCTCGACGTGCCGGCCCGGCAGGCGTTCGCCTCGGAACTGGTCGGACCGGCCCAGGTGAGCAACGCGGTCGGGCTGAACTCGATGACGTTCAACGCGGCGCGGATCGTCGGCCCGTCGGTGGCCGGCGTGCTGATCGCGGCCGTGGGCACCTCCTGGGTGTTCCTGATCAACGCGGCCAGCTTCCTCGCGGTGCTGCTCGCGATGCTGGCCATGGACCCGGCGCGGCTGCACCGCACGGAGCGGGTGCCCCGGGCGCGCGGCCAGCTGCGGGCCGGGCTGCGCTACGTGCGGGAGCAGCCGGTGCTGGTCGGCGTGCTCTCGCTGGTGTTCGTGGTGTCCACGCTGGGCATCAACTTCTACCTGACGCTGCCCCTGCTTGCCCGCAACGTCTTCCACGGCGGGCCGGAGAGCTACGGCGTGCTCACCACCGTGCTCGCGGTGGGCTCGCTGGCCGGCGCGAGCGTCGGTGCCCGGCGCGCCGGCCGGCCCCGGCTGCGGGTGGTGATCGGCGCGGCGCTGGCGTTCGGTGTGCTGGAGACGGTGGCCGGGCTGATGCCGAACCTGGTGCTCACCGCCGCGGTGCTGGTGCCCACCGGGTTCGCGGCGCTGGCGTTCACCACGGCCGCCAACTCCCGCGTGCAGCAGTCCGTCTCGCCGTCCATGCGCGGGCGGGTGATGGGACTGTACGTGCTGCTGTTCCTGGGCGGCACCCCGATCGGCGCGCCGCTGCTGGGCCTGCTCGGCGAGCACTTCGGCGGCCGCGCGCCCACGGTGGTCGGGGGCGCGGCCTCGGTGCTCGCGGTGCTGGTGGTGGCCGTGATGCTGCGCCGGACGCTGCGCAGGCCCGCCCGGGAGCCGGCCCGCTGAGCTGGCCGCTCTCGCTAGACCGGATGGGGACCGAGGCTCTGGTTGGCCACCTCGAGCAGGTCCACCATCGCGACGATTGTCGAGAACGTGTGGCCCCGCATGCCCTCGTCATCGTTGCGCAGCGCGGGCCGGAGCACGCGCGCGAACTCGGCCCACTCGCGGCTCACGATCTCGTCGCCGGTTCCGGTGGTGGATACCAGGGTCTTGCGCCGGTCGGTGGGGTGCGGGGCCCGGCGGATGTAGCCGGCCCGGTCGAGCCGGTCCAACAGCTCGGTGGTGGCCGGCGGGGTGAGGTTGACCATCGCGGCCAGCTCGCTCGGAGTCAGCGGACCGGAGACGTGCAGCGCGATGATCGCCATCCCCGAGCTGGTGTCCAGCCCGTAGCGGCCGAGGCCGACGCCGGTGCGGTACTGGTGCACCGCCTGCCCGAGTCGGAGCACGGTCATGGCGAAATCGCGCTCCCACTCGGGAAGTTCACACCACGCGCGGTCCATCACACCGTCCCCACTGTTCACAGGCTTACTGCAGTCAGCGTAAAGGACGCCGAACTATTCGGCTACCGCATGATTACTCGGCGTGTCCGCCTCAGGGCTGCCGGGGGGCCACGATGACCCGCCGGTTCTGCGCCGCCGGCCCCGGCAGCAGCTGCCCGGCGGCGTCATGGTCGTGCACGTACCCCTGCCACGCCGAGCCGACCCCGACGGTGGCCACCAGGCTGGCCGGCACCCCGAGCTGCCCGACCAACAGCGCCCGGATGGCCTCGGCGCGGGCCTTGCCCAGGGCGCGCTGCCCGTCCAGCGGGCCGACGTTGGCGGTGGCCCCGGTGAGCAGGACCGGCGTTCGCCGGGCGCTGATGCGGTCGGCCAGCCCGGTGAGCACGGCGCGGGCCGCGGCCGGGTCCTTCAGCACGGCCGTGTCCCGCTCGAACGGGAGCACCGTCTCGGGCAGGTCGAGCGTCGCGCCCTCGAACGCGGCGGGCACCCCGACGGGCACCGCCGTGACCGGCGGCAACCCCGTCGAGGGGGCGCCGGTCAGCGGGGCCTGGACGAACCGCACGGTGGCGGCGCCGGCGCGCCTGGCCACGGCCTCCCAGATCGCCGCCAGGTTGGCCCGGGCCGCCGAGGGCAGCGGGGCCTGCGGCGCGACGGTGTCGCCGATCCCGGAGAAGATCACTGTGGCGCCGGCCAGCTCCGGCAGCTCCCGGCCGCGCTCGAGGTAGTCGGCCACCTCGCCCGGGTCGGCGGCCAGCACCCCGGGATCCTGGAAGCGCAGCGGCGCCACCGTCTGCAGGCCGGAGTCGATCACGGCCAGGGTCCGGGCGCCGTGGTGGTCGGCCAGCGTCCGGGCACCGAGCGCGATCGCCCCGAGCAGGTCGTTCTCCGGGGTGTCCGCGCGGGCCTGGGCGACCGTGCCGGTCAGCAGGGCGGTGTTCTGCTGCACGGCCTGGTCGCAGCTCGCGCCGTTGCGGCAGTTGAGCCCGAGGGCGCCCTGGCTGGCCACCGTCGGCGTGCCGGCGTTGACCACCACCGCGGCGGCGGCCTGGCCGTGCACCGCGGCGTCGATCGCCTCGGCCACCGTGCCGAGCGCGGCCGGGGCGGGGGAGTTGGCGTGCCCGCCGACCACCACGGCCAGCGCGTCGTCGCCCGCCGGCGCCGGGGTCGAGCAGCCGGCGAGCAGCGTGACCGCCGCAACGGCCGCGACCAGCACGCCGGCGATCGAGCGAGGCGGGGTCACGGCGCGCTCCGGCTCGCCGGCCCTGGCGTGCGGGTGAGTGCCTCGGTGGCCATCGGGTCCCCCAGGTGCTTGGCGATCTCCAGCCGGGTGGTCGCCTTCAGCTCGTCGGCCAGCGCCTCCCGGTCGGCGACCGTGGCGGCGTGGTCGGCGGCCACCCACTCCAGGCGGGCGTGGTGCCGCCGCAGCTCCGCCTCGGCCCTGGCCAGGTTCGCCTGGCAGCGGCGGTTGCGGAAGCCGGTCCACACCAGCCGCCGCCACGCCGACCGCGCGGCGCCCTGCTCCGGGTCGTGCCCGTGGTAGGCGATCCAGGCCGCCAGCACCCCACTGGCCAGGTACAGCGCGAGCAGCAGCAACGAGGTCAGCCGGTTGATCTCGCCGGAGGCCAGCGCGGAGGCCCCGCCGCCGCCCAGCCTCGCCGGGGTGCCGAACTGGGGCGCCGCGCCGAACTGTGCCGCGGCGCCGACGGAGGTGGCCGTCGGTGGGGCGAACCAGCGCACCACCGCGGCGGCCAGCCCGAGGAACAGCCAGGAGCCGGTGAGCACGGCCAGCACCGAGGAGCCGCCCGTGCCGGCCGCCCTGCCCGCCCCGCCCGTCCCGGCCGCCCTGCCCGCCCCGCCCGTCCCGGCGGCCCGTCGCCGCTCGCGCAGCAGCGTGCCGGCCCCGTGCGCCAGCGCCACCGCGGCCGCGGTCAGCGCGAGCACCACCAGCACGGTGATCAGCGGGTACTCGTTCGCCACCACGGACAGCGTGATGTAGAAGTTCGCGAAGTCGCCGGTGACGGCCAGCAGGAGAAGCGCGGTCAGCACCACCGGGCGGACGGTCCGGGGGCGCGCGGGAGCCGCGCCGGCGACCCCGCCGGCGCCGCCGACACTGTTGCCTCCGGGCCCGCCGCCGACGACGTTGCCACCGCCGACCACGGTGCCACCGCCGGAGACGGTGCCGCCGGGCATCAGCTCAGGGCGTGGCGTGGGTACGGACACCGTTGGTCACCTGCTTCGGGAGGGCCGCGTCGCCGTTCGTGGCCGGCTCCGCCCTCGTGGCCGGCTCCGCCCTGGTGGTCGTGGCCAGGTACTCCGACCGGGCCAGCTCGTGCGCGTGCCCGACGGTCTCGGCGCGGCCCCGGGCCACGGCCACCCGGTACTCCGCTCTGGTGATCCGCTTGGCGAGCCTGGCCCGCCGGCCCGTGGTGACGAGCGCGAGCTGTGCCCGCCACTGCGCGAGCCAGGAGTCGATCAACCGGTCCAGCGCGTCGCCGGTCGCCCCGTCCACGGCGTCGTGCGAGGTCAGCTCAGTGGTCAGCCTGCTCACCGAGTTCAACGCCGGGCGGCGCACCGGCCGGGGCGCCCTGTCCCGGCGGCGGATCACAGTGCTCCCTCGACGGCCGCGGCGGGTGCGCGGTCGCCGGCACGCGCGGATGCGTCGCGGTCGGTGCGGGCGGGTGCGCCGTCGCCTCCGGAGAGCGCCGCGGTCGGGTGGTGTCCGACCACCCAGGCCGGCGCCTCGCCCAGCGTCGGCCAGCCGATCCGGGCCAGCGCCGCACCGTCCGGGTGGTGGCGCAACAGGGTCCGTGCGTAGCGGGCGCAGCAGCGGCGCAGCAGCCGGTCGTAGCTCCGCGCGCGGCTCTGCGCGGCCACGCAGTCCCGCACGATCCGCTCGTCGAGCAGCGCCCGGGACCGCTCCAGCTCGCCCAGCCGCAACCGGCGCTGCTCGATCTGCTCGGGCTCGCGGGCGGCGGCCTTCGCGCCCTCGGTCCCCCGGATGCGCGCGTCGATCTCCTCGCGGCGGACCAGCAGGTCGGCGGTGTCGGCCACCAGCCGCGCGCGCTCCCGCTCGATGAGCTCCAGCCTGCGGTGATCGAGCTCGCCCACGCGGGGGGTGGGCGGCGGCGCCGAGTCGTCGGCGAGCTGGGGCAGCCCGGAGCGGCCGTCGAGCACCGCCGACCACCACAGCGCCAGGACGGTGCCCGTGCCCAGCCGGTCGCCGGGGTCGACGGTGAACCCCGTCGGGCGAGCGGCGGCGCGCCCGTCCGGCCTCCCGTCCACCCGTGCCCCCGTCGTCCGTGCGGCTCTTGCCCGTGCCCCCGTCGTTCGTGTCCCGGTCACCTCCGCCGGCTTCCGGACGTGGGCGTGCTCTGTCGGCTGATGGTCACCGAGCCGTCCCTTCCTCGTGCGCACTGCCCGGCCCGACCCCCGCGAACGGGGCCGGCCGGCCTGTGGGGAGCCCAGGCCGGCCGGCGAGCCCAGGTTCGGGGCGGCCTACCGCTGAGCGGGTACCCCGGCGTGCCTCCTGGTGCGCCGGGCGACCCCGGAGTCGTCTCCCCTCCCCGATGGCGGCAGCGCGTGCCGGATCGATCTCCGTGCGTTCCACCGAGCGGTCACCGTCCCGCGCACGGACACGGTGGGTGACAGTGCCGGTTCCATTGCTGCGTATGGTCACCAACTAGTTCGGCTGCAGTATTATTTTGCGACCGAATGGCCTCACGAAACCGCCAACCGGGTGGTGCGGAGATCGCGCAGCGCAGCGCGGCACAGCGCTCACCGGGCCGGAGATGGCCGGGGACTGCCGGAGCGCGGCCGGGACGGCGGGGGCCTGGTCGAACCCGGGGCGGCCGTGGGTCGACCCGCCGCGGGACCGGGCGACGGTGCGGCCCGTCGGGGCGTCGCGGGAAAAGATCGGAAGAGCGCGACGGTGGGACTTGACGCAGTAGCAAGGTTAGGCTAACTTAAGTGACGTCGCTTCGTGGTGGGAGCGGCGCGTCAGTTCGGGAACGTATCGAGGCCTCGTCCGGCAACCTCACCGGGCGGGGCCTCGATGCATGTCAGCTCCCGGGCGGCACCCTATCCGGCCACCGCGCCCGTGGACAGGGCGAATCCGTCCGCGATCACGGCGGCCAGCTCCAGGCAGGCGTCCCGGGTGGCCGGGCGCAGCGCGTCGGGGTCGATCCGCCCGCCCGAGTACAGGTGCGGGTCGGCCGGGATCCGCACCACGTGCCGGCACCGCTGGGCGAAGTGCCGGGACAGCTGCCGGTCGTCGACCTTGGGGCTCGACCGGTCCTGGCACAGCACCAGCACCGCGTCCGCCACCAGGTCCCCGTGGCCGTGTGCGAGCAGCCAGTCCAGCGTCTTGCTCGCCCGGCTCGCGCCGTCCACGGTCGGCGTGCCGACGACGATCAGCCGGTCGGCCAGTTCCAGCGTGCCGCGCATCGCCGAGTGGACCAGCCCGGTGCCGGAGTCGGTGATCACGATCGGGAAGAACCGGGCCAGCGCCGTGCACACCCGCAGGTACTCCTCACGCCGGAACGCGGCGCCCATCGCCGGGTCCTGCTCGCCGGCCAGCACCCGCAGCCGGCCGGCCAGCGCGGTGTACCGGCCGACGTCACCCAGCGTGCCCACCGACTCCAGGTCAGCCAGCAGGTCGCGCACGGTCGCGCTGGCCGTGCCGGCTGTCCTGCCGGCCGCGGTGGCCGCCGTGCCGGCCGCTGTGGCGGTTGCCGTCCCGCCACTCGCTCTCGGCGGGGGGCCGCCGGCGAGACGGTCGGCCAGCGTGCCGGCATCCGGGTCGGCGTCGACCGCGACCACCCCGTCGCCCCGGTACTCGGCCAGCATCAGGCCCAGGCACGCGGCCACGGTCGTCTTGCCCACACCGCCCTTGATCGAGGCCACCGCGATGTGCCGGGACCCGACCAGCGGCCTGCGTACCCGGCGCAGCAGCTCCTGGTGGGCCCGCTCGGCCGGCGCGACCCCGACGTTGACCCGGCCGCCGGTGGACGCGTACAGCGCCGCCCGCCAACCGCGCCGGGGCACCGGCGGCTCCGCGCGCACCACCCGCTCATGGCTGATCGCGGCGGCCGTCAGCGGGGTCGCCCGGGCTCCCTCGGCGGTCGCCGGAGCCGCCGCGGGTGGTGACGCCGCGGGTGGTGACGCCGTGGTTGGTGACGCCGTGGGTGGCGGTGCCGGTTCGGGCCGTTCGGACTGCACGGCGCGCTCGGACCGGGTGGCGCGCCCGGTGCGTTCGGGCTGCGTGGTGCGCCCAGCGTGGTCGGATTGCTCGGTGCGTTCGGGCTGCGTGGTGCGTCCGGGCGGCTCGGTGCGACCGCGCGGCTCGGTGTCCCCAGCCCGATTCGCGAACACGGTCGGGCCGGGGTGCCCCTTCGGCTCAGGTACCGCCGGCCGGGGAGCCGACGACGGCCCGGCGTACCTGGCCAGCGGCTCGGTGACCTGCTGCCCGGTGACCTGCCCGCCGATCCGCTCGGCGCGCGATGCCGGCGGCCTGGCCCGCCGTGCGGTGCGACCCGGCCTCGGTGCCGCGGCCGCCCCGGCCCGGCCGCCGCTGCCCGTCCGGTGCACCGGCGGCAGCCAGGCGGGCTGGATCGCCAGTTCATCCAGCCCGTCCGCCGCGCTCCGGGGCAGGGGCGCCGCCGGACCAGCCGGTGCGGCCGGGCGATCGTCCGGAACCGGCGCGGCCGGGCAGTTGTCCGGAACCGGTGCGGCCGGGGCGGTCACCTCGGGCGCCGCGATGAGCCGGCTGGGCGGCACGGGCGGGCGGCCCGCGCGGGACCGACGGTCTGCCGCACGCGAGCCTCGCACCGGTGGGTCGGCCGCATCCCAGGGCAGGATGCTCACCGCTCGCCGGCGGGGTGCCGGGTCGGCGGCGAAGCGGTCGCGCTCGGTCATGGGTGGTTCTCCTTCGCCCTCACGGCTCAAGGCCCGTCGGCGGTGTCCCCGGCCACCAGCCAGCGGCCGTCGAACTGGCGGAGCAGCTCCAGGTGACGCTCCTGCCGTTCCCCGGCGGGGAGATCGGCCGCACGCTGCGCGGCGAGGTCGTCGACGAGCCGGTAGCCGACCCGGTAACCCCGCTGCCCGCCGGCCGGGCCGCCGCTGCCCTCGGTGCCCTCGGTCACCTCGGTGACCACGGCGGTGCGCCGGTGTCCGGGCGGCGGCGCGGTCAGGGCGAGTACGCCGACGGTCCCGGGCGGGGTGCTCGGCGCGGCGTACGGCACGGCCCGGCGGTTGGTCCGGCCCGCGTCGGTGTCCCGCGCGCCGTACCCGGCGGCCACGTACGCCGCGGCCACGGCGGCCGGGTCGGTGAAGTCCACCCGGGGGTCCGGCCCCGCCGGCGCGGCACCCCGGTCGACGGGCGCGGCGGCCAGCGCGTCCCGGTCGGCCGGGCCGAGCGTGCCCCGGTCCGGCGTCCAGGCCGGCGTGCGGTCCGGCCCCGGACCGGCGCACAGCAGCCACAGACCGCCCAGCAGGACGGTCAGCACGAGTCCCCACACCAGCGGGCCACGGGTCGCCGGCACGATCATTCCGCTCCGGCCGGAGCGGCGGCGGGCGCCGCGCCGAACCGGTCGACGTAGCGGTGGATGTGGTCCAGGTAGCGCCGGATCAGCCCGACACAGGTGCCACCACAGCCGGCCTCCCCGGCGGTGGGCACACCGGTGGTGCTCCCGGTGACCCGGCCGCAGCCGGCGATGTGGCAGACCAGCATCGCGTCCAGCGGAGCGGTCGGCTTCCCGGTCGCCCGCAAGTGGCCGGCCACGGCGCGCAGGTTCGTGCACACCCACGGGATGGTGACCCGCAGCTGGGTCTCCGGCCGGTAGATGTCGGCGCTGGTCGGCGGCGGCGAGGACGCCCAGGGACGGCCTCCCGCGGCCACCCAGTTGCGCTGGTTGATCTGGTACAGCCCGGCCGCGCCGCCGTTGCTGTCCTCGCTCCAGGCGTGCGGGTTCCAGCTGGACTCGGCCATCACCTCGGCGACCACCCACACCGCCGGCAGCTCGGGGCACTGCCGGCGCACCACGTCGTCGATCACCGGCAGCATCTGCCTGGCCAGCGGCGGGACCCGCGCGGGATCGACCCCGCTCGGCCGCCCGGAGCCCGCGTCGTCGCCGGCCGCCACCACCACGAGCAGCATCAGCAGGGCGGCCGTGCCCAGCGCGACGACCACCCCCGTCCCGGAACCCCACCGAGGGGGCACGGCTCAGCCCACCGCCGTCAGCGACCGGGCGGGGCCGTTCAGGTACCCGCCGAAGGCGCCGTCGGTGTCGTACAGGGCCCGCTCGGACGGCGTGAGCCGCAGCGCCACCGGGAGCCCGATCCGCTCGCCCGACTTGATCAGGTACTTCCCCCGGCCGGGGTGTGGCGCTCCGCCCACCCAGGTCGGCGCGGCCGCCCACGAGGTGACCAGCGCGGCCTCCCCCTCGGACAGCGGGGTGATCCTCCGGAGCGCGTCCAGCTCGTGCTCGGCCATGCCGCCCAGCACGATGGTGGCGTTGCGGGCGACCATGCCGCGCGCCTTGGCCCTGTCGGACTCCGAGGGCAGCGCCGCCAGGTCGTCCAGCGAGTGCGTGACCTGGAACGACACCACGCCGCGGTGCCGGTTCAGGCGGGTGAGCCGGTCGGCCCGCTCCACCAGCCCCGGCGCCACCCGCAGCGCCCGCCACAGCTCGTCCTGGACCACCGCCACCGGGCGCGGCCCACCGCCGTCCGCCGCACCGCACCGGGCGCCGTCGATCACCGCCGAGGACCAGGCCCAGGAGCAGAGCATCGCGGCGGCCAGCGCGTCGTCGTCCTCGTCGGCGAGCGCGGACAGGTCCACCGACATCGGGGTAGGCGGGCAGCCCGTACCCGGCTCCGAGGTCACCGGGGCCGTCGAGGCCACCGTGGAGGGCCGGTCGAAGATCCCCCGCAGGGTGCCGTCGCAGACCAGCGCGAGCGTGTTGACCAGCTCGCGCACCGCGAGCCGGTAGCCACCGTCGTCGGCGCAGGCCACGATGGAGCGCGGCCCGTCCCCGCCGGCGAGCAGGGCGCGCAGCACATCGGGCACCAGCGGCTGCGCGGGCGTGGCCCCGGCGGCGCCGGCGTCCAGCGCCATGTCCAGCGCGGCCCCCAGCAGCCGCCGCTCGGTCACGTCCACGTCGCCCCGACGCACGATCGAGACCAGCGCCTCCAGCAACGTCAGCCGGCGCACCCGGACCGTCTCGAGCAGCCGTTCCCGCGATGCGCCGGTGGCCGCCGCCAGCTCCCCGGCCAGCGGCCCGGCGTCCAGCGGGTTGAGCGCGTGCAGCCCCCGGCCGACCCGCCACACCGTGCCGCCCAACGCCTCGACCAGGGAGGAGTACTCGCCCTTCACATCGCCCGGCACGACCACCGCGCCGCCGAAGGCCACCAGCCCGGTGACCATCCGCTTGACGATCGCCGACTTGCCGATGCCGGGCTGGCCCTGCACCCAGACGCCGGTGTTGGACACCAGCCCCTGGCGCAGCCATTCCGCCGGATCAAGGCCCACCGGCTCGGCGGTCAGCAGGTGCCGGCCGATCGGTACCCCGCGCACCGTCGCGCCGGAGCTCACCGCGAACGGGAACAGCCCGCACAGCTGGCTGCTGGTTCCGGCGTAGAGCGCACCGCCCTCCACGTGCGGCGACCGCCCGCCGCCGGCCACCGGCCAGCCCCACGCCCTGGGCACCGGCCGGCCCAGCACGTTCTCCCGGGACGGCGCGCTCACCGCCGCCCCCGCACGGCCAGCTCCGTCGGGTTCAGGCCCAGGCCGAGCCCGGCGGCGAACCCGCACGACTGCGCGCCCCACAGGCGGCGCAGCCGCAGCTTGGCGGCGCCGGCCCGCTGCTCCACGTCGGCCACGGCGGCCGGCAGCTGGGCCGGGTCGGTGACCGTGGTGGTCACGTACACGGTCAGCCGGCCCACCCCGGCGCCCTCGGCCTCCTCGCGGGCGGCCGCCACCGCCCGGTCCCGGTCGTCGCGCTCCCGCTGCGTCTCCTCCCCGCGGGTGCGCTGCGCCCAGGCGCGGCGCACCTGACCGGCGGTGACCTCGTTCTCCACCCGCGCGGCGGCCTGGTCGGCGGGGTAGGGCAGGTACAGCAGGCTGACCCGGCGCGGGTACGGCCCGGGGGCGAGCAGCGGCACCAGCACCCGCGCGCCGACCGCCTGCCGGGGGGCCTCGTGCAACGCCCAGGACACCGACAGCCCGGAGTCGTGCTGGTAGGCGTCCCAGGTCTCCTCGGCCGCGACCGGGCCCGCCTGCGCCCACTGCCGCAGCTGGTGCGCCTCGCCCAGCCGTTCGATCTCGTCCCGGGCCACCGGGTCGAACGCGGCCCGCACCCGCGCGGTCAGCCCGGCCACCGACTCCCGGCCGAGCACCGCCACCCCGCACGCGGACAGCCCCGCCTCCAGGCCCGGCAGCCACCGGGTGACCTCGGCAACCGAGCCCAGCAGGTCGGCCGGGCGGGGTGCCGCGCGGGACGGGTCGAGCGTGACGGTGACCCGGGTGTCGGTGCGCGCCGAGGTGGCCGGGGCGAGCTCGATCAGCTCGCCCATCAGTGTCCGCGCCGCCGGCGGTGCGTGCGGGGACAGCCGGGCGCGCAGGTAGTCGGTGTCGGCGAGGCCGCCGGGCGACGAGTCGACGGTGACCGCCACGTGCCGGACCACCGGCCGGTGCCCGAGGTCCGCCAGCCACGCGCCCCAGCACGCCACCCACTCGTCGGCGCTCGCCCCGTCGGCCAGGTCCAGCCCGACCGGCGCGCAGCGCAGCACCGCCGAGAGGGTGCCGGTGTGCCGGTCCAGCACCAGGGCCTGCCGCCCGCCCCTCCCGTCGTCGGTGTCCAGCGCCACCAGCGGGGCCAGCGGGCCGGGCAGGTCGTGCTGGCGCGGGTGCTCGGTGAGCAGCCCGCCGGACAGCCCGGTCCACCCCCTCGCCCGCGCCCCGGCGAACCGGCAGCGGCGGACCAGCGCCTCGGCCGCGCTGGACCCACCGAACCGAACGGTCACCGCGAGCACCAGCAGCACCGAGGCCAGCGCCAGAGCCACCGCCGCGCGGGGCGCGACCGAGGCGGCCAGCACCGGGACCAGCACCGCGACGAACACGGTGGCCGTCTGGGTGGTGCCCAGCGAACCGAGCCCCCAGCCCCGTTCCGGCCGCCAGTGCCCGTAGAGCCGGGGCTCGGGAGGCTGCTCGGTGATGCTCATCGGCTGGCTCCTCGGTGTCGCTCGCGGGGGTGCTCGGACAGCTGCCGGCCGGGTGGTGCCTCGCCCGCGACGGCGACCGGTCGGTCCGCCGGTGGCCGGTAGGTCGGTGCGGCGGGCGTGCCGGAGGCCCGGGGCGGACGCACGGTGCCCCGGGGTGTGGACGGCGCGGCCGACGTGGTCCCGGCGACGCCCCGGGGTGCGGGTGGCCCGGCCGAGGTGGTCCCGGCGACGCCACCGGGTGCGGACGGCGCGGCGGTGGTACCGGGGGTGACCACCGGCGCCGGCCGCGGTGCGCGGACCTGCCGCGCCGCGCTGCCCGGCCCCGCGGACTCCATGTAGGCGGCCAGCCGCACCGACGGCGAGGCGCCGGTCCGGGAGGTCGTCCGGACCGCGCCGACCGCACCGGCCATCGCGTCGGCGGACACCCCGCCGGTGGCGATCCGCACCGAGGTCCGGGTGAGCAGCCGCAGCGACAGCGGCAACGTCGCCACGGCCAGCGCGAGCACCACGATGCCGGCCAGCACGGTGGGCACGGCCGCGCCCTCGGGGCCGATCGTCCGCTCCAGGTACTGCCGGCCCACCGCGTGCACCAGGGCGGCGGCCGGCTTGTAGAGCACCAGCGCCGCCGCCGCCGGCACCATCCGGGACAACCAGCCCCGGGTCATCGCGGTCAGCGAGCCGGCCGCGGCCAGTGGCAGCGTGGCGGCCACCGCGAGCAGGGCGACCTGGCGCAGCGCCATCGCCATCCACTGCACGGCGGCCAGCACCAGCACGACCACCGAGAGCACCAGCAGCAGGAACGGCTCGGCCAGGTCACCGCGCCGCGCGGTGAGCGCATCGCGCATCGTGGTGCCGAAGTCGGCCGCGCTGGTCCCGAGCAGGGTGCCGGCCAGCACGTCGCCCGCCCACAGCGCGCCCTGCAGCACGGTGATCCCCAGCGCGGCGGCCACCGCGAACCGGACCAGCCCGCCCAGCACCGCGAACAGCGGCTCGCCCCGGCGCAGCGCGATGATCCGGATCGACTGGACCAGCACCGACGCGGTGAGCACCAGGACCAGCACCGGGCGCAGCGTCTGGTGCGCGCCGAGCACTGCCGGGCTGAGCAGGGTGCCGCTGGGCTGCTGCCACCAGTGCGCGGCGTCGCCGACCAGGTCGGCGGCGGCCCGCGCGGCGGACTCCACGATCGCGGTGAACGACGGACCCGGGTCACCCCCGGCGAGCGGCCCGGCCAACGACAAGGCCAACGACAAGGCCAACGGCCCGGCCACCGACCCGGTGGTCATCGACACGATCACCGGCCACCCACCCCGGCGACGGAGCCGGCCAGCAGCGCCGCGACCGAGGCGAGCACCATGCCGCCGAGCACCCACAGCGTGCCGACCAGCCCCTCGTGCACCAGCCGGCCACGCTGCCGGCGGCCGAGCAGCGCCAGGCCGAGGCAGCCGAGCAGGCCGACCGTCCCCGCCGCGAACGCGCACCAGGTGAGCCAGCCGACGAGATGGTCGGCCAGCTCGGCGAAGCCGGGCGGGGCCGGTGAGGGGGGACCGGCCGGGATGGGCGCCGGTGGCGGCTCGGACGGGGTGGTCATCACGATCCTCCGTGGGCGACCGGGACGGGGGGTTCGACGGTGCGGGCCGGCCCGGGGGCGGCGGCCGGGGCGGTGCTCGCCCAGGCGGGGGTGATCCGGGAGGTGGTCGTCCCGGCAGGGATCACCCGGGCGGCGGGGTGCGGCCCGGTCCTCCGGGACCGCGGCCGGCGTGGGGCGGGTGTGATCGGCGCGGTGGCCGGATCGGCATCCGGGTGCGGGTGGCCAGGCTGTACGGCGTCCCGGTCCGGCCCGTCTGTCCCCGCGGGGTGCGGCCGCGCGGCGTCCGGATGCGTGGGGACCAGCAGCCCGGAACGCAGGACCACCTCAGCCAGCACGGCCAGCGCTCCGCCGTAGCCGCGCAGCCCTCGGGGCAGCTCGTCGGCCGGGCACTCGGCCAACCGCGCGGCCTCGGCGAGCGGATCGGTGAGGTCACGCCAGTGCGCGACATAGGGCACCAGCACCAGGCCACCGACCTGCGGCTCGATCATGCGCAGCCGGGCGCGCAGCGGGCCGCGGAGCGGTACGGGCTGATCGGCGGTCACCGCGAGCACCGGCCGGGGGCGACCCGCCGAGGCCAGCCAGGTGACCACCCGGGCGGCGTGGTGCAACGACTCCCCGGTCGACCGGCAGACCAGAACCTCCATCCCCTGGCCGGCCGCACGCCCCCGGTCGTAGCCACGCAGCGCGGCCGCCAGCGTGGTGGTGCCCACCCCACCGGCGACGCCGGCGATCCTCGGTGCCCGCGGCCGGCTCATCCGGACCGGTCCTCGCTGGCAGCCCCGTCCGTGCGGTCGTCCTTCCGGTCGGCGGGGTGCTCGTCGCCGGCGGCGTGCTCGTCGCCGAGCTGCTCGTCCCAGGTGTCCACGACCAGCCGACCGCGGTCGCGGGTCACCGGGACGGTCAGGCGCACCCAGTACGAGTCCAGGCTCTTCCAGCCGCGCGCGGTCGGGGCCGGGGCCACCGCCGGCACCCCGGCCACCTCCAGGTCGCCGGCCGGCGCGGGGTCGGCCGGGATGCCGACAGCGCGGTAGGGGGTGACCCGGACCCGCACGTCCACCACGACCCGGTCCGCGCCGTCCGGGTGGACCGCGCCGGGCAGGGCGAACTCGGCGCGCTGCCGCCCGGTGCCCGACCAGCCGAGCAGGGAGGCATCGCCCACCACGTCGGACGGCAGGTACTGGGCCAGCACCTCGCCCCGCCGCCGGGGGGCCGACTCGTCCCAGGACTGGTAGTCGGCGGCGAATGCCCCGGCCAGCGACGACGCCTCCCTCGGGTCCACCAGCCCGACGCGCTCCCGTGCCGGGCCGGTGTCGTCGTCCACCGACGGCCCCTCCGGCGCGCGCCGGTCGGGCCGGTCCGGGGTCGGCGGCGCCCGGTGGCCCGCCGCCGGGTCGGTGCCCGCCTCACCGGCGGAGGCGGGCGTGCCGGCCGGCCGTCGGCGGGGTCTCTGCCGAGACGACCGTGGCGGCTTCGGCGCGCCGGCGGCGGGCGGATGGGCGGAGCCGGCCGGGTCGGGCTCGGCCAGCTCCTCCGCGTCGGCCCGGCAGCGCTGGTCGTCGTCGGCGTGCGTGTACAGCGGCAGCCACGGATCAACGGGCGGCTCGCCGGCCGGCGCAGGGGCGGCCGGCGGCTCGGGAAACCCGGCCGGCAACCCGGGAATCCCGGCCGGCGGCTCGGGAGACCCGGCGGGCTCTCCCGGTGAACCGGGCGGGTGCGCGGTTCCGGGGAACCCCGGGAACTGGTGCGCGGCCGGTGGCGCCGGGAACCCCTCGGGGGCGGGCGGTATCGGGAACCCGGGGCCGGCCGGCGGCGGCGGGTGGCCCGGGGCGCCGCCCCGACCGGGCTCGTCCGCCCGGGCGGTGTCCGCCCGCGCGGCACCGGGCGGGCGTGCCTCGTCCGGCCAGGCCCCGTCGTCGGCCCAGGCCGCGTCGGCTCGGCCGGGGTCCGTCGGCCAGGCGGTGCCGGGTCGGCCCGGGCCGTCCACCGGCCAGGCGGTGCCGCGTCGACCCGGGCCGTCCAGCGGCGGACCGGACGGCTCCGGAAGCGCGGACGACCTCCGCCGGACGGGCGATTCCGTCGGCGCGGACGACCTCGGCGTTGTCGGCCAGTCCGGCTCCGCGGGTGAAACCGGTCGCGCGCGCGACTCCGCCGGTGCGGGGGCGCGCGGCGGGACGGGTACGCCGGCCCACCGGGGCAGGTCGTCGGTCGAGCCGAGCACCCCGCCGGTGGAGCCGGTGTCCTCCGGGAAAGCACCCCAGCCGCCGAACGGGTCCGCGCTGTCCAGCGGAGGTGGACCGCTGCCGGGCGCCGGTCCGTACGGCTCTTCGTACGGGTCAGGGTCGTCCGCACCGGGGCCGGCCGGCCACCATGCGCTCGACGCGGGTGGCCGGAAGGCCTCTCGCCTGCGTCGGAACATGGCGGGCTCCTCGGTCGTGGCGGGACAGGGCAGGGTGGCCCACGCGCGGGGGCGCGTGGGCTGGGTGGGTGGGATGCGGCCGTGCCCGGCCGGAACGCACGGAGCACCGCCCCGTGCGGCCGATGCGGCGGCGGTGGGCACCCACCGTCACCGTCAGCGACGAGACCGACTATAGGAACGGCCGGGTCGGCCCCGGACCCGAACGCGGTCCGCCGTTCGCGATCGCGAACGGACGGGGCCGGGCGCGGGTCAGGCCGGCATGGGCCAGTCGTGCACCGGGACGTTGTTCGTGGTGCCGTCCAGGTACCGCTCGAGCATGCCCCGGATCGCGGCGGGCCTGCTGCAGCCCCGGCGCTCCAGGGCCTCGACGGTGTGCACCTGCCAGGACGCCCCGGTCCGGCGGCGGCGGCAGCGCTGCTCGATCACGTTCAGGTACCGCGCGGACACCGCGTCGGCCACCCCCCACGCCGCGAGGCCCTCGGCGGCCAGCGGGATCAGTCGGCGCAGCATCAGCGACGCGGGGTCGACCCAGCCGTCATCCGGCCAGTACAGGGTGGCGTCCATGCCGTGCCGGGCGGCGAGCACGAAGTTCTCCTCGGCCGCCTCGAACGGCAGCTTCGACCACAACGGCACGGTCTGCTCGGTCAGCACCCGCAGCAGGCCGTAGAAGAACATCGCGTTGGCCACCATGTCGATCACGCTCGGCCCGGCGGGCAGCACCCGGTTCTCCACCCGCAGGTGCGGCACCGAGTCGACCAGGTCGTAGATCGGCCGGTTCCACCGCCAGATGGTGCCGTTGTGCAGCCGCAGCTCCTCCAGCTCCGGCACCCGGCCCGCGTCCAGCTCGACCTGGGGGTCCTGGTGCTCGGGCACCGGCAGCAACCCCGGGAAGTAGCGCACGTTCTCCTCGAACAGCTCGAAGATCGAGGTGATCCACCGCTCGCCGAACCAGACCCTCGGCCGAACCCCCTGGTTGCGCAGCTCCACCGACCGCACGTCGGTGGCCTGCAGGAACAGCGGGACCCGGGTCTCCGCCCACAGCTTGCGGCCGAGCAGGAACGGGGAGTTGGCGCCGGCGGCGAGCTGGATCCCGGCCACGCACTGCGCGGCGTTCCAGTGCGCGGCGAAGGAGTCCGGCGGGACCTGCAGGTGCAGCTGCAGCGACGTGCAGGCCGCCTCGGGGGCGATCGAGTCGAAGTCCATGTGCAGCCGCTCGGGGGACCGGCCGTCCGCGGCGGAGCCCTCGATGTCCAGCCGGAACGGCTCGCCCCGGGCGCTGATCATCTGCTCGTTGAGGGCGGTGTACCGGGAGGTGGGCGACAGCAGGTCGGCGACCAGGTGGTTCTCGTCCAGGGTGGGCAGGATGCCGATGCTGAGCACCTTGCTGCCCACCGTCCCGGCCTGCTTCTCGACCGCCGAGAGCACGTCCAGCAGGTGGTTCTCCAGGTAGCGGCCGTGCTCGCCGGGCAGCGGGCGGGGCGGCATGTTCAGCTCGATGTTCCAGCGGCCCAGCTCGGACTGCAGCTCGGAGGAGTCGACCCCGTCGAGGACCGCTCCGTTGCGCATCGACGGTTCGAGCCGCCCGTCGACCAGGTTGAGCTCCAGCTCCAACCCGGTGGTTGCCTCGCTGTCCGCCGCGAACGCGCCCTCGCGCAACATCGTCGCCAGCGCGTTGAGGCAGCGGTGCACCCGGCCTCGATACTGCTGACGTTCGCGGCGGGTGAAAGAGTTACGGGCCACGTCACGGCCCACACGGCCCTCCTCTTCGGCACGCACCAGGCGGTTTCCGGGCGGGACTCCAACGTTGTCATACGGCACCGCGCGGTTGCTAGAGCTGTCCGGGCGAAGGCCGAGGTGACGGCGCGCACGGTCCGGATCGCCGCCGGTGGGACGATGATCCGATGGCCGGCACGATCGTGGTGGACGACCCGGAGGATCCCCGGGTGGACGACTTCCGCGATCTGACCGCCGCCGACCGCCGCCCGGACCGTCCCGGCGGTCGCGGCCTGGTGATCGCCGAGGGCGTGGTGGTGGTGCGCAGGCTGCTCGCCTCCCCGTACCCGGTGCGCGCGCTGCTCGGGGTGCCGGCCCGGCTGGACGACCTGGCCGAGGACCTCGCGGGGGTGCCCGCGCCCGCCTACCGGACCAGCCCGGAGGTGATGTCCGAGGTCGTCGGCTTCCACCTCAACCGGGGTGTGCTGGCGGTGGCCGACCGGGCGGCCCCGGTCGACCCGCTGGCACTGGCCGCTGACCCCTCGGCCCGGGTCCTGGCGGTGCTGGAGGGCGTCAACGACCACGAGAACCTGGGCTCGGTGTTCCGCAACGCGGCCGCGCTCGGTGCCGCGGGCGTGCTGCTCGGGCCGCGCTGCGCGGACCCGCTGTACCGGCGCAGCGTGCGGGTCTCCATGGGTCACGTGCTGCGGGTCCCGTTCGCCACGCTGCCCGCCGAGCCGCCGTGGCCCTCGGCGCTGGACACGTTGCGGGCGGGCGGCCGGCGGGTCGTGGCGCTCACCCCGAGGCGGGGCGCCCGCCCGCTGCCCGAGGCCGGCCTGGGCGACGGGCCGGTGGCGCTGCTGCTCGGCGCGGAGGGGCCGGGGCTGTCCGAGCCCGCGCTGGACGCCGCCGACGGCTGGGCGCGGATCCCGATGGCCGACGGCGTCGACTCGCTGAACGTGGCGACCGCGGCGGCCGTGGCGTTCTACGCGGCCGGCGGGCGCGCCCGGTGATCGGCCGGGGGGTGCGCGGGGTGATCGGCCAGGGGGCGCGCCCGGTGATCGGCGCGCGGGTGCCGCCGGGGATCGGCGCGCGGGTGCCGCCGGGGATCGGCGCGCGGCTGTTCCCCGGCACGACCGGCCCGCCGGAGCCGACCCCGTGGGCCACCGGGCTGACCGTGACCGCGTTCGTCACCGCGTTCGTGCTGCTGCTGGACGTGTTGCTGACCCGGACGCTGGCGGCCGCCTTCGGCTGGGTGTGGATCCCGGCGAACCTGGTGTTCGGGGTGGGCCTGGCGCCGTCGGTGTGGCTGATGCGGGTGATGCCGTTCTGGCGGTGGATCGGCTATGGCGTGGCCCTGGGCCTGCTGCTGTGCTGGGCCGGGTTGGTCGTCACCTCGGCGGTGGGCGACCCGCCCTGACCGGCGGTCCCGACCCGCGGGGTACCGAGCCACCGGTGTCACCCGCACCGGCCGGGGTCAGTTGCGCTTGACCCCGAGCAGCACGTCCTCCCAGGACGGCATGACCGGCTTGTTCTTCCGGGCCGGTGGGCGCTTCGTCTCGGTCTCGCCGGGCTCGGCCTCGCCCCTGCCCGAGCGCGCGCCGGAGCCGGTGGTGGTCTTGGTGGCCCGACGCCCCGCGCCGGACCCGCCGCCGGAGCCCGCGCCGCCGGAGCCCGACCCGCCGGACCCGGACCCGCCGGACCCCGACCCGCCGGACCCCGACCCGCCGGATCCACCGGTCGCCCCGGTGCCGCCGCGTCGGCCGCCGGTGGCCCGCTCGGTGCCGGTGGCCCGCTCGGTGTGCGTCTTGGGCGACACGGGGGAGCTCCCCGGGTTCTCGCCGCCGGTGGCGCCGTCGGCCTCGCCGGCCTCCTGGCGCGCCGGGGCGCCGGCCTCGGGCTTGCTGAAGTCGACCACCGGGCCGACCCGGCGGGGCGGGCGGGTGAGCTGGCCGTCGATCAGGTCGGTGGCGTGCTCGTCCAGCGAGGCGACCGTGCCGCCGTGCGAGCCTGGGTGGTAGCCCCAGCGCGCGGTGATGTCCGAGCGACCGACCCGCCAACGCAGCGTGACCACCCACTTGTGGTCGTCACCCCGCCAGGCGTCCCACTCGGCCTCGTCGTAGGGCTGGCCACGCAGCGTGAACGTCTGCTCGACGACCTCGCTGAGCGTGCGGACGTCCGGCCCGTCCTCGCGGACCGGGTGCGCACCCCGGGCGAGCTCGGAGATCCGGGAGCGTTCCAGCAGCACCGGGTAGGCGAACCGTTCGATGCGCTGCAGGGCCACCCCGGCCTCGGAGGCCACCTGCTCCACGGAGGCGCCGGCTCGGATGCGGGCTTGGATCTCACGAGGTCGCAACTGGCTCTCCAGGTCCATCGACAACTGCCCGAGTCGTTGGACGTCGCCGCGCGCCGCGGCACGCAACCGTTCGTCGGCCGGGACGGTGAAGCGCTCGCGCCGGTCCGGGTCCTCGAGGATGACTCTCGGTTGACCCGAGCCATCATCCTCTCCGTACCCGACGACCCGCAGTGCGCGCATCAGTCCTCCGCTCGCCCCTACGCTCGTCCGGGTGACGTTACTGGCCGGCCCGCTGCCCTTCGGGGAGGCGCGCCGTGCCCGGTAGGGAACCCCGCTGCGTACCCGGCGTGTCCTGGTCCGGAAGAGTGTAGTCGTCGTAATGTTGCACGCTGGCCACGAACGCGCGCCACTCGTCGTGGGTGAACTCGATGGTGGCGTCCGCCGGCCGTTTCGAGTTGCGCACGTACACCGAACTCCTGGTGATCAGCGTCTCCACGCAGTTGCCGCCGTTGCCGGAGCGGCGCGGGGTGAACCACTCATTCCAGCGAGGCATGCCCGCTCATCTCCTTGTAGTCGGCGAGCACGCGCCTGATCAGTGCCAGGCTGTCCTCGCGGCCGATCGCCTGCGCCTTGAGCAGCTCCATGGCATGGGTGGCGGCGGCGACGTCGGCCTCGTTGTCGAAGAACACGTTCCGGGGGTGGGTGTCGACGTGCAGGATGTCCCTGGCCGGGGCGTCGAAGCGCAGCAGGGTCTGGGTGATCCCCATCAGCTGGTGCGCGCCGGACCCCAGCGGCAGCACCTGGATCACCAGGTGGCGCAGCGAGTTGGCCCACTCCAGCAGGTACTCCAGCTGATCGGCCATCACCGCGGGCCCGCCCACCCCGGCGCGCAGCGCGGCCTCGCCGACGACGCACCAGTACGCGGCGGGCGGCGGGTCCTCGCGGGTCAGCAGCCTGCGGCGCTCCACCCGCAGGGCCATCCGCTGGTCGACGACGGTGACGTCGTGCTGGCCGGACCACTCGAGCAGGGCGCGCGCGTAGCCGTCGATCTGCAGGAACCCGGGCAGCAGCTCGGCGGAGTAGAAGGTCACCGTGTGGGCCTGGGACTCCAGGTCCATGTACCGGCTCTCGCTGCTCGGGATCGTCGAGCGGGAGGCCTCCCGCTTGCGCCGGCTGCGGGAGGCCCTGGCGGTCTCGATCAGCTCCGCCCGGTCACTGCCGGTCACCCGGTAGAGGTCGAGCAGCTTCTCCAGCTCCGCCGGGCGGACCCCCGACCTGCCGGTCTCGATGTCGCCGATCTTGGAGACTGTGCAGTACAGCTCGCGGGCGGCGGCGGGCCGGGACACCCTGGCGTGCTCACGCATCCGCCGGAGGGTGGCCGCCAGCTGGATGCGCGCGAGGCCATGCTTACGTTCAGTCACACACGTCCCTCCTGTACCACCAGCATCACCCTATAGATCACGTGCGTTTTTTACGTACGTAAGCTAACGTCCCATCCGTCCCACAAATGTGGATCAGCTTAGCTGTCGGGGGGTTCCAGGTGAGCGTTGCCCTAGGGGTGGTGATCGCGCTCCTCGTCGTCGGCCTGCTGCTGGTCGCGGCACGTGCGGCGGAGCGCAGGCTGCGCCGGCCGGTCCGCCAGCCCGTCGGCTGGTGGACCCCGCCGCCCCCGCGCCGGCACGCCCGCTCCCGCCGCTGACCCGCCCCGCGCCCCGACCCCGACGCACGCCGAACGGCCCGCCGCCGGATACCCCCGGTGACGGGCCGTTCGGGTGCGCGGGGCGCGGGCGGGCTCAGCCCAGGCGCTCGACGACCCAGTCGATGCAGCTGGTCAGCGCGCTGACGTCGGCCGGGTCGACGGCCGGGAACATGCCGATGCGCAGCTGGTTGCGGCCCAGCTTGCGGTAGGGCTCGGTGTCGACGATGCCGTTCGCGCGCAGGACCTTGGCCACGGCGGCGGCGTCGACGGAGTCGTCGACGTCGACGGTGCCGACCACCTGCGAGCGGTGCGCCGGGTCGGTGACGAACGGGGTGGCGAACGAGGACCT
>DASXJJ010000210.1:0-15004 GCA_036497465.1 Pseudonocardia sp. | reverse complement strand
GTGCGCGAGCGCGGGTCCCCCGCCCCCGATCCGACCTACGGGCGCGGCACCCCGGGCAGGCTGAGACCCGGGACGCACAGACCCTTCGGCTGGCTCTTCAGACCGGCGTCGAGCGTCCAGTTGTTCGCGGTCCTGGCGGTGCGCGAACCGGTCGAGTAGTCGCGGCAGTCCGCGGCGGCGCTGCCCAGCGCCACGTTCCCCTGAACGGTCAGGCCGCTGGTCGGTGACTCGAGGCGGATGCCGTCGCCGGGGAGGGTGCTGTTCGCCCGCGTGTTGAACACCCCGTTCCCCCGGATCGTCACGCTCCGGTGCGCCGCGTCCACCCGGATCCCGATGCCGGCCCGGTTCTTGATCAGGTTGGCCTCGATGGTGAGCTTCGTGCTCGGCCCCGCGCCGAACGCCGCGTTGGCCGAGATGCCGTTCCCGGCGCCACCGATGATCTGGTTGCCCCGCACCACCAGGCCGTCGGTGTTGCCGACGATGTAGATCCCGGTGCCGGTGAGCGCCGCCGCCTTCGTCGCCAGGTTGTTCTCCACCCGCGCGCCGGAGGCGTTGTTCACCACCGCGAGGCTGGAGTCGTCGACGCTGCGGTTGTTCCGGAACACCAGCTTGGTGGACCGGTTGGAGCCGTCGCCGATCGAGTTGAACGCCGCCGAGTCGTGCTTCTCGAACAGGTTGTCCGACACCAGCAGGTTGTTCGCCGCCCCGGAGGTCAGCGTCACCCCGGTGCCGCCCTGGCCGCCGCTGCGGTTGTTCGCGGTGAACCGGTTGCGCTGCACCGTGGTCTGGCTGGAGCCGTTCGAGTTGATGTTCATGCCGTTGGTGTTGTCGGCGAACACGTTGTTCACGAACGTGTGCCCGGCGCCCCGGTTGAAGGCGTCGATCCCGTCACCGTTCTGGCTGTCGCTTCCGCTGCCGCGCAGCGTGAACCCGTCGATGGTGACCTTGTCGACCCCAGAGTTGATCACGAAGCCGCCGGTCGGCGAGGTGACCACGGACTCCCGGCCCAGGTCGGTGCGCCCCACGCGGGCGTCCCGCCCGAACTGGGCACCCAGGAACCGCAGCTGCTTGGTCACCGTCACCCGCCCGGTGAAGGTGCCCGGGCAGACGTAGATCGCGCCGCCGGCAGAGGCGGCGGAGGCGGCGTCCTGGATCGACGAGTAGCCCGGGTTCGGGCAGGTCGCCGAGGCCGTGCCCACCACCAGCGCCCCGGTCGGCAGCCCGGGGATCCCGGCCCCGAGTGGTGCCGCCACGGCCGCCGGGTTGTCCACCAGCCCGAGAACCAGGCAGGCGGCCGTCACGGCCAACCCGGCCGTACAGCGGCGCCCGGATAACGCGCGAAAGAATGCCATGTAGACGAAACCCCCGATTGATGCGTGCACTCCCCGAGCACGCGACATGACTGGGTAAACGCGCCGGATCGACAATCGTTATGTCACCTACACGAGTGTCCGAATTGGATTGCGAGCAATTCGACGCTCTGACATCAATCGCAACATCAGTCCCATCTATCACCGCTTGCCCCATTCTCCGATCGTCGGCGGCGTGTCGATTAGACGATGCCCGGTCACCACCGAATACTGACCTGCTCGGTTATCGGAAATACGAGTTATCAAAAACCGCCGGTAACATTCTGACCTGCACCGACCGCGCAAACCGAGCCCGACGGGCAGGGCACGGGAGCGTGTGCGGGGAGCGCGGCCGCCGAGGGCGGGCACACGTCGACCTCGGCGCGGAGCCGGCTCGTGGCCGTCCCGGACGACGGTCGCGAACTTTCGACGCCGGAATATCATCGGCGCAATCCGGCGTTGACCGAAAATCGACTGCGCGAGGCATCCCTGTGGCACGTCCGTCGAGGCATCGGGGACCCTCGGCCGCGTTCTGATCATTGTCGGGGCAGGGAGGCCGGGCCGGGCGGGACCACCTGACCCGGGGGAGACCGGGCCGACCCGGACGGGTGGTCCCACCTCGGGCGACGTGACCGAGGCCTCGGAATCCGACCGGTGGCGCACGGTGTTGACTAGATTGCGAAAGTTCCAGTGAAATCGACGGAGGACATCGATGTCTGAGGCGTACATCGTCGGCGCGGTACGGACCCCGGTAGGCACCCGCAAGGGTGGGCTCGCCGGTGTGCACTCGGCCGACCTCGGAGCGCACGTGCTGCGCGAGCTGATCAACCGGACCGGCGTCGACCCGGCCGCCGTCGAGGACGTGGTGATGGGCTGCGTGAACGCGATGGGGCCGCAGGCCGGCGACATCGCCCGCACGGCCTGGCTGTCCGCCGGGCTGCCCGACGGCGTTCCCGGCGTGACCATCGACCGGCAGTGCGGCTCGTCGCAGCAGGCCCTGCACTTCGCCGCCCAGGGCGTCATGTCCGGCACCCAGGACCTGGTGGTGGCCGCGGGCGTGGAGAACATGGCGGCGGTCCCGATCGACGCGAACCGCACCATGGTCAAGCAGCTCGGCGCCAACCCGTACGGCGAGGGCTGGCGGGAGCGCTACGGCGACCAGGAGATCTCCCAGTTCCGCGGCGCGCAGCTGATCGCCGAGAAGTGGGGCCTGAGCCGCGAGGACCTGGAGCGCTTCGCGCTGGAGAGCCACCGGCGCGCGGTCGAGGCCATCGACGAGGGCCGCTTCGCGGAGCAGATCGCCCCGCTGAACGGCGTCGAGCACGACGAGGGCGCCCGGCGCGACACCACGATGGAGCGGATGGCCGGCCTCGACCCGCTGCGCGAGGGCTGGGACGTCACCGCGGCGGTGGCCAGCCAGATCTCGGTCGGTGCCGGCGCGCTGCTGGTCGCCTCCGAGCAGGCGGTGCGCACCCACAACCTGACCCCGCTGGCCCGGGTGCACGCGCTGACCCTCGTCGGCGACGACCCGGTGTACATGCTGACCGGCCCGATCCCGGCCACCCGGGCGGCGCTGAAGCGGACCGGGCTGGACATCGGCGACATCGACACCTTCGAGATCAACGAGGCGTTCGCGCCGGTCGTGCTCGCCTGGGCGCACGAGACGGGGGCCGACCTGGCCCGCACCAACCCCAACGGCGGCGCGATCGCCCTGGGTCACCCGCTGGGGGCCACCGGCGCGATCCTGGCCACCAAGCTGGTGTACGAGCTGCGCCGCACCGGCGGCCGCTACGGCCTGCAGTCGATGTGCGAGGGCGGCGGCCAGGCCAACGCCACGATCCTCGAGCGGGTCTAGCACCTCGGACGGCCCGGGCCGGGGCGGGCGGCGCACGCGGCGCCGCCCGCCCCGGCCAGTCCGCGTCTCATGACCGGCCCCACCGGGGGCCGGCGGGCGCGCCCCGGCGCCGCGCCGTGCTCAGCTCGCGCGGCGGTCCGGCACCGGGCGCTGCCAGATGCCGTTCTTCGTGGTGGCCAGGCCGAGGCTCGGCGGCGGCACGCACTGCCCCCGGGGGCGGTGCTCGTCCCACAGCCCGACGTCGTCGAACGTGTGGTGGCACGCGCCGCAGTGCGCCCTGTCCTCCCCGGCCCAGGTGGCCTCGCATCCCGCGCAGGTGATGCGAAACAGGTGTGAATGGTCAGCCACGGCGCAGAGCGTACGGGCAGTGCCCGACAGAACGCGGTCCGCGACACGACCTGCCCGCCGGTCGTCCGCCTCGGCGCGTCCGCCTCGGCCGGCCGGGCACCGGTCCGCGACACGTCCGAGCCCGATGGCGTACCGTGAGTTGGGAAATCAAATTCACTGGATGCGATGTCCGGGTGAGGGGACCACCACGATGCACTACACCACCTTCGGCAGGCGGACCGGTCTGCGCGTCTCGGAGTACGCGCTCGGCGCCGGCAACTTCGGTACCGCCTGGGGCTCCGGCGCGGACCGCGACGAGTCCCGCGCGATCTTCGACCGGTTCGCCGAGGCCGGCGGCACCCTGATCGACACCGCCGACGGCTACCAGGTCGGCGAGTCGGAGACGTTCCTCGGCGAGTTCCTGGCCGCCGACCGCGACCACTTCGCCGTGGCCACCAAGTACTCGCTCGGGCCGCGCGCGGGCGACGTCAGCACCTCGGGCAACGGCCGCGCGAACATGGTCCGCTCCGTGGAGGACAGCCTGCGCCGGCTGCGCACCGACCACATCGACCTCTACTGGGTGCACCACCCCGACCGGGTCACCCCCATGGAGGAGATCCTGCGCGGCCTCGACGACCTGGTCACCGCGGGCAAGATCCTGCACGTGGGACTGTCCAACTTCCCCGCGTGGCGGGTATCCCGCGCGGCGGCCATCGCCGACGCCAGGGGCTGGGTCCCGCTCGCCGGCATCCAGGTGGAGTACAGCCTGGTCGAGCGCACCGCGGACCGGGAGCTGCTGCCGATGGCCGACGCGCTGGGGCTGGGGGTCGCGCTGTGGTCGCCGCTGGGTGGCGGGCTGCTGACCGGCAAGTACCGGCACAGCCGGGCGGGGCGGCTCACCGACTGGCAGCGGCTGGTGCACACCGAGGACAGCGCGCAGAAGACCGCCGTCGTGGACACCCTGCTGACCGTCGCCGAGAAGGCCGGGGCGTCACCCGCGCAGGTCGCCGTGGCGTGGCTGCGCGCCAGGGCGGACCGGGTCGACGCGGTGCACGTGCCGGTGATCGGGCCGCGGAACGTCGCCCAGCTCGACGACTACCTCGCCGCGCTGGACCTGGAGCTCGCGCCGGAGCAGGTCGCCGAGCTGGACTCGGTCAGCGCCGTCCCGCTCGGTGTGCCGCACGGGGTCGGCGACACGGTCCACGACGGCGTCCTGGGTGGCGACGCGAGCGCGTTCCGGCACCCGGTCCACCCCGTCGCCTGACCCCGGCGGCGGGCCGGCGCGGGGGTCCCGCGGCGGGGCCGTGCCGCGCGTGTCACCGCCAGTCACCGGGGTGGAGATCCTTCCGCCGGTGCCGCAACGACGCCGTTACCGGCGACGTCCGGGGGCGAAACACCCGGTTCGTAGCGTGGTCCGGCATGGATACCGAGCCGTGCACGGACCCGTCACCGAAGCCGCTCCCGACGCCGTCCTCGACGGACGCCGCCGGGGGTGTGCGGTGACCACGGACGTCCGGGGGTCCGAGGCCGCGTCGCACGGGCTGGACTCGGAGTTCGAGCACGAGGCCGTGCCGCCCGGGCACCGGCGGCGGTGGCTGTCGGTCGCCGCGGTGTGGTTCGGCTTCCCGATGATCCTCACCAACGCGGTGTTCGGCGGCGTGATCGTGTACGGACTCGGGCTCCTCCCCGGGCTGCTGGCGATCCTGATCGGCAACCTGGTGCTGATGGCCTACGTCGGCACGCTCAGCCACCTGGCCGGGACGACGGGCCGCAACTTCGCCATGATCGCCAAGTCGACCTTCGGCAGCCGGGGCTACGCGATCGCCTCCGGCTTCCTGTCCACGATCGTGATCGGCTGGTTCGCCTTCCAGACCGGGCTCACCGGCTCCACCCTGCACTCCACGATGGGCTGGAGCGAGCCGGGCATGATCCTTCTCGCCGGGGTGCTCTACATCGCGGTGACCTTCGTCGGGATCCGCGCGCTGGCGATGCTCGGCGCGGTGGCGGCCCCGCTGTTCGTCGTGCTCGCCGTGGTGGCGATCGGGTTCGTCGCGTCCACCCGGGGCCTGGGTGGGGTGCTCGGGTACGGCGGGCACCCCGGGGCCACGGTGGCCAGCATCGGCGCGGCGATCACCATGACCGTCGCCGGGTTCGCCGACTCCGGCACCATGACGGCCGACTTCACCCGCTGGGCGCGGACCGGCCGGCAGGCGGTGAGCGCGAGCGTGACGGCGTTCCCGGTGGCCAACTTCGTGTCCATGGCCGTCGGCGGGGTGATCGTCGCGGCCGGCGCGGCCACCGACCCGGACACCAACGGTGGCGACTTCCTGAGCATCCTGGTCGGGCACCACCCGCTGCTGACCGCGCTCGCCGTGGCCTTCGTGTTCATCAACCTCGGCTCGGTGTGCACGCACTGCCTCTACAACGGCGCGGTCGGCTGGAGCCACATCACCGCGAGCAGGATGCGGCTGCTCACCGTGGTGCTCGGGGTGATCGGCGTGATCGCCGCCGTGGCCGGGGTGTGGACCCTGTTCGCGGACTGGCTCAACGTCCTCGGGGTGTTCGTGCCGCCGATCGGCGCGGTGCTGATCACCGACCAGGTGCTGCTGCGCCGCCGCGCCGAGGGCCGCGCCGTGAGCGCCTTCCGCCCCGCCGCGTTCGCCGCCTGGGCGGTCGGAGCCGGCGTCGCCGCGATCGTGCACTTCACCGCGCCGGCCTTCGCCGAGGCGATCGCCGGGATCCTGGCCGCGGCGCTCGCGTACCTGGTCATCGCCCAGGCCACCGACCGGGGAACCGTGGTGGCGGCGTCCGACGCGACCGAGACGTCCGACACGTCCGACACGTCCGACACGACCGGGGCGGAGTCGCGGTCGTGACCGGCGACGAGGACATCTGCCGCATGCCGGCCACCGAGCTGGCGGCCCGAATCGGCAACGGGGAGCTGTCCCCGGTCGAGGTGACCGACGCCGTGCTGGCCCGGATGGAGCGCCTCGAACCCACGCTGCACGCGTTCTGCACGCCCACCCCGGAGCTGGCCCGCGCGCAGGCCGCGCGGATCGCCAACCGGATCGCGCGCGGGGAGCCGGTCGGGCCGCTGGCCGGGGTGCCGGTTGGGGTGAAGGACCTGATCGCCACCAAGGGTGTCCGCACCGCGATGGGCTCGCCGGCCTACCGCGACTTCGTGCCCGACGAGGACGACGTCGCGGTGGAGCGGATCCTGGGTGCCGGCTCGGTGGTGCTGGGCAAGACGAACGTGCCGGAGCTGGGGTACAGCGGGGTGGGGCACAGCCCGATCTCGGCGACCACCCGCAACCCGTGGAACACCGCGATGACCTCCGGCGGGTCCAGCGCCGGCTCCGGGGCGGCGGTGGCCGCCGGGATGGGGCCGGTCGCGCTGGGCAGCGACGGCGGCGGCTCGGTCCGCATCCCGGCCGCGCACTGTGGCATCTACGGCCTCAAGCCCTCGATGGGCCGGATCCCGCTGTACCCCGGCTGCCGGGACGAGCGGTACCCGGGGATCTCCAGCTGGGAGAGCCTGGAGCACCTCGGCCCGATGACCAGGACGGTCGGCGACGCGGCGCTGATGATGTCCGTGCTGGCCGGCCCGGACCCGCGTGACCGGCACTCGCTGCCCGCCGGCGACGTGGACTGGCTGGGCTCGGTCCGCGGGGCCGCATCCGGGCTGGACGGGCTGCGCGTGGCGTTCAGCCCCGACCTCGGGTATCTGGCCGTGGACCCGGAGGTGCGGGACATCGCGGCGCGGGCGGCGGCGGTGTTCGAGAAGGACCTGGGGGCGGTCGTCGAGGAGGCCCACCCGGGCTGGTCGAACTCGTTCGAGGCGTTCTGGGGCCTGGTCGTCGGCGACACCGACCTGGCCGGCATGCGGGCCATGGTCGCCCAGCACGGCGACGAGATGTCCCCGCACCTCGTGGAGCTGGTCCGAGGGCCGTGGACGGCCGAGCAGCTGACCACGGCCGGGATGACCCGCAAGGCGGTCGTCAACCGGATGTGGCGGTTCATGGCCGACTACGACCTGTTCCTCACCCCCACCCTGACCGTGCCGCCGTTCCCGGTGCACATGCAGGGGCCGGAGATCACCGACGGCCGCTTCGTGCCGACGACAGCGTGGCTGGGGTTCACCTACCCGATCAACATGACCGGGCAGCCCGCCGCGACCGTGCCGGCCGGGTTCACCACCGATGGGCTGCCGGTGGGCCTGCAGATCATCGGACGGCACCTGGCCGACGGGGACGTGCTCCGCGCGTCCGCCGCGTTCGAGGCGGCCGCTCCGTGGGCCCATCGCTGGCCGGATCCCGCCCCGGTGCCGTGACCGGCGCGGCCGTCGGGGCGCGGTTCGCCGGCACGGGCGCGGGTTCGCCGGCACGGGCGCGGTTCGCCGGCGACGGTGGCTCTCAGCGGCGGGAGGCCAGGTCGAGCAGGTCCCGGTCGGCTCCCGGCGCCCCCATCGCCGTGATCCCCAGCGGTGCGCCGTCGACCTCGGCCAGCGGCAGCGACAGCGCGGGGGCACCGGCCAGGCCGGCCAGGCACGTCATCCGCAGCGTGGCCGCCCTGGCCGCCTCGAGGTCGGCGCTGCCGGGGTCGGTGTCGCGCGGCGGGGCGGCCGAGGACGCGCTCGGCAGCAGCAGCACCGTGCCGGGACCGAGCAGCCCCCGGAGCCGGTCCCGCGCGCTCCGCACGACGTCCCGGGCCCGTGCCGCCTCGTCGGCGGTCACCCGCGCGGCGGTGGCGAACCGCGCGGCGACGTCCGGTCCGAGCGCCCCGGGATGGGCCTCGACCCACGCCCCGTGCGCCGCCCACGCCTCGTGCCCCTGCACCGCCCGGAAGGCCCGCCACCACCCGTCGAGGACCTCGTCCGGGATGTCGGCCGTGTCGACGTCGGACAGCACGCCGCCGTCGACGAGCCCCCGGACCGCGTCGGTGAGCGCCGCGGTGACCGGGCCGCCCCCGGTCACCGCCGGGATCACCAGCCCGAGGCGCAGCGGCGTGCGCGGGGTCGACGGGAGCACGGCGTCCGCCACCGCGGCCAGCGTCGACGCGTCCCGGGTCAGCCAGCCGACCGTGTCGAAGCTGGGCGCCAGCGGCAGCACGCCGGCGCGGTCGACCAGGCCGTGGGTGGTGCGCAGCCCGAAGAGCCCCTGGTAGGACGCCGGGACGCGGATCGAGCCCGCGGTGTCGGTGCCCAGCCCGACGCTCACCAGGCCGGTGGCCACGGCGCTGGCCGGCCCGCTGCTCGACCCGCCGGACACCCGGTCCGGGGCCGCCGGGTTGGGCGGTGTGCCGTAGTGCGCGTTCGTGCCGGCCACGCTGTAGGCGAACTCGTCGGTCCGGGCGATCCCGGTGACGGCCGCGCCCTCGGCGAGCAGGTCGGCCACGGCGGCGGCGTGCTCCCCGGCCACCGGTGCCTCGGCCAGCCACGCCGGGTTGCCGGCACCGACCGGGTTGCCCCGCACGGCGAACAGGTCCTTCACCGCCACCGTGAGCCCGCGCAACGGCCCGTGCGGTGCCCCGGCCAGCAACGGGTCGCCGAGCACCCGCCACATCGCGCGGTCCAGTCCTGGTGCCGGCGCCGGTGCCGCTGGCGCCGGAGGCGCGCTCACGTGCGCGGCGCACACCCGCCAGCGCCCACCCACCGCCCGCCACACCTGGGTCTGCAGGCCGACCGACCGGCCGTCCGGGCTCGCCGTCTCGGCGACGACGAGCGCCGTGTCGGGCGCGAGCGGGCGCACGTGCACCCGGGTCACCCGGCGGGTCGGGATGCTGGTCCGCCCGGCCCGGAACCCGGTGATCTCGTCGTGGCCGACCAGCACCCGCGAGCCGTCGCCGCGCAGCGTGTCCGGGCCGGGCGCGAACAGCGCCGCGAGGGTGGCCGTGTCGTTGGCCAGCAACGCGCGATCGTAGGCCCAGAACGCGTCCAGCAGCCCGCCCGGGACCGGGTGCGGGGCCAGGATCTCCACCATCGTCCCTACCGGAAGTCGCTCTTGCGGATCGCTCCGTGCACGCCCTTGACGACGTCGACCACCTGGGACACCGAGTAGTCGGCGGCGGCGCTCAGGTAGGCGTAGGCCTGCCGCCGGTCCATGCCGTAGCGCACCTCCAGCAGGTCCAGCGACTGGCGCACGCAGCATCGCATCGCCTCGTCGAGGTCCCTGTCCAGGCCGATCGGGATCCACAGCTCGGGCGTCTCCGCGACCGGTCCGCGCAGCGGGCCGAACCGCTCCCGCGCGGTGGCCGCCGGCACCAGGTCGAGCCGGACCGTGGCCCGCAGCGGGGCCTCGAACGCGGTCAGCGCCACCTCCCCGTCGCCCTGCGCGAAGTGCGGGTCGCCGACGTAGGCCAGCGCGCCGGGGACCTGGACCGGCAGGTGCAGCGTGCTGCCGACGCCGAGCAGCGCGACGTCGACGTTGCCGCCGTGGGCACCGGGCGGCACGGAGTGCAGTCGCCGGGCGTCGGCGACCCCCATCAGGCCGAGGAACGGCGCGAGCGGGAACCGCGCGCGCCGCTCCGGGTCGTCCGGGCGCAGCGCGATCGACCCGACGGGCTCGCCGGCGGGGTCGCCGTGGCCGCCGGGCTCGACCAGGCAGAACGCGCTGAACACCTCGCCGGCGTCCAGGACCTCGCCGGGCAGCGCCCCCTTCGCGTGCCGGCTGGAGACCAGCCCGTACGGCACCCGGGGCAGCAGGTCGACCACGGTGATCGACAGCACGTCGCCGGGCTCCGCCCCGGTCACCGCGATGGGCCCGACCACCACGTGCGGGCCGTCGACCGCCGCCTCGTTCGGCGTCGAAGACGCGGCCAGCTCGACGGCGTCGGCCAGCACCGCCTCGCCGGGGACCCCGAGCGCGCCGAAGAAGGCCGTCGGGTCGCGGCCCTGGTCGGCCAGGATGCCCTCGTGGCTGACCGTGTCGACGCACACCAGGTCGCCGGGGGCCACCTCGAGCACCGGCCGGTCCCGTCCGGACGGCAGCCAGCCCCACAGCACGGTGTCCACGGTGGCCGGGAGGTAGTGCGTCGCCGGCGCGGGAGGGCAGCCCGGCTGCAGCGGCGGCACGGCGGCGAGCGCCCGCTCCACCCGGGTCGGCCCGGAGCCCGCGGTCATCCGTCGCTCTCGGTGGCCGCGCGGGTCAGCGCCGCCACGTCGGCCAGGTGCTCCCCCATCGCCGTGGCGGCCGCCGCGCCGTCCCTGGCGAGCACCGCGGCGAAGATGGCCCGGTGTCCCTCGACGGAGATCCGCCGGGCTCGCCGCGTCGTGTGCGAGCGGCGGCGCACGTCGCCGGTCCACGAGCAGGCCACCGTGTTCACCGTGGCCAGCAGCGGGTTCTGGCTGGCCCGGGCCAGGGCGGAGTGGAACTCGATGTCCAGCCGCAGCGACTCGGCCGCCATCAGCCCGTCGTGCGAGGCGTGCAGGATCTCCTCGAGCTGGAGCAGGTCGGACGGGGTGGCCCGCAGCGCCGCGAACTCGGCGATCCTCGGCTCGACGACCGACCGCAGCTCCGCGACGTCGGCGAGCTCCTTCGCCACGTCGGTGAACCCACGGGACAGCTCGGTGACCCTCGGCGGCGCCGGGACGACCACGGTGCCCCGGCCCTGCACCCGCTCGACCAGGCTCTTGGCCTCCAGCTGCCGCAGCGCCTCACGCAGCGAGCCCCGGGACACCCGCAGCGACCCGGCGAGCTCACGCTCGGCGGGCAGGCGTGTCCCGGAGGCGAGCTCGCCGATCGCGATCAGCCGTTCCAGGTGCGCGGCGATCTCGACCCCCACGCCCTGGGTGCGCCGTCGGGGCAACGGCGGGACGGGCGTCGTCATGCGGCGGTCTCCCGGCGTTCGTCGGCAGGGTGCTCGTCGGCACGCTGGTGGGGCGCCGCCCGCTCGGCCGGCCGCGCGGCGACCGCGTGCGCGAGCAGCGCGAACAGCGGGCCGACGGCCAGCATCGCCACCACCGACAGCCAGGCCACGAACGGATTGTGCGGCACGGCGCCGAAACCGCCGAACATCGTGGCGAAGTAGGACGCGAAGCCGAGGAACATGCCGGGGACCAGGGCCAGCAGCCGCGTCCGGCCGGCGTACATCAGCGCCGTGTTGACCAGCAGGATGACCACCCCCAGCACGACGTCCTCGGCGAGCTGGCCGCTGCCCAGCGAGGTGCCCAGCGCGGTGTCGATCAGCACGATCACCAGCGCGAAGACCGAGCCGGCGAGCATGGCCGGGTACAGCCGGGTCAGCGTCGCGCGGGTGGGCCCGCCGGCCAGGTAGGTGGCCGCCCAGCCGATGAAGATCGCCCAGACCGGGAGGTCGAGCGCGTTGCCGCCGATGAACGCCGTCGTCGCGGCGAGCACCGAGGAGAAGATCTCGTTCGGGATGCGCAGTCGCACGGGGTACCTCGCAAGGGTCGGGTGTCGGTTCGGTCGGTCGGCCTCGGTTCAGCGTCCTTCGGTGCGGTGCACCCGGGTCCGGGTCTCGGTCGTCGCCACCACGCGGCCCCGCTTGACCACGACCCGGCGGTGCGCCCGCCGCAGCAGCGCCTCCGCGGCGGTCGGCGCCGCGAGCACCACCAGGTCCGCGTCGGCCCCGACCCGCAGGCCGTGCCGGTCGGCCCCGACGATCCGGGCGCCGTCCGTCGTGGCCATCTCGACCAGCCGCGCGAGGTCGTCGGGGCTGGACAGGTGCGCGGTCTGGGCGAGGAACAGGGCGATGTCGAGCACGTCGGCGTTGCCGAACGGGGTGAACGCGTTGCGGATGTTGTTCGAGGACAGCCCGGTACGCACGCCCGCCTCGAGCAGCTCGCGGACCGGCGCGATGCCCCGGCGCACGTTGCGCTCGTCGGCCCGCCCGCCGAGGTGCATGTCGGTCGCGGGCAGCACCACGACCGCCACGCCGGCGTCCGCCAGGTCGGCGATCACCCGCTTGCGCGCGTCCGGTTCGAGCCCGGCCAGCGAGGTCATGTGCCCGAGCGTGACCTTGCCGGCCATGCCGTGGGCGCGGGTCCGGTCCGCGAGGTGGCCGGCGAGGGCGAACCGGGCGTCGGTGGCGTCGTCGGCGAAGTCGGCGTGGATGTCGACCGGCACCCCGAACCGCTCGGCCAGCGCGAACACGAGGTCCACGTGCCGGCGGCAGTCCTGGAGCGAACCCTCGATGTAGCTGCACCCGCCGACCACGTCGGCACCGAGGCGCAGCGCCTCGACGAGCAGGTCGTGGGTGCCGGGCGCCTTCAGGATCCCCTCCTGCGGGAACGCGACGACCTGCAGGTCCACCAGGTCGGCGTACTCCTCGCGCAGCGCCAGCATCACCTCGAGCGAGAGCAGCCCGACGAGCGGGTCGACGTCCGGGTGCGTCCGGATCAGGGTCGTCCCGTGGCCGACCGCCTGCTCGAGCACCCGGGCGGCGCGCTCGTGCACGGCCGCCGGGGTGAACGCGCGCTTGAGCTCGCCGGTGACCGCGATCGCGCCGGCCAGGGTGCCCTCCAGGTTCGGCCGCTGGGCGTCGAGCAGCGCCTTGTCCAGGTGGACGTGCGGTTCCACCAGCCCGGGGAGGACGGCGTCCCCGGCACAGTCGATCACCGTGTCGGCGGTGCCTGGGAAGCGTTCACCGAGCCAGCTGATCCGGCCCGCCTCGACCGCGATGTCGGTCGGGGACGGGCTGCCCGGCACCCGGGCGCCGGTCAGGACGAGATCCGCCATCAGCGCTCCACTCCCTGGCCGGTCCGCCGCGACCCGGGTGGTCACGTGGTCCGAGAGGTCGACTGGTCCGACCAATCGGTCACCCGACGCTAAGCGCGGGCCGGCCACCGGGACAGGCGTGTTCCACAACGGAAACCGGACCTTCACGGACGGCCCGGATCGGGGTGGTCGCCCGTCATCCGCCGTTGATGTGGAGAGGTGGGACCGCGTCAGGCGACCGAGATGCCCCCGTTGATGCTGATGGTCTGGCCGGTCACCCGCCGGGTCGCCGGGCTGGCCAGGAACACGGCCATCGCCGCCAGGTCCTCGGCCTCGGCCACACCCAGGTGCGCCATCGCGGCGGCCTTCTCGAACATCTTCGCGCTGAACGGTTCGCCGGCGATCAGCGCGGCACCCGGCGTGTCGGCGATCAGCGACGGGGTGATTACGTTGATCCGTACCCCCTCGCGCTTCACCTCCAGCGCCGCCGCCTTCGAGAACATCACGATGGCCGCCATGGCGGCGCCGATCAGCGTCTCCCCCGGGGTCGCCACCTTGGCGGCGTCGGAGGCCACGTTCACGATCGCGCCGCGCCCCCGCTCGCGCATCGCGGGCAGTACCGCATGCATCATGTGCAGCGGCGGGAGAATGATCTCGGTGATGCGCGGTTCGATGTTCTCCGCCGGAACTCCGGCCAGGAGCCGAGGGGGCTCGCTCGGACCCGTCGTGCACATCAGCGTGTCGATCGCGCCGAGCCGGTCGCGGCATTCCCGCTCCGCGCGGTGGGCCTCGGCGGTGTCGCTCGCGTCGGCCCGGACGAATCCGACGTCGGCGTTCGGTACCCGCTCCCGGACGGCGTCGCACGCCGCCCGGCCGCGCTCGACGCTCCGCCCGAGCAGCAGCACGCGCGCGCCGTGCTCGGCGAACTGGGCCGCCGACTCGAGGCCGACACCCGCGGAGCCGCCCAGCACGACGACCCCGGACCCGGCCAGCGGCGTGGCACCCATGATCAGCTGCTCCTCCGTGCTCTTCGCGCGCGACGGGCCGATCCAACCACACCGCGGTGATCCATCCGGGGCCCCGTCGGAGGCCCGCGGAGCACCCCCCGGCGGCCACCGAAGATCCCACCCAGGGAGGTATGCCGGGCCCGGCGGCGGACCTACCATCTCGCGGGACGAGGCCCACCGCGAGGCCCACCGCGAGGCCCACCGCGAGACCCACCCGCGAGACCCACCCGCAGACCCGTGGAGCGTCCATGTGGCGGTACGCAGACATCCGGACCACGGCCGACATCGTCCGCCACTGGGCGAAGGAGAACCCCGAGGGCCGGGCACTGACCTACGGTGAGCGCGAGGTCAGCTACCGGGAGCTGGACTCCCGGTCGAGCCGGATCGCGCGGGCCATCCAGGCGTCCGGGGCGCAGCCGGGATCGGCCATCGGGTTCCTCGCCAAGAACTCCGTCGAGTTCTTCGAGGTCTGGTTCGGCGCGATGAAGGCGGGCTGTTCGATCGCCCCGTTCAACTGGCGGTGCACCGCGCACGAGCTCGCCCGGATCATCGACGACGCGCGGCCCCCGCTCGTCGTCGCCAGCGAGGAGTTCGCCGGCGTCGCGGGCGAGGCGGAGCAGCTGAGCGACCACCGGTTCGAGATCGTCGCCTTCGACCCGGACCGGGCCGAGGGCGACGGGCTGGACGGCTGGCTGGCCGGCCGCGTGGACGACGACGCGACGGACCCGCACGTGCCGCTGCTCGGCACGGAGACCGCGCTGCTGGCCTACACCTCCGGCACCACCGGCCGGC
>DASXJJ010000209.1:0-4721 GCA_036497465.1 Pseudonocardia sp. | reverse complement strand
CGTGGGGCCGCACTCCGTGGCCGGCCGGCTCCCGGTCACCGGGCTCGGGGTCGACGGCGCCGGACCGGAGCAGCGGGTCACCCTCAGCGCGTCGTCGGACACCGTCCGCCCCGGCCAGTACCAGCTGGCGTGGCCGGGCGGGACCGCCTGGGTGGGGCCGGTGCTGGGCCGCGCGCCGGGGCGGGTGCAACGCGCGGTCACCCAGGGGGCCGCGCCGCCGCCGGGCACCCGGGTGGCGATCTCCTGGTCGTTCGCCGGGAATCCGGGCACCGCGCTGGGCCTGCCCTACGCGCGGGTGGACGTGCCGGGCGAGCTCGGCCCGTTCCCGGCCTGGCTGATCCCGCCCAGCCCCGCCACCCCGCCGGTCTCCGCGGCGCCCGCGGCGGCCGTGGCCCCGGCCGCCTCCGACATCCCCGAGCAGCCGACCCCGGACACCTGGGCCATCACCGTGCACGGGCTGAACGCCAACCGGGCCGAGCCGCTGCGCGCGGTGCCCGCGCTGCACGCCGAGGGCCTGCCGGTGCTGGACATCGGCTACCGCAACGACCGCGGCGCGCCGCGCTCGCCGGACGGGCTCAACCACCTGGGCGGCAGCGAGTGGCGCGACGTCGAGGCCGCGGTCCGGCTGGCCCGCGCCCGGGGTGCCCACCGGGTGGTGCTCTACGGCTGGTCGATGGGGGCGTCGGCGATCACCCAGTTCCTGCGCCACTCGCCGGACGCGCCGCTGGTCAGCGCGGTGGTGTTCGACTCACCGGTGCTCAGCGTGCCGGCGACGATGAGCTACCAGGCGCGGGAGGGCCGGCTCGCCGCCGTGACCGAGTGGGCCGCCGAGCTGTTCGTCGGGTGGCGCACCGGCGTGCACCCGGCCGAGCTGGACCTGACCGGCCGACCACCCTCGGTGCGCCCGCCGCTCCTGCTCCTGCAGGGCAGCGCCGACACGCTGGTGCCGGCTTCGGTGGCCCGCCGCTTCGCCGCCGGCGCCCGGGACTGGCGGCTGCGCTATGTTGAGTTCGCCGGCGCCGCGCACACCCAGCTGTGGAACGCCGACCCGGAGCGCTACGACCAGGCCGTCCGCGAGTTTCTCCGGCCCGGCGGCGCGACGGTCCCCCGGTGAGGCCGGGGGCGGGAGGGTCAGGTCTGCGCCGTCGGCCACTGCCCCCCGACGAGGCGCCACACCTCGCGCAGCCCCGCGGTGACCGCCGCCGCGGTCAGGTCGGCGGTGTCGCCGTGGCGCTCCAGCACGGCCAGCACCACGGTCATCGCGCTGAACTCCTGCTGCGCACCGGTCATGGTGGGCCTGTCGTCCGCCTCGATCACCTCGCTGGCCAGCGAGAACGCGACGCGGGCGATCTCGTCCGAGGACGGCAGGTTCTGGAACGACACCCCGTCCGCCGCCTCGCTCATGGCCAGCGAGAATCCGCCGTAGATGCCTCGGTACACCCGGATGCTGTCGACCTCAGCCACGACCGTTCGTCCTCCTCAGGGTCATTCGACTTCACGATCATTCCACCCCCGCCCGCCGGCCGTCGGGCAGCGGGTCGTCGGTGGACACCGGGTGGGTACCCGGCACGGTGTCCGACATCCGTACCACCGCTCGTACGGGGGCCGGCCGGCAGACTGTTGTGCGCCCCGGGGAGCGGGGCTACGGTCACGTCGTGATCCGCCTCGTGGTCCGTCGACACGTCGACCTCATGCGAACGACCAGCGCGGTCTGTCGTCCCCGCCGCTGATCCGCCGCTGATCCGCCGCTGATCCGCCGCTGATCCGCCGCTGATCCGCCGCCGACACCCCGGCCGCGGGCATGTGCCCGCCGGCCCCGGCCGATCCGGCCCGATCCGACACGTCCGCCCGTTCCACTCGTTCGTCGCACGCCCAGGAGAACCGTCATGACCGAGAACGCCGCCGACTCCACCGCCGCCTGGTCCTTCGAGACCAAGCAGGTGCACGCGGGTGCCACCGCCGACCCGACCACCGGCGCCAGGGCCACCCCGATCTACCAGACCACCTCCTACAGCTTCCGGGACACCGACCACGCGGCAGCGCTGTTCGGGCTGGCCGAGACGGGCAACATCTACACCCGGATCATGAACCCGACGCAGGACGTCCTCGAGCAGCGGGTCGCCGCGCTGGAGGGCGGGATCGGGGCGCTCGCGGTGGCCTCCGGGCAGGCCGCGTCGACGCTGGCCATCCTGAATCTCGCCGAGTCGGGCGATCACTTCGTCTCCAGTGCCTCGCTCTACGGGGGCACCTACAACCTGTTCCACTACACGCTGCCCAAGCTGGGTATCGACGTGACCTTCGTGGACGACCCGGACAGCCTGGACGAGTGGCGGGCGGCGGTCCGGCCGAACACCAAGGCCTTCTACGCGGAGAGCATCGGCAACCCGCGGAGCAACATCCTGGACATCCGGGCCGTCGCCGACGTGGCGCACGAGGCCGGCGTGCCGCTGCTGGTGGACAACACGGTGCCCACCCCGTACCTGGTCCGGCCGTTCGAGCACGGCGCGGACATCGTGGTGCACTCCGCCACGAAGTTCCTCGGCGGGCACGGCACCTCCATCGGCGGCGTGGTCGTCGACTCCGGCAACTTCGACTGGGCCGCACACGCGGACCGGTACCCCGGGCTGACCACGCCGGACCCGAGCTACCACGGGCTGAACTACGCCGAGGCGCTCGGCCCGCTGGCCTTCCTGATCAAGCTGCGGGTTCAGCTGCTGCGCGACCTCGGCCCGGCCATCGCCCCGTTGAACAGCTTCCTGCTGATCCAGGGCATCGAGACGCTGTCGCTGCGGATCGAGCGGCACGTCGCCAACGCGCAGGCCGTGGCCGAGTGGCTGGAGGGCCGCGACGAGGTGGAGAAGGTGTACTACGCCGGCCTGCCGTCCAGCCCGTGGCACGAGCTGCAGCAGAGGTACCTGCCGCGCGGCGCGGGCGCCGTGGTCGCCTTCGACATCCGCGGCGGCGTGGAGGCGGGCAAGAAGTTCGTCGAGGGTCTGGAGCTGCACAGCCACCTGGCCAACATCGGCGACGTGCGCAGCCTGGTGATCCACCCGGCCAGCACCACGCACAGCCAGCTGTCCGGCGAGGAGCAGCTGGCCACCGGTGTCGGCCCCGGCCTGGTCCGGCTGTCGGTGGGGCTGGAGGGCATCGAGGACATCAAGGCCGACCTGGAGGCCGGGTTCCGGGCGGCGAAGGGCGCCTGAGCGGGGGATGCCCGGCGGGCACCGGGCGCGGCTCGGGGGTACCGCCGGGCGGCCGCAGTAGGGTCGCCCGGTGCCCGAACCGCTCCGGAGCCCGCTGACCCCGCCACACCCGTCCTCGCGCGGGGCCGGCCGATGAGCCGCCCGTTGGAGGGCCTGCACGTCGTCGAGTGCGCCAGCTTCGTCGCCGGTCCCACCGGTGGCATGACGCTGGCGCAGCTCGGCGCCGACGTGGTCCGTGTCGACCCGATCGGCGGTGGCAGCGACTACCGCCGGTGGCCGGTGGTGGGCGACGGCAGCGGCCCGCCGGACGCCGAGTCCTACTACTGGACCTCGCTGAACAAGGGCAAGCGCTCGGTCGCGGTGGACATGCGCTCGCCCGAGGGCCAGGAGCTGGTCATCGCGCTGGTCGCCGCGCCGGGACAGGACCGGGGCGTGCTGGTGGACAACGTGGTCGGCCGCCGCTGGATGTCCAACGCGGCGCTCACCGAGCACCGGGCCGACCTGATCCACCTGCGGGTGCAGGGCTACCCGGACGGGCGGCCGGCGGTGGACTACACGGTCAACGCCGAGGTCGGCATCCCGCGGATCACCGGCACCGAGGAGGGCGGCGCCCCGGTCAACCACGTGCTCCCGGCCTGGGACCTGGTGACCGGGCTGAGCGTGTCCACCGGGGTGCTCGCCGCGCTGTACGACCGCGACCGCACCGGCCGAGGTGTCTACATCGAGCTGGCGCTGGCCGACGTGGCGCTGGCCGGGGTGGCGAACCTGGGCTGGCTGTCGGAGATAACCGACCGGGGCGCCGAGCGGCCCCGGCACGGCAACCACGTCTACGGCAGCTTCGGGGTCGACTTCGCCTGCTCGGACGGCCAGCGGGTGATGGTGGTCGCGCTGACCGAGGGCCAGTGGAACGCGCTGCGCACGGTCACCGGCACCGCGGAGGTGTTCGCCGCGCTGGAGCACGCCCTGGACGCCGACCTGACCAGCGAGTCGGAGCGCTACCGGCTGCGGGAGACGATCGCCGCGGTGCTCAAGCCGTGGTTCCTGGCCCGGAACCTGACTCAGGTGAGCCGGGAGCTGGACGAGGCCAGGGTGCTGTGGGGTCGCTACCAGGGGATGGGTGACGTGGTGTCCGCCCGGCGGGCCGGTGCGTACCCGGTGCTGACCGAGATGCCGATGGGCGGCGGCCGGGCCTCGATCACCGCCCGGTCGCCGCTGCGCTGGAACGGCGACCACGGCCCGGCCGGGACGGCGCCGGTGCTGGGCAGGGACACCGACGAGGTGCTCGGCGACCTGCTCGGGTTGGACTCCGGGGAGATCGCCCGGCTGCACGACCGGGGAGTCGTCGCCTCCGGCGGCTAGCTGTCCCCGGCCGGGCTTTCCAGGCCGGGGTTTCCAGGCCGGGGTTTCCAGCCCGGAGTGCCAGCCCGGAGTGCCAGCCCGGAGTGCCAGCCCGGAGTGCCAGCCCGGAGTGCCAGCCCGGAGTGCCAGCCCGGAGTGCCAGCCCGGAGTGCCAGCCCG
>DASXJJ010000208.1:0-7892 GCA_036497465.1 Pseudonocardia sp. | reverse complement strand
ACGCGGCGCGCCGAGGTCCACGTCGCGGCACCGAACATCACCAGCACGAACAAGACGGTCAGCCAGACCGAACGGGCCACCGCCACGATCACCGCGGACACCGCCGCGAGCTGGACGGCGGCGCGCACCGCCGCCACCGCGATCCCGGGGCCGACGCGCAGGCCGGCCAGCACCGCCACCGACACCGCGAGGGCCACCAGCGCCACCAACGCGACCAGCATGCCGTAGCCGGGCTGGACGACCGGACCCGTCACGTTCCCCTCCGTCATCCCACGGGTGCCGAGGGCCGCGGCGCGGTCGGGCACAGCGCTTCCCGGACGCTGGGTCTCGTTGACCGTCCGCTGGTCCACTGCCTGGAACCATCACATCATGCGACGAATCAGGGATGACAGGTTCCCCGGGGAGTGATGCTGCGCGCCCGCCCCCGGGACCGGTGGCCGGGCCCACCACCGTCCCGGTGACAACCGGGTGGTGCGGTGGTCAGCGGCCGCCCCGGAGGGCCTCCCGGACCCGGTCGATGATCATGGCGCCGGCGCCGTCCTGGCCACCCCGGCGCAGGAGGTCGTAGCCGCGCCGGACCACCCGGGACGGGATGAGCTCCACCGCGGGCGGATACACGTGCAGGTCGCCACCGAACTTCGTCTTGAACAGGTCCGGGCCGGGCAGCGCGTCCTGCGCGGCGCCCCCGGGGTCGCGCAGCAACGGGACCGACTCGGGACGCACCCCGCCGAAGTCGTAGGCGCGGTAGCCGTTCCGCCGGCCCCACCGGATCGTCTCCCAGATCACCGCGCTGGCTGCGTTGAGCTTCGCGGCCTCCTGCGAGGAGCGGTCGAGCCCGGTGATCCGGCTCTTGAGGACGCTGCCGGCACCGGTGAGCAGCTCGGCCACCACCGGCCGGCCGTGCAGCTCCCCGATCATCAGGACGGCGTGGCCGCCGGGGCTCAGCTGCCGGTAGGTCATGTCCAGGTACTCGGTGGGAAACGGCGCGAAGCCCTGGAACCGGGCGGTGTCCGCCGCTAGCCGGGCCAGGATCGGGACGTCGGCGGCGGTTCCGACCCGTACGGTGACTCCTCGCTGGGGCCACTGCCGGGTCCAGGTCCGCAGCCGCCGGGTGAGCCGGGCGCGGAGCTCGTCCTCGGACCGGTCGAGGTCGACCCGGATCGTCGCGGCCGGGGCCACGCCCGCGGTAGAGGTCCGGAACCCCCGGTCGAGCAGGGCTCGGGCGATGTCGGCGCCGCCGGACGGCGGTTGGACGAACAGCGCCAGGTGATCAGACGCGACCGAGCTCAACGCCGACGCCAGCGCCTCCACCACCACCTGCCGGGCGCCGGGGCCGGCGAGGGCCGGATCTCCGTCGGCGATGACCGGGCCGTAGGGGAGGTAGCCGATCCGCCCGACGCCCCGGACCGCGCGGCGCAGCACCATCGCACCACCGAGAAGCCGGCGCCCCGACCAGGCCAGGACGTACAGCGGCGTGTAGCCGGCGTGCGCGCGGACCGCCGCCCAGGCGCTGAGCTGGGCGACGTCGCTGTCCGGCCCGGCGGCGACGAGCTCGTCCCACGCGGCGAGCGGGGCCGGCCCCGGCGCGGCGCCGACCGTGACCGACAGGTCGGTGAGCAGTCCTGGGTGATCCACCCGGTTGGTCATCGAATGCCTCTCAGGTGAGCTCGCCACGCCGCAGCCGCGCTCCCGCCATAGCCACGAACGGCATCGGGTCGCGCCACGACCAGAAGGCCTTCGCGCGCGCCCGCAGGGCGAAGGCCAGCCAACGCCCCAGCGGCACGCCGCTGTCCCGAGCGGCGAGCACGTCCTTCGGGTGGACCCAGCGGATGGGGCGCGGGTGGCGGGCCAGCCGGGGTGGGACACGGCCGGTGAGGTCGGAGTAGACCGCCGCCGGGATGTTGACCCCGGCCCGTGCCCCCGGGTGGTTCCAGAGGCTGGTCCGGGCGTTGATCTCGAACAGGAACAGCCGGCCGGCCGGGTCCCGCTTCACGTCGAACTTGGCGACCCCGCGCAGCTGAAGCAGCTCGACGAGGTCGCGGCCGAGCTCCCGCACGTCCGGAACGTCGGTGATGGACAGCGCGGTGGTAAAGCCGCAGCTGACCGGATAGGTGCGGATCTTCCTGCCGGTGAACTCGGCGGCGATCCGGCCCGCCCCGTCGACGTAGACGTGGTAGCTCTCGATCGCGCTCTCCGGCCCCTCGACGTAGCGCTGGGCGACCAGCGTGCGTCCCAGCGCCGCCATCGAGGGCCACCTCTCCCGCAGCTGCTCGGGCGAGTCGATGACCAGCGCCTTGACCTTGACGTCCCGCGCGTCGGTGACCCCACGCCAGGCCCGGTCACGCCGCTCGGGCTTGAGGACGAGCGGGTACCCCACCGCCGACAGGTCCGGCGGCTCGCCGTCGGGCCGGCCGGGCGGGAGGACCAGGGTGGCCGGCACCGGAAGTCCGAGACGGTCGGCCAGCTCGGCGAACTGGGCCTTGTCCGCCAACGCCTCGACCAGCCCGTCGCCGGGGATCACGAATCGGAAGCCCGCGGCGAGGCGGTCCCGGTACCGGGACACGAAGATCATCGGCTGGTCGGAGCAGCAGAACAGCACCGGAGGCTCGGGCTGGGTCACCGCCCAGTCGACCAGCCGGTCCGCCAGCGCCGTGTCGTGCGCCTCGAGGGGCTGGGTCCAGTCCCAGTCGAACAGCCGCCTCGACCAGTGCGAGTACCGGGAGGCATCGGTCGGCGGGGCCACGACCACGGTCGGGATACCGGCGAGCTGGAGAGCCCGGACCACCTCCACCGCTCCGCCGCCCAGCACCACCGCGGTCGGCGCCGCGCGCCGGTGCCCCACCCGGTGAGCTCGGTCCACCCGGCCGGTACTGGCCACTGAAACCATGTCGACACCTCAGCTCATCCGTGAGCCGCGCCCACGCACCCGACCGGTCCGCGCAGTAGGATCACTACACATTAACGCGCGGGGGTGGTTGCGGTTACGCGCGGCGACCTCCGGTTGCTGAGAGTGGCCCAGCCTTGCGCGCGTCGACCGGCGGTCAGCGGCCGCCGTGGGCCGCGGCGTCGGCGGGCCGGCCGGCGCCGGTCCAGCTCCAGGTGAGCAGCCACACGGCGCCGACGGTGATGAGCATGGCCAGCGGGACGTGGATGTACAGCGTCCGGCCGTGACCGTAGGCGGCCTGGACGAAGGTCGCGATGAACACCAGCGTGGCGACGACCACGCTCCACAACCCCCGTCTCGTCGAGAACCAGATCAGCGCGGCGAGGACGGCGGTGATGCCGGCGAGCACGTGGATGACGATGGCACCGGTCTCGTGCAGGGTGAGCGCGGTGTGGTTGCGCATGAGGACCTCCCCCGCGCTCACCCCCTGCAGCACCACGTTGAGCACGCTCAGCAGCGCGAACACCCGCAGTCCGGTGAGTAGGACACCGCGCTGGGCCAGTGGGTTGTCTTTCCGGCTGTGCTGGGTCACCGACATGGCGTCTCCGTCTCCGGTTCGGGTGGATGGCTCGGTGGATGGGATTGCGGGTGGGTCGGGGCGCGGTCAGTCGCCCCCGGGAAGGTGGCGTGCGGGGTGCGGATCGGCGGCGTCAGCGGGGCCTCGCCACGCCGGCCCGCGAAGTACCAGCGCCGCACGGTGTCGTAGCGGCGCCGGGTGCCGCGCGCGATCGCAAGCTGGGCCATCAGGTGTTTCTGGTAGCGCCACGGCGGCTGCTGGCCCTGCCTGCTGGACATCGAGTAGGCGAGGCCGCTGACGTCCTGGCCGGCGTAGTGGTCCAGGTGCTCGAACCAGGCCTGGCTGGCCCGCGCGGACGCCTGGGTCGCCTCCAGCGCGCCCCGGCGCCGGTCCTCGTAGGCGCGCAGCGCATCGGCGACGGCCCGGTGCTCGTAGACGCTCTGCGCCAGGGTGACCGCGCCGATCATGGCCAGGCGGGTGCCGGAGCCGATCGTGAAGTGGGTGGTGCGCGCCGCGTCGCCGAGCAGCACCGTGTTGCCGTGGTGCCAGGTCCGGTTCACCACCTCGGTGAAGCGTGTCCAGCGGGCCGGCTCGCCGCGCGCGGCGCCGGAGGGGTACGCGTGGAACCACAGCCAGCCGGCGCCGGTCCGCTGGAGCGCGAAGGTGAACCGGTCGAAGACCTTCGTGGTACCCAGCCGGATGTAGCGGTTGCCGCCGGTCGTGGTCGTCGTCCCGAAGGCGTCCCGGTGCAGCGCGCGCACCGCGCTGTGGGTGCCGTCGGCGCCGACGACCAGGTCCGCGTCCTCCAGTGTCGGGAGTGCCGGCGGGCCGGCGGGGCGCAGCGCGCGGTCGTGGCGCACCTCGATCCCCAGTGCGCCGGCCCGCGCGGTGAGGGCGCCGAGCAGCGCGGACCGCTGGATGCTGTAGCCGTATCCGGGCAGGTAGGCGCTGGCCTCGCCGAGCCGGTACTGGTTGGCGAACGACAACCCGCCCCCGACCAGGGTCAGACCCAGGTACGCCGCGGCCACCGTCGGCAGCAGGGCGATGTTCCTCGGCACCAGCACGTCATCGATGAGAATCTTGAACATCCACAGCTCGCCGGCCGCCGCGGCTGGAGCCAATATGACCAGCACCAGGCCGAGTGCCATCTTCCCGCGCAGCCCTCGGGCGTCCGGCCAGAAACGGCGGAATATCTCGCCGACGGGGATTTCCGGCGCGTGACCGCCCATCTCCGGTCCGGGGGACGGCGGTATCTTCCCGGCGGACAGCGGAATCGCGCGCACGGCACCGCACCCCGCTTTCCGGTCACATTGATTGACGCTCGGCACCGGCTGCGGCGACTCCCCCCGAGTGCCGGAGGAGCCGCCGCCTCCACGAAGCCTCGCCCCCTGGTCAGTGCGTTCCTCGGCCTGTCACCGCCGAGGAAGAACTACCGAACAGGCTGGTCAGCAGCCCCAGCCGCCACTGTGACGGTCCCAGCCGCCCCATCCGCCCCAATCGGCCGATTCGTTCCAGCCACCCCAGTTGTGCGAGTCGTGCCAACCGCCCCAGTCCGAGTGGCTGCCCCAATCGTGATCGTGGCCGCCCCCCCAGTTGTGACCGCCCCCGTGGCGGTCCCCTCCGCCTTTGCTTCGTGACATTGTCGATCTCCTCTCAGGGTCTCCCGTCGGAAGATCCCCATGTGGATCATTCGACGAGAACACCAGTAAAGAGTCGACCTATCGGCATTGTCAAGCGCTCAATTATCAACTTATCAGCTATTCGTAAGAACAATTACCGAGTAACGGCTCCGGTCGTCGGAACGCCGCAATTCGCGCGAATCCCGCGCAGCGCGGACCCGCCGGGCGTAGACGCCGAGGCCGGTGACCGGCGCTCCCCGGCTCCGAGGCCCCGCACCCCCGTCCGGCGACACGATCGCGTCGTACCCGCCACGTTCGAGTGTGCCCGGTCGTCGGGGCCGGGCGCGTGGGATACGGGTTTCCGTCCTCAGGAGACGGCGGTCGGCGCGGCAATCATCCGGTCGGAGCACCGGGAGACGCCGGCTCCGGGCACCGCGGCGGGCCGGCGGTGCCGTGGAAGGTGGCGCGGTAGGCGGTCGGCGCGCACCCCACCCGTCGCTCGAAGTTGCGCCGGAGGGTCTCCAGCGAGCCGAACCCGACCAGCCCGGCGATCTCGGTCACGCCGCGATCGGTGGTCTCCAGCAGCGCCTTGGCCCGGGCGACGCGTTCGGTGGTGATCCAGTCGAGGACGCTCGACCCGGTGGCCTCGCGGAACCTGCGCACCAGGCTGCGCTCGCTGACGTGCTCGTGCGCGGCCAGCCGGGCGAGCGGCAGCGGCTCGTCGAGGTGGTCGCGGATCCAGGCCAGCAACGACCCCGTCGGGGCGGCGTTGTCGATCCGGATGGAGTCCTTGATGAACTGGGCCTGGCCTTCCGGCCGGTGCGGCGGGCTGACCAGCAACCGTCCGACGTCGTTGGCGTAGGCCTGGCCCAGGTCCTCGGCCAGCAGATGCAGGCAGAGGTCGACGATGGAGAACATCCCGCCCGAGGTGTGCACCGGCCCGTCGTCGACGTAGAGCTTCCCGACCTCCAGGCGGACGCGCGGGAACGCGGCGCGGAACTCCTCGGACAGGACCCAGTGCGTCGTCGCCCGACGGCCGTCGAGGACGCCGGCGAGGCCGAGGACGAACGCGCCACCGCAGAACGACACCATCCGTGCCCCGGCAGCGAGTGCCGAACGCAGGCCGGCGAGGAGGGGCTCCGCCCGCGTGGCGAGCGGCTGCTCCACCCCGGGGATCATCACCGTGTCGGCCGCCGCCAGCGCGCCGAGCGGAGCGAGCGCACCGAGGTCGGCCCCGGTGGGCAGGGTGTGCCGGCCGCCTCGCCGCGCAGGATCACGTCGCCCGGTTCCTCGTCGAGGCGAAGGATCTCGTCGACGCGGAGCCGGGGACGCTGACCTGGTTCGCGTTCCGGGTCGGTCCGACGTCCTTCGGGATATTCGACGCCTTCGATACCGAGGACGCCCGGCAGACGCACCTGGACGGCAAGGTCCGCGAGGCGATCGAGCAGCGCGCCGAGGAGCTGTTCAGCACGCCGCCGACGATCACCCCGGTGGACCTGCTGGCCGCCAAGCTCCCCCGCTGACCGGGGGCGACCCGGCTCCGGTCACCCGGTGGCGGGCGGTCCCTCCGGCCCGGCCGCCACCGTCGCGGTCGACCCCCGGCGACGACGCGGGGGCGGGCGGCGGTGACCGGCGGTCGCCGGCGGCCCGAGCTGCAGCGGAGTGCCGCGGTGACCGCCGGTGGAGGCCCGCACGATCAGCTCGGGGGCGAGCCGCTCGGACACCGCGCCGTCACCCCGGATCAGCGCGGTGAGCAGGGTCAGCCCCCGGCGGCCCATGGTGTGCATCGGGGACCGGACCGTGGTGAGCGCGACCGGGAGCTCGGCCACCAGCGAGGTGTCGTTGAACCCGACGAGCGCCAGGTCGACGCCGACGGTCATGCCGCGGTCGCGGGCCGCGCCGAGCGCCCCGATCGCGGCGAAGTCGTTCACCGCGAAGATCGCCGTGGGCGGGATCCCGTCGCCGAGCAGGTGGTCGGCCGCGTCGCGACCACCGGGCGCGTCGAACCGGGAGTGCAGGATCCGGCGGTCCGGCACGGGTAGCCCGGCCTCCCGGTAGGTTTCCACGAAGCCCGCCGTGCGGTCGATCCCGGTGCTCGCGTAGGGCTCGCCGGCGATGACGGCGACCGACCGGTGGCCGAGCTCGAGCAGGTGTCGCGCCGCCAGCCGGCCGCCCTCGTAGTCGTCGCAGGTGACCGAGACGTGGCTGCCGGCCCGTCTGCTGACCAGCACGAACGGGACCTTCCGGGCCGCGATCTCGTCGAGGAACCGCCCGTCCACGTAGGCATCGCCGAAGATCATCCCGTCGACCCGGCGGCCCAGCACCATCTCGGTGCGGGCGCGTTGGATGGCCGGCACGTCGCGGGTGTTGGTGACGAACGTGGAGAACCCGTGCTCCGCCGCCGCCTCCTCGATGCCCTCGTAGATGGTGGCCAGCACGATGTCGGAGAGCCGGGGCACCAGCACGCCCACCAGGTTGCTCCGCCGGGTGCGCAGGCTGGTCGCGTGCGGGTTGGGCCGGTAGCCCAGCTCGTCGGCCAGCGCCCGGATGCGCTGGACGGTCGACTCCGACGCGGCCCGCATCTGCTCGTCCGGCTTCGCGTGCAGCACCCGGGACACGGTCGAGATGCTCAGCCCGAGACGGTCGGCGAGTGTGCGCAGCGTGATCGGTGGGTCGTTCGCCGTCTCCACGTCGCCCCTGCTCTCCGTGCCCCTGGTCAATGGTTCGCCCGGTGCCCTCGGGTCCGATCGACGCACTGTCCACCGAGCGTAACAGCGGGTTCATTGACTTCGGCCATCCTCACGCGCATGAT
>DASXJJ010000207.1:0-11850 GCA_036497465.1 Pseudonocardia sp. | reverse complement strand
AGTCCGAGACGCGGCCGCAACCGCACGCCCTGCAAATCTTACGAAAGTTTGTGGCCACCAACTCCGGTTCGCGGCTGGAAGCTCCTGTCTTTCCGCTTCCTCGCGCCCCGCTCTCGGCGACATGGAGAAAGTTACACACCCTCCCAACCCGGAGTCAAACCGGGTCCCCCCTTTCGCGCCGGGCGGCATTTCCGCAGGTCAGAGCTGCGACGAACGGTCGTGCGGGTCGAGACCCCGGATTTCGACCCCCGCGGCGTGACGCTTGCCGCGCCGGATCACGAGCCAACGCCCGTGCAGGAGGTCGGCCGTGGAGGGCGTCCACTCGGCCTCGAGCACCTTCGCGTTGTTCACGTACGCCCCGCCCTCCCCCACCGTCCGGCGGGCGGCCCCCTTGCTCGGCGCGAGCCCCGTCTCCACCAGCAGGTCGACGATCGTCGGGCCGGCCGAGGCGGACAGCGTGGTCGACGGGATCTCGGCGAGCGCGGCGCGCAGCGTCCCCGGGTCCAGGTCGGCGAGCTCCCCCCGCCCGAACAGCGCCTGGCTCGCCAGCTGCACCCGCCGCGTCTCCTCGGCGCCGTGCACGGTGGTGGTCAGCTCCTCGGCCAGCCGGCGCTGCGCGGCCCGCGCACCGGGGCGTTGCTCGGTCTCCGCCGCGAGCGCGTCCAGCTCCTCGCGTTCCAGGAAGGTGAACATCCGCAGGTAGCGGCCCACGTCCGCGTCGCCGACGTTCACGAAGTACTGGTACCAGGCGTACGGGGAGGTCATCTCCGGGTCGAGCCAGAGGTTGCCGCCACCGGTGGACTTGCCGAACTTGCGGCCCTCCGCGTCGGTGACCAGCGGCGTGGTCAGCGCGTGCACCGGGGCCGACTCGACGCGGCGCACCAGGTCGACGCCGCCGATGATGTTGCCCCACTGGTCGGAGCCGCCGATCTGCAGCCGACACCGCTCGCTCCGGTACAGCCGCAGGTAGTCCAGCGACTGCAGCAGCAGGTAGCTGAACTCGGTGTAGGACATTCCGTCGCCGTCGAGGCGGCGTTTGACCGTCTCCCTGGCGAGCATCGTGTTCACCGAGAAGTGCTTGCCGACGTCGCGCAGGAAGTCCAGCACGCTCAGCTCGCCGGTCCAGTCCAGGTTGTTCACCACGACCGCGCCCGTCGGCGAGGCCTCGAAGTGCACGAACCGCTCGAGCTGGCCGCGGATGCGGCCGGCCCAGTCGGTGACCGTCTCCAGCGTGTTGAGCGACCGCTCCGCGGAGTCCCTCGGATCGCCGATCATGCCGGTGGCACCGCCGGCCAGCACGATCGGCCGGTGCCCGGAGCGTTGGAAGCGTTGCAGGGTGAGCAGCGGGACGAGGTTGCCGGCGTGCAGGCTGGGCGCGGTCGGGTCGAACCCGCAGTAGAGGGTCAGCGGGCCGTCGTCCAGGTCACGACGCAGGGCGTCCAGATCGGTGCTCTGCGCGATCAGGCCGCGCCAGGCCAGCTCGTCGAGAATGTGCTCACTCACCGCCCGATCATCCCCCATCGGGCAACCGGCGCTGCTCAGCGGCCGGGAACCGCCGCCGGCACCGCACCCCGGCCGGGGCGGTACCTGCTCACCGCCGGGGACCCGTCGACCCAGAACCGCCAGGGCAGCTGGTGCGCGGCCGCCACGCCGACCCTCGGCCCGGTGCGCACCGAGCCGGGTGGCACCGGATCGCCCGCGCGCAGCCGCACCGGCGAGCCCGGGTCGGTGACGTCGACGCCGTTGTGCTCCCGGCTCAGGCCGAGCAGCGCGGCGAGCCGGGCCGGGCCGCTGGCCAGCTCGGCGTCCCGCCGGGCGCGCGGGCGGCGGGCGCGGGCCACCGACGGGTCACCCACCACCTCGCCCGCGCGGACCAGTACCGCGCCGGCCTCCCCGTCGTCCAGGCACACGATGTTGGCGCAGAAGTGCATGCCGTAGACGAAGTACACGTACAGGTGGCCGGCCGGACCCCACATCACCTCGTTGCGCGGGGTCCGGCCGCGGAAGCTGTGCGAGGCGGGATCGTCGGCGCCCCGGTAGGCCTCCACCTCGACCAGCCGCACGGCCACCGGGCCGTCCCCGGTATCCGCCTCGAGGATGCAGCCCAGCAGCCGGGGAGCCGCGGCGAGCACGTCGACGGCGAGCTCGTCGCGGCTCAGCGGCCCGCTCACGACCCGGCTCAGCGCCCCGCCGAGGCCAGCGCCAGCCGGACGCACACCGCGACGCCGGCCATCGCCTTCTCCACCTCGTCGAGCACCGGGAAGGTCGGGGCGAGCCGGATGATCGCGTCCCTTGGGTCCTTGCCGTACGGGTGGGTGGCGCCGGCCGGGGTGAGCGCGATGCCGGCCGCCTTCGCCAGCCGCACCACCGCGGAGGCCAGCCCGTCGGGCACGGTGAGCACCACGAAGTAGCCGCCCTCGGGGTCCGACCAGCTCACGCCGGGGGTGTCGGCGAAGTTCTCCCGCAGCACCCGCTGCACGGCGGCGAACTTCGGCGCGATGATCTCCCGGTGCCTGCCCATGTGCTCGGCCAGGCCCTCGGCGTCCTTGAGGAACCGGACGTGCCGCAGGTGGTTGGTCTTGTCCGGGCCGATGGTGCGCAGCGCGGTGAGCTTCAGCCACCAGTCGACGTTGGTCGGCGAGGACCCCAGGAAGGCCACCCCGCCGCCGGCGAAGGTGATCTTCGAGCTGGACCCGAAGACGAACGGCCGGTCCGGGTTGCCCGCCTCGGCGGCCAGCGCGAGCACGTCGGCCAGCGGCGCCGGGGTGTCGGCGAGGGTGTGCACCGTGTAGGCGTTGTCCCACATGATCCGGAAGTCCAGCGCGGCGGTGGGCATCGAGGCCAGCCGCCGGACCGTTTCCTCGGAGTAGACCGCGCCGTCCGGGTTCGAGTACTTCGGCACGCACCAGATGCCCTTGACCGACGGGTCGTCGGCGACCAGCCGCTCCACGGTCTCCATGTCCGGGCCGTCCGGGGTCATCGGCACCGGCACCAGCTCGATGCCCAGCCGCTCGGACAGCGCGAAGTGCCGGTCGTAGCCGGGCACCGGCGCCAGGAACGCCACCCTGGGCTCGTCCACCCAGCGGCCCCGCGCGCCCGGCAGCGGGCTGAGCATGGCGTGCACCAGCGTGTCGTGCATCAGCTCCAGGCTAGAGTTGCCGAACGCAATGAGCTGCTCGACCGGCACGGCCAGCGCCTCGCTGAAGATCTCCCGCACCTCGGGAAGACCCTGCAGGCCCTGGTAGTTCCGGGTGTCGGTACCGTCGGCGGCCGTGTGGTCGTCCGGGCCGGGCAGGCTGAGCATCGCCGAGGCCAGGTCCAGCTGCTCGGCCGACGGCTTGCCCCGGGTCAGGTTGAGTGTCATGCCCTGCGCGACCAGCGCGTCGTAGTCGGCCTGTGCCGCCGAGAGGTCGGTGGTCGGGGTACTCATGCGGATTCTCCAGTCAACGGTGACAGCGATGTCGCCGGTCGCCCGGCCCAGCCCCGGGCCTCGACGACGGCGGTTCGCAGCTCGGCGAGCTGCTCGGCGACCCGTCCCGGCGCGGTGCCGCCACGCCCGTCCCGGGAGCCGATCGAGCCGGCGACGGTGAGCACCTCCCGCACCTTCGGGGTCAGTGCTGGGGACGCGGCGGCCAGCTCGGCGTCGGTCAGCTCGTCCAGGCCGACCCCGCGCGCCTCGGCGGACCGCACGCAGGCGCCGGCGGCCTCGTGCGCGACCCGGAACGGCACGCCCGCGCGGACCAGCCACTCGGCCACGTCGGTCGCCAGGGTGAACCCCTCGGGCGCCAGCGAGGCCAGCCGGTCGGTGTGGAACCGCAGCGTCCCGATCATGCCGGCCATCGCGGGCAGCACCAGGTCCAGCTGGTCGGCGGAGTCGAACAGCGGTTCCTTGTCCTCCTGCAGGTCCCGGTTGTAGGCCAGCGGCTGCGCCTTGAGGGTCGCCAGCAACCCGGTCAGGTTGCCGATCATCCGGCCGGCCTTGCCCCTGGCCAGCTCGGCCACGTCCGGGTTCTTCTTCTGCGGCATGATCGAGCTGCCGGTGGAGAACGCGTCGTCCAGCGTCACGTAGCCGAACTCGACGGTCGCCCAGACGATCACTTCCTCGGCGATCCTGGACAGGTCGATACCGACCATGGCCAGCACGAACGCCGCCTCAGCCGCCACATCGCGGGACGCGGTGCCGTCGATCGAGTTCGCCGAGGAGCCGGTGAACCCCAGCTCGGCGGCGACGGCCTCCGGGTCTAGGCCCAGCGAGCTGCCGGCCAGCGCCCCGGACCCGTACGGCGACACCGCGGTCCTGCGGTCGGCGTCGCGCAGCCGGTCGACGTCCCGCAGCAGCGCCTGCGCGTGCGCCGCCAGGTGGTGGGCCAGCAGCACCGGCTGCGCGTGCTGCAGGTGCGTCCGGCCTGGCATCGGTGCGCCGGGGTGCGCGGCGGCCCGCTCCAGCAGCGCGTCGATCACGTCCAGCACCCCGGTGGCGACCCGGCGGGCGGTGTCCCGCCACCACATCCGCAGCAGCGTGGCGATCTGGTCGTTGCGGGACCGTCCGGCCCGCAGCTTGCCGCCCAGCTCGGGCCCGGCCCGCTCGATGAGCCCGCGCTCCAGCGCCGAGTGCACGTCCTCGTCGGCCTCGGCCGGGCCGAACGCGCCGGAGACGACGTCCGCCTCCAGCGCGTCCAGCGCGGCCAGCATGCCGGCCAGCTCGTCCTCGGTGAGCAGCCCGGCCCGGCTCAGCGCGCGGGCGTGCGCCCGGGAACCGGCGATGTCGTGGCGGGCCAGCCGCCAGTCGAAGTGCGTGGACTTGGACAACGCGGCCAGCGCGTCGGCGGGGCGGCCGGCGAACCGGCCGCCCCACAGTCCGCCGGCAGAGCTCACGGCTGCCCGAGGTCGCGCTTCGCCGCGATCTTCGACGGCAGGCCCCAGAGCTGCACGAAGCCCTTGGCCAACGACTGGTCGAAGGCGTCGCCCTCGTCGTAGGTGGCCAGGTTGAAGTCGTACAGCGAGGACTCCGAGCGGCGGCCGGTGACCGTCGCCCTCCCGCCGGCCAGCTCGAGCCGGATCTCGCCGGTGACGTGCCGCTGCGACTCGGCGATGAACGAGTCCAGCGCGCGCTTCAGCGGGGAGAACCACAGCCCGTCGTAGACCAGCTCGGTCCACCGCTGCCCGACGGTCCGCTTGAACCGGGCCAGGTCGCGCTCGACGGTGACGTTCTCCAGCTCCTGGTGCGCGGTGATCAGCGCCATCGCGCCGGGGGCCTCGTAGACCTCGCGGCTCTTGATGCCGACCAGCCGGTCCTCGACCATGTCCAACCGGCCGACGCCGTGCTTGCCCGCGACCTCGTTCAGCTGCTGGATGGCTTCCAGCATCGTCACCGGGCGACCGTCGATCGCCACCGGCGCGCCACCCTCGAACCGGATGACCACCTCGTCCGCCGGCTGGAACTGGTGCGGGTCGCCGGTGTAGGAGTACACGTCCTTGGTCGGCGCGTTCCACAGGTCCTCCAGGAACCCGGTCTCCACCGCGCGGCCCCACACGTTCTGGTCGATCGAGAACGGCGACTTCTTGGTCACGTCGATCGGCAGGTCACGCTGCTCGGCGTAGCTGATCGCCTTCTCCCTGGTCCAGGCGAAGTCCCGCACCGGGGCGATCACCCGCAGGTCGGGGGCCAGCGCGCCGATACCCACCTCGAACCGCACCTGGTCGTTGCCCTTGCCGGTGCAGCCGTGCGCCACGATGGACGCGCCGTGGTACTTGGCCGCCTCCGCGAGGTGCTTGACGATCAGCGGCCGGGACAGCGCCGACACCAGCGGGTAGCGGTCCATGTAGAGGGCGTTCGCCCGCAGCGCCGGCAGGCAGTACTCGTCGGCGTACTCGTCGCGCGCGTCGGCGACCACGGCCTCGACCGCCCCGCAGGCCAGCGCCCGCTTGCGGATCTCCTCCAGATCCTCGCCGCCCTGGCCGACGTCGACCGCGACCGCCACCACCTCCGCCCCGGTCTCCTCGCCGATCCAGCCGATCGCCACCGAGGTGTCCAGGCCACCGGAGTAGGCCAGCACCACCCGCTCGGTCATGTTCGTGTCTCTCCCTTCGCGGAAAACAGCTGTGATGAGTGTGGTCGCCGCTCAGCGCGCGCCACTTGCCGGGGTACGCAGCGCCTCGAGGCGTCGCGCCAGATCGGTGCCGGCCACCCCGTCGCCGGCGATCACCAGCACCGTGTCGTCGCCGCCGATCGTGCCGACGACGTCGTGCAGCGCCGACCGGTCCAGCGCGCTGGCCAGGAACTGCGCGGCCCCCGGCGGGGTGCGCAGCACGACCAGGTTGCCGCTGGCGTCGGCCGAGATGAGCAGCTCGGACAGCAGCCGGGCCAGCCGCGACGTGCCGCCCGCCGAGCCGCGCATCGGGTGGCCGTCCTCGGGGAGCGCGTACACCGGGGCACCGCCGTCCGGGCCGCGCAGCTTGACCGCGCCCAGCTCGTCCAGGTCCCTGGACAGCGTGGCCTGGGTGACCTCGACGCCCTCGCTGGCCAGCAGCGTGGCCAGCTCGGCCTGGCTGCGCACCGCCCGCTGGGTGATCAGCTCGATGATCCGGGCCTGCCGGGCGACGCGGGTGGGGGTACCGGTCACCGGGGCCGCCCGGGGCCGTGCCGGGCCGGGTCGAGCAGCCAGCTGAGCACGGCCTTCTGCACGTGCAGCCGGTTCTCCGCCTCGTCCCACACCGCGCTGGCCGGCCCGTCCAGCACCTCGTCGGTGACCTCGTCGCCGCGGTGCGCCGGCAGGCAGTGCAGCACGATCGCGTCCGGCGAGGCGTGTCCCAGCAGGTCGGCGTTGACCTGGTAGGGCAGGAACGGCGCGCGCCGGTCCTTGCCGTCCGCCTCCTGGCCCATCGAGACCCAGGTGTCGGTGACCAGCACGTCGGCGTGCATCGCCCCGGCCAGCGGGTCGGTCGTCAACTGCACGCTGCCGCCGGTCTCCTCGGCCCGCTTCAGCGCGTCGGCGACCACGCCGGGGTCGGGGGCGAAACCGTCCGGGGCGGCCACCCGCACGTGCAGCCCGGCGGTGACCCCGCCGAGCAGCAGCGAGTGCGCCATGTTGTTCGCGCCGTCGCCCAGGTAGGTCAGGGTGAGCCCGGCCAGCCGGCCGTGCCGCTCCCGGATGGTCTGCAGGTCGGCCAGCACCTGGCAGGGGTGGAACTGGTCGGTCAGCGCGTTGATCACCGGCACGGTGGCGGCCGCCGCCATCTGCTCGATCCGCTCCTGCCCGGTGGTGCGCCACACGACGGCGTCCGCCAACCGGGACAGCACCCGCGCGGTGTCGCCGATCGTCTCCCCGCGTCCCAGCTGGCTGCTGGCCGCGTCGATGATCAGCGGGTGGCCGCCGAGCTGGGCGATACCGGCCTCGAAGGACACCCGGGTCCGGGTGGAGCTCTTGTCGAAGATCACCGCGACGGCGCGGGGGCCGGCCAGCGGCTGGTGGCCGTAGCGGTCCAGCTTGAACCGGTCAGCCAGGTCGAGCACGGCCAGCTGCTCGGCCGGCGTGAGGTCGTCGTCGCGCAGCAGGTGCCTAGACATCGGCGGCCTCCCGGGCGGTGTCCAGGATGCCGGGCAGCGCGGCCAGGAACTCGCCGGCCTGCTCGTGGGACAGGATCAGCGGCGGGGCCAGCCGCAGCCGGTCCGGCACCGCGTTGTTGACCAGGAACCCGGCCTCCCTGGCCGCCGCCACCACGGCGGCCGACGCCGGCGCGGTCAGCCCGACGCCGATCAGCAGCCCGGCGCCCGAGGTCGAGCCCACCAGCGGGTGGCCCAGCGCGTCGATCGCCGAGGTGATCTCCTTGCCCACCCGGTCGACGTGCGCGAGCAGGCCGTCGTTCTCGATCGTGCGCAGCACGGCCAGCGCCGCCGCGCAGCACACCGGGTTGCCGCCGAAGGTGGTGCCGTGCTGGCCCGGTTCGAGCAGCTCGGCCGCCGCCCCGATCCCGATGCAGGCGCCGATCGGCAGCCCGCCGCCCAGCCCCTTGGCCAGCGTGATCACGTCCGGGGTGACGCCGTCGGCCTGGTGGGCGAACCAGTACCCGGTGCGTCCGATGCCGGTCTGCACCTCGTCCAGGATCAGCAGCGCGCCGTGCTCCTGGGTGATCCGCCGGGCGGCCTGCAGGTAGCCCTCGGGCGGGATGACCACGCCGGCCTCGCCCAGGATCGGCTCCAGCACCACGGCGGCGGTGTCACCGTCCACGGCCGCCTCCAGCGCCGCCACGTCGCCGAACGGCACGTGCGTCACGTCGCCGGGCAGCGGTTCGAACGGAGTCCGCTTGGGCGGCTGGCCGGTCAGCGCGAGCGCGCCCATGGTGCGGCCGTGGAACGCGTTCGCGGCGGCGACCAGCTTGGTCCGCCCGGTCCGGCGGGAGAGCTTGAACGCCGCCTCCAGCGCCTCGGCACCGGAGTTGCAGAACAGCGCCCGCGCCCCGCCGGGTGCCACCCCGAGCAGATCGACCAGGCGCTCGGCCAGCTCGATGCCCGGCGCGGTGAGGTAGAGGTTCGAGGTGTGCCCGAGGGTGGACAGCTGCCCGGTGACCGCCTCGACGACGGCCGGGTGGGCGTGCCCGAGCGAGTTCACCGCGATGCCGGCGAGCAGGTCCAGGTAGCGGCGGCCGTCGGTGTCCCACACCTCGGCACCCGCGCCCCGGGCCAACGCGAGCGGCGGGGTGCCGTAGTTGTTCATCATCGCGCCCTGCCACCGGGTGGTCAGGTCGCCGCCGTGCCCGGCCGTGCCGCTCATGACGGCATCACCATCGTTCCCACTCCCTCGCTGGTGAAGACCTCCAGCAGCACCGAGTGCGCCAGCCGGCCGTCGATCACGTGTGCCTGCGGGACGCCGCCGCGTACCGCGCGCAGGCAGGCCTCCATCTTCGGCGCCATGCCGGTGGCGAGACTCGGCAGCATCGGGGCCAGCTCCTCGGCGGTGATCTCGCTGATCAGCGAGTCCGGGTCGGGGTAGTCGGCGTACAGGCCCTCGACGTCGGTGAGCACGACCAGCTTGGCCGCGCCCAGCGCCTCGGCCAGCGCCGCCGCCGCGCTGTCCGCGTTGATGTTGTACACGGTGCCCTCGGTGTCCGGTGCGACGCCGGCGACCACCGGGATCCGGCCGGCCGCCACGATGTCCAGCACGGCGGCCGGGTTGACCCCAACGACCTCGCCGACCAGCCCGATGTCCACCGCCTCGCCGTCCACCAGCGCGGTGCGCCGCTCGGCGGTGAACAGCCCGGCGTCCTCTCCGGACATGCCCACGGCGAACGGCCCGTGCGCGTTGATCAGGCCCACCAGCTCCCGGCCTACCTGTCCCACCAGCACCATGCGCACCACGTCGATGGTCTCCGGGGTGGTCACCCGCAGCCCGCCGCGGAACTCCGCCGGCAGGTCCAGCCGGGTGAGCATCGAGGTGATCTGCGGGCCACCGCCGTGCACCACCACCGGGTGGATCCCGGCCAGCCGCAGGAACACCATGTCCTGGGCGAACGCCGCCTTCAGCTCGTCGTCCACCATCGCGTTGCCGCCGTACTTGACCACCACCACCTTGCCGTGGAAGTCGCGCAGCCAGGGCAGCGCCTCGGCCAGCACGCCGGCCTTCTCCCCCGCGTGCCGCAGCCGCTCCCGCGCCTTCGGCGTCCGGCTCGCGGCGGTGCCGGTCCCGGTCTCGGTGCCGGTCACGAGGAATACGCGCTGTTCTCTTCGACGTAGGCGTGCGACAGGTCGGTGGTGCGCACCGAGGCCTCCGCGTCGCCGACGTGCAGGTCGACCAGCACCGCGATGTCCCTGCCGGACAGGTCGGCCGCGTGCCGGTCGCCCCGGGCCTGCCCGTCGAGGCACAGCGTCACGCCGTTCATCCCGATCTCCAGCCGGTGCATGTCGATCGTGGCGGCGCAGTTGCCCACCGCCATCGCGATCCGGCCCCAGTTGGGATCCGAGCCGAAGAACGCGGTCTTCACCAGGCTGTCCCTGGCGATGCCCCGGGCCACCGTGACCGCCTCCGTCTCGGTGAGCGCGCCGCGCACCGTCACCGTGACGTGCTTGGTGGCTCCCTCGGCGTCGGCCTGCAGCTGGTCGACCAGGTCGGAGCAGACCCGGGTCACCATCTCGGTGAGCTGGGCGCCCCGGACCGTCACCCCGGACGCGCCGGAGGCGAGCAGCAGCACCGTGTCGTTGGTGGAGGTGCAGCCGTCCACGTCGAACCGGTCGAACGTGCGGGACGAGGCGGCCCGCAGCGCCGCGTCCAGCTCGCCCGGATCCACCACCGCGTCGGTGGTGAGCACGGCGAGCATCGTGGCCATGTTCGGGGCGATCATCCCGGCGCCCTTGGCGAACCCGCCGACCTGCCAGCCGTCGGCGCGGCGCAGCGCCTGCTTCGGGTGGCTGTCGGTGGTCAGGATCGCGGTGGCCGCGTCGGTGGCCGCCTGGCCGGCCTCGGACAGCTGCTTGGTCGCCGACTCGACGCCGGCCAGCACCGCGTCCCGGGGCAGCTGCGCGCCGATCAGGCCGGTGGAGCACACCGCGATCTCGGCCGCACCGCAGCCGAGCAGCTCCGCGGCGCGCTCGGCGGTGGCGTGCGTGGTCTGGAAGCCCTGCGCGCCGGTGCAGGCGTTGGCTCCGCCGGAGTTCAGCACGACCGCGCGCAGCCGGCCGGTGGTGAGCACCTGGCGGGACCACAGCACCGGCGCCGCCTGCACCTTGTTCGTGGTGAACACCCCGGCGGCGTCCTGCCGGGGGCCGTCGTTCACCAGCACCGCCAGGTCCAGCGCGCCGGTCGACTTGATCCCGGCGGCCACCCCGGCCGCGCGGAATCCGGAGGGGGCGGTGACGGTCACGGGGCGACTCCAGCGACGGGCAGGCCGGCGGTCTCCGGCAGGTCCAGGGCGAGGTTCATGCACTGCACCGCGCCACCCGCGGTGCCCTTGGTCAGGTTGTCGATCGCGGCCACCACGACCAGCCGGCCGGCGTCCGGGTCGACGGTGGTCTGCAGCGCGACCGTGTTCGCGCCGAGCGTCATCCCGGTGCCCGGCCAGGTGCCCTCCGGCAGCAGGTGCACGAACGGCTCGGCGTCGTAGGCGCGGGCGTAGGCCTCGCGGACCGCACCGGCGTCGGCGGTGCTCGGCGCGGTGCAGCTGGCCAGGATCCCCCGGGGCATCGGCGCGAGCACCGGGGTGAAGCTCACCGTGACGGGCGCGCCGGCCGCGGCGGACAGGTTCTGCACCAGCTCCGGGTTGTGCCGGTGCGCGCCGCCGACGCCGTAGGCGCTGACCGAGCCCATCACCTCGGAGCCCAGCAGGTGCGGCTTGGCCGCCTTGCCCGCTCCCGAGGTACCGCTGACGGCGGTGACCACGACGTCCCGGTCGGCGAGCCCGGCGGCCAGCGCGGGCGCGAGCGCGAGGCTGATCACCGTCGGGTAGCAGCCCGGCACGGCGACCCGGCGGGCGCCGATCAGCTTGTCCCGCTGGCCGGGCAGCTCGGGCAGGCCGTAGGGCCAGTGCCCGGCGTGCTCACCGCCGTACCAGCGCTGCCACGCCGCCGGGTCGGACAGCCGGTGGTCCGCGCCGCAGTCGATCACCAGGGTGTCGTCGCCGAGCTGGGCGGCCAGCGCGGCAGAGTGCCCGTGCGGCAGGGCCAGGAACACCACGTCGTGGCCGGCGAGCGTGCCGGCATCGGTCTCGGCCAGCGTCCGGTCGGCCAGCGGTAGCAGGTGCGGCTGGAACTCGCCCAGCCGCCGTCCCGCGTTGCCACCGGCGGTCAGCGCGCCGATCTCCACCTGGCTATGGTCGAGCAGCAGGCGTAACAGCTCACCGCCCGCGTACCCGCTCGCTCCG
>DASXJJ010000206.1:0-31985 GCA_036497465.1 Pseudonocardia sp. | reverse complement strand
GCATCGCCAACGATCTCACCCGCGATCTTGCGCTTGGTCTCGCTGCGGGAGCGCGGCTGATGGTCTCTCTGACCGGAGAGACGCCCTGAGACGAGCATCCGTTTGAGGGTCTGAGCGGTCCATGCCTTCCCGGTCGACGTAGGCACACCTCGAGCGTTGAAGTCCCGTGCAACAGTCCTCACAGTCTCGCCGGCCAACACCCGGCGCACAGCCTCGCGGACGAAGGTGCCCTCCTGCTCCCGGATCGTCAGTCGATCGTCGTTGTAGCCGTATGGGCGGAAGCCCCCGCCCGAGAACTTTCCCGCTTGGGCGAGCTCGAGCGCCTTGCGTTTGTTTCGCTCGGCCTTGTGCTCGCTCTCGTACCGTGCCCACGCTCCCAACGTCCGGGCAACGGCTCGACCGGCTGGTGTTGAAAGATCAACAGGACCAGCCTTGACCGTCTCGATTTGGACGCGGTTCGTCTCACAGATGTCGATGAACTCTTCGAGCTCGCGCGGGGAGCGATGAAGCCGATCGGTGTGCCACGCGATGACAGCGTTGGCGCGACCTGAACGAAGATCAGCCAGGAGCCGCTGGTAGTCAGGACGGATCTTGCCGGTGTAGGCCGAGAGGTCGTTGTCCACGTAGACGCCTGAGATCGCCCAGCCGAGGGCTGTTGCACGCTCCCGGCAGTCAGCCTCCTGACGAGCAACACCCAAGCCAGCGCCGACCCGGTCATCGGAGATCCGGCAGTAGATGGCGACGGCTGGCACGCCGGCAGGTTATCAAGGTACATAGGGTCACGCCACCGTGCGCCATCGAGACAGCCCCGGGGCGGGCCAGGCCGCTGCCCCCGCCGACCAGCGCCGCGACCGAGCTGGAGTGGTGCGGTGCCACGAACGGCGGCGCGGTGGACAGCGGCCCGGTGCTGGGCAGCCGGCCGGCCACCGACCGGATCGCGGCGAGCTGCACCGCCTCGTCGGCCGACAGGTCCGGGAGCAACCCGACGAGGCGCTGCGCGAGCATCGTCTTACCGGTGCCCGGCGGGCCGACCAGGAGCAGGTGATGGCCACCCGCCGCGGCGACCTCCAGCGCCAGCCGCGCGGTGGACTGCCCCACCACGTCGGCCAGGTCGGCCACCGGCTCCGCCGCCTGCGCGGCGGGCGGCCGGGGCCCGGGCAGCGTGAGCTCACCGCGCAGCCAGGCCAGCACGTCGTTGAGCCGCTCGGCGCCGAACACCTGTACGCCCTCCACCACGGCGGCCTCGGCGAGGGCGTCGGACGGGACCACGACCGTGGACATCCCTGCCCGCCGTGCCGCCAGCAGGCTGGGCAGCACGCCCCGCACCGCCCGCACCCGGCCGTCCAGGGCGAGCTCGCCGATCAGCACGGTGCTCTCCAGCCGCTCGCCGGGCACGCTCCCGGCCGCCGCCAGCACGGAGCAGGCGAGGGCCAGGTCGAATCCGCTGCCTGCCTTGCGCAGCGTCGCCGGAGACAGCGCGAGGGTGATCCGCCGGTTCGGCCAGCCGCGCCCGGAGTTGACCACCGCGGAGCGCACCCGGTCCTTCGACTCGTGCAAAGCGGCGTCCGGGAGACCGACCAGATGCACCCCGGGCAGCCCGGACCCGATGTCGGCCTCGATCTCCACCAGCCGGCCTTCCACCCCGAGCAGCGCCACCGACCACGCCCTCGCCAGCGGCATCAGAACGCCGCCCGGTAGTGCGCCACGGTGACAAGGCCACCCGGCGGCATGAGCACGGCGAGCACGTCGAACCGGATCTCGCCGTAGACCGACGGACACTCCGCCAGCCAGGCCTGGGTGACCCGGCGTACCCGGGCCGCCTTCACCGGGGTGACCGACTCGGCCGGCTCGCCGAACCCGGTGCCCGAGCGGGTCTTCACCTCGCAGACCACCAGCCGGGCGTGGTCGACGGCGACCACGTCGAGCTCGCCGTCCCGGCACCGCCAGTTCCGCGCGAGCACGACCAGGCCGTGCCGCCTCAGGTAGTCGACCGCGAGATCTTCACCGAGCCGGCCGAGCTCGTCCTTGGTTGTCACGGTCCCGAGCCTGGCGCGGCGTGCCGGGTCGGGACGGACCGCGCTGGCCGGGTGTGCACAACCGGCGGGGTGTGCACAGTTCCCGGCCCACCCTCGCCGGATGTGCTAGCGGCTCAGCCGAAGGTATCGCCCTCCGGCAACCGCAGGTCGGGCTTGTCCAGCTCCTCGACGTGCACGTCCTTGAACGTGATCACCCGGACGTTCTTCACGAACCGCGCGGGGCGGTACATGTCCCACACCCACGCATCCGACATGCGCACCTCGAAGTAGATCTCGCCGTCGGAGTTGCGCGGCGACACCTGCACCGAGTTCGCCAGGTAGAAGCGCCGCTCGGTCTCCACCACGTAGGAAAACTGGCCGACGATGTCCCGGTACTCCTTGTAGAGCGAGAGCTCCATCTCGGTCTCGTACTTCTCGAGGTCCTCGGCGCTCACTTCTCCACCTCCCGGTCTGACGTGCAGACCACTCCCACGCCGCCGGACGTACCCACTCCGGCGAACCTCGAACGCTCAACGCCCGCATTGTGAACCACGTCGTCCTCCAGCCGCACAGCGCCGGCACGACCGACGTTCACGAACGACCGCCGGTGCGCGTCGCACGGCCCGAACTCGGCCAGTGCCCGGTCGTGCGCCGACGTGCAGTAACCCTTGTGCTCGGCGAACCCGTACCACGGCCACTGCCGGCCCAGCTCCACCATGATCCGGTCACGCGTGACCTTGGCCAGCACCGATGCCGCCGCCACGCACGCGGCCGCCTGGTCGCCCTTGGGCACCGCGAGGCTGGGTGACCCGAAACCGCGCACCGGGAACCCGTCGGTCAACACGTAACCCGGCCGCGAGTCCAGCCCGGCCACCGCGCGGCGCATCCCGTCGATGTTCGCCGCGTGCACCCCTCGGCGGTCCACCTCGTCGGGCGGAACGATCAGCACCGACCAGTCCACCGCGCGCCGCACGATGAGGTCGTAGAACCGGTCGCGGGCCGCCGGGGTGAGCAGCTTGGAGTCGGTCAGGCCCTCCCAGCGGGCCGCGTCGCCGGGTCGCGCCACGCAGGCGGCCACGACCAGGGGTCCCGCGCAGGCACCACGGCCCGCCTCGTCGACCCCGGCCACGGGACCGAGACCGTGCCGGTACAGCGCGGACTCCCACGCCCAGATCCCCGAGCTGCGGCGCACGATCGCACGCCACGGACGAGGCCACGGCACCGAACCCACCGCGCCGGATCGAGCCATCCGTGTCAACCAGCCGCACCCGTTCGGCGTCGCCGGACCCGTCGAGCCCTCCGGCGTCCCCACGCCACCGGCAGCACCCCCAGCACGCCCAGCCCCAGGGATGCGCCCGGGACCCCGGCGGCCTGCGCGAGGGCCACCCGCTGCGGGTTCGGATCGGGGATGACCTTCGCGCGGGAGAACGGCAGCACCACGAACCGCGCCTTGCCGATCACGTTCGTCACCGGGATCGGCCCGTGCCCCGGCACCCGGGAGTCGGCGGAGTTGTTGCGGCTGTCGCCCATCACCCAGAGGTCGCCGTCGGGGACCTTGACCGGCCCGAACTCGGACTGGGTCGGGGGACCCGCCTCGGGCAGGTAGTAGATGTACGGCTCGTTGAGCGGCTTGCTGTCGACGGTGACCCGGTTCTGGCTGTCGCAGCAGGCGACGGTCTGCCCGCCGACCGCGATCACACGCTTGATCAGGTCCTTCTCGTTCGGCTGCGCCAGGCCGACCAGCGAGCCGGCGTACTGCAGGCCGCGCACCAGCGGGTTGTCCGAGGCCTCCTCGTAGCTGCCCTCGTCCTCCCAGCTCGGCGGGCCGGCGAACACCACGACGTCGCCGGGCGACGGGTCGCCGAACCGGTAGCTGAGCTTGTCCACCAGCACCCGGTCGTTGGTGCACCCGGTGCAGCCGTGCAGCGTCTTCTCCATCGACCCGGAGGGGATCTCGTACACCCGGGCCAGGAACGTCTGGATCAGGAACGTCAGCAGCAGCGCGACGACGACGAGCATCGGGAGCTCGCGCCAGAACGTCGGCCTCCGGCGACGTCCGCGCTTCGGGCGACGGCCGCCGCCGGTCGGCGTACCCGACGCCGGCCCGCTGGTCGCTGACTCGGTCCGGGGCCGCTGGTGCCGGCCGGGGACAACGGCGCGCCGGGCGCCGCCGCGGTCGAGGTCGGTGGACGTGTCGTCGTCGGTCCCCGGAGCGCCCGGTGCGGTGAGCGGATCGGCGGGAGCTCCCGCCAATGCCCGGGCCGGTGCGGCGGGCAGGTCGGGTCGCGCGGCCGGGGAGACCTGCGTCGCCGGGCCACCGTCGAAGCCGACCGAGGGCGACACCTGCGTCGCCGACCCGTCGTAGCCGCCGGTCGGCACCTGCGTCGGCGCCCCCGCGGACCGGGCGGGCGGCGGGGCCTGCACCGGTGCTCCGGCGGGCGGCACCCGCGTCGCGACGGACGGCAGACCGATCGAACGGGAGCCGCCGGTGCGCGACACGCCGCCCCGCTCGACCGAGGGGCCACGGTCGAACGCCGCCGGGAGCTCGGTGACCGGCCGCTCGTGCCCCGGAGCCCGGAGCCCGTTGACCGCCGGTGCCACCTGGGCAGGGGCGCCGTTGGCCAGGCCGGGGTGACGCATCGCGGGGTTCAGCCCGGTCGGGTAACCGGGGGGCGGGGTCGGACGGCCGGGCGGGACCGGAGGCGCGGGGGGTCGCTGGCCGTTCGGGAACGGCAGCGATCCGGGCGGTGCGCCGTGCGAGGGCACCGGGTACGCCCCGGGCTGGACCTGGCCACCCCAGGGCTGCCCGCCGGCCACCGGACCACCCGGTCGGAGCGGCTGTCCCGCCGGCACATCCGGAACGCTCGGCTGGCGCGAGCCGGACGGGGCGCTCGCCGGCCGGGCACCGAACGGCTGCTGCCCAGCGGCCGGCTGCTGTGCACCGAACGGCGGCGGACCACCGGGCGGCGGACCACCGGGCGGTGACCCCGGCTGGGCGCCCGGCGGCATCGGAGGGGTCTGCGGACCGCGCGGCGCGCTGCCCGGTCCGTGGGGGTACCCCCCGGGGTTGCCGGGCGGCGGACCCGGACTCCGTGAGGTCCAGGGCGCGGACCCCCGCGGGAACGGCGAACCAGACCGCTGCGGGGTGCCCGGCGGATCGTGCGGCGGGGCACCCGGCGGGGTGGCGACCGGCTCCCCCGGGCGGTGCCCGTCGGGGGCACCGCCCGGGGGAGCCTGCTGGGGCCGGGGCCACCCGGCGGGCGGCACCGGTGGGCGGTACCCGCTGCCGATGGCTCCGGCCGGGGTGCCCTGCGGTGTCGTGGTGGACCCGACGCCGTCCCGGCCGGGGACCTCGCCCGCGCCGGGCGCCTCCGAGGTGAACCGGCGACCCGGTTCCGCGGCGTGCCGGGACGCCGGCGGCGGGGCCGGCGGTGTCGCGGGTGCCTGGTGCCGGGCGCGGGGTGCACCGTCGCCCTCGGCGCCGCGACCCGGCTGGCCGGGCGTCCCGGCGTGCCGGCCGCCGCTCGGGGACATCCCGCTGGGCCCGGCGTCCGCACCCGGAACGCCGGGTGCCGGGCCGGAGCCGGGAGAAGCCCCGTGGGCACCGTTGGACGACCGAGGGGAAACGGCGGCCGACGATGGCCGGTAGCCGTCGGCGGCCGAGGGTGGCCCGTAGCCGTCGGAGGCCTGCCCGGGGACGCCGTTCGACAACCCGCCGGGACCGCCGTTCGACAACCCGTTGGCCTGCGGTCCGGGACCGCCGCTCGACAGCGGCCCGCTGTTCGGGCGGTCGCCGTACCCGTCGGCAGGCGCCCGCTCCGGAACACCGTTCGGGAACCTTGTCGCCGCGCCCTCCGGCGGCGGGTAGCCGCCGTTCACCCCGGGCCGGGCCGCTCCGTGCCGCCCGGACGGGGCCGCGGGCGTGGCTTCCGACGGAGCCGGTGGCGCGGTGGCGGCCGGCGTGGCGTAGGCCGACCGGCTCAGACCGCGCTCCGGACCGGTCCACGGAACTGAGCCGTTCTCAGAAACGGCTGCCTGGACGTCCGAGGGGCTGTCCAGCCGCTCCCGCCGCCACCGGGCGACCTCCCAGTCGCTGAACCATTCGCCCGTGCCGCCGCCCTCGTCGGCCGGCTCGGCCGGACCGGCACCGTGACCGGCTAGCCGCATGTCATCGGCCGGATCGGGCGGATCGAGAGGCCCCACCCGACGGTCAGGCCGTCGAGGTTCGCCGGAAGCGTTGGGGGCAACCACGGACACGAGGCTACGGCACCACCCGAGGAGTCGGTCAGGGTCAGGAGGCGGACGGGGTCTCGCGCTTCTCCTTGATCTTGGCGGCCTTGCCGCGCAGCTCGCGGAGGTAGTACAGCTTCGCGCGGCGCACGTCGCCCCGGACGGCGACCTCGATCTGCGCGATGTTCGGCGAGTGCACCGGGAAGGTCCGCTCCACGCCGACCCCGAAGGAGATCTTGCGCACGGTGAAGGTCTCGCGCAGGCCACCCCCCTGCCGGCGGATGACCACGCCCTGGAAGATCTGCACCCGCGAGCGCGATCCCTCGATGACGCGGACGTGCACCTTCAGGGTGTCGCCGGCCCGGAAGTCCGGAATGTCGGAGCGCAGCGACGTCGCGTCGAGTTCGTCCAGGGTGTTCATCGTGCAGGTCCGTCCTCGCGTGGTGAGCGTGCAAGTCACAGTTGTCCATCGGACCGGGAACCCCGTACGGCCGCACGCCGCAGTGGCGTGATCCGACCGACGATGTCCGCTCTCGCCGGTACGGACCGGCGTCCCTGCGCTGCGCGCGGGGCGGTGGCAACCCGTCCAGTGTGCCAGACGCGCGGCCAGGGCCGAAACCGGACGGCCGCGCGGTGGGTCAGCGCGTTCCGTCGGCGGCCTCGGCCGCAGGTTCGGCGGCAGGTTCGGCCACTGATCCGGCGGCAGGTTCGGCCGCGGGTTCGGCGGCGGGTTCGGGCACGGCTTCGGCGGCGGGTTCGGGCACGGCTTCGGCGGCCCGCCGGAGCAGCTCGTGGTCCCGCTCGTCCAGCGCCGAGGGCGGGAGCGCGGCGAGCAGGTCGGGGCGACGCCGCGCGGTCCGGGCCAGCGACTGGTCCCGCCGCCAGCGGGCGATCGCCGCGTGGTCACCGCTGCGCAGCACCGCCGGCACCGCCAGCTCGCGCCACAGCTCGGGCCGGGTGTACGCGGGCCCTTCGAGCAGCCCGTCGGAGAAGGAGTCCTCGGCGGCCGACCGGGGGTTGCCCAGCACCCCGGGCAGCAGCCGGGCCACCGCCTCCACGATGACCAGGACCGCGACCTCACCGCCGACCAGCACGTAGTCACCGAGGGACACCTCGTCGACGGCCATCCGGCGGGCGGCGTCGTCGAGCACCCGCTGGTCGATGCCCTCGTAGCGGCCGCAGGCGAACACCAGCCACGGCTCGCGCGCGTACTCCCTGGCCAGGTCCTGGGTGAACGGCCGGCCGGCGGGCGTCGGCACCACCAGCCGGGGCCGAACCTCCGGACCCGGACCGGGCCCGGCGCACACCGCGTCCAGCGCCTCGCCCCACACCCCGGGCCGCATGACCATGCCCGGACCGCCGCCGTAGGGCGCGTCGTCGACCGCCTTGTGGACGTCGTGCGCCCAGTCGCGCAGGTCGTGCACGCCGAGGGACAGCAGGCCGGCGTTGAGTGCCCGGCCCAGCAGCGCCTCCCGGAGTGCGTCCAGGTAGCCGGGGAAGATGGTCAGCACGTCGATGCGCACGGCGGCCTACTCGTCCAGCAGGCCCTCGGGCGGGGTGAGCAGCACCCGGCCACCGGCCACGTCGACCTCCGGGACGATGTCCCGCACGAACGGCACCATGGCGTCCGGCCGACCCTCCCGAGCGAGCACCAGCAGCTCGCCGCCGGGGCCGTGCACGACGTCGCGCACGGTGCCGGCGGTCGAGCCGTCGGCCAGCTCCGCGCGCAGGCCGACCAGCTGGTGGTCGTGGAACTCGTCCGGGTCGTCCGGCTCGGGCAGCCCTCCGGCGTCGACCGTGAGCACGGTGCCGCGCAGGCCCTCGGCGGCGGTGCGGTCGTCGACCCCGTCCAGCCGCAGCAGCAGGGTCTCGCCGTTCCAGCGGACGCCGGCCACCGTCAACCGGCGGCCGGCGCCCACGTCGAACACCACGCCCGGGGCGAACCGTTGCTCGGGCGAGTCGGTGCGCACCAGGACGCTGACCTCGCCGCGCAGGCCGTGCGGCCGTCCGATCCGGCCGACCACCAGCGTCAGGCGATCCGTGGACACGGGCTCAGCGATCGGTGTCCACCACGTCCACCCGGACGCCCCGGCCGCCCACACCGTTGATCACGGTGCGCAGGGCGGTGGCGGTGCGGCCGCCCCGGCCGATCACCTTGCCCAGGTCGTCCGGGTGCACCCGAACCTCGAGCGTCCGACCGCGACGGGTGGTCACGAGATCCACCTGGACCTCGTCCGGATGGTCCACGATGCCGCGCACGAGGTGCTCCAGCGCGTCCACCAGTGCGTTCACCGGCCCACTCCTGACACCCGACGGATCGGCTGGCTCACTTCTCCGCCTCGGCGGCCTCCCCGGCCTTGGCCGAGGTCTCGGCCTTCGCCTCGGCTGCGCCCGAGTCGGTGGACTCGGCGTCCTTCTTGGCCTTCGGCTCCGACTTCTTCTTCGGCGTCGTGGCCTCGCCACTCACCTCGCCACCGGCCTCGGCCAGCGCGGCGTTGAACCGGGCCAGCTTGTCGACCTTGGGCGCGGGATGGCGGAGGGTGCCCTCGGCGCCGGGCAGACCCTTGAACTTCTGCCAGTCGCCGGTGACCTCGAGCAGGTTGCGCACCGGGTCGGTCGGCTGCGCGCCGACGCCCAGCCAGTACTGCGCACGCTCGGAGTCGACCTCGATCAGGCTGGGGTCGTTCTTCGGGTGGTACTTGCCGATCGTCTCGATCGCCCGGCCGCTGCGACGGGTGCGCGCGTCGGCCACGACGATCCGGTAGTACGGGGCGCGGATCTTTCCGAGCCTCATCAGCTTGATCTTGACTGCCACGGGTTCTTGCTGCTCCTCGCGGATCGAATTGCTGGTTCAGGTCAGTGACGGTGAGCCGGCCCGCCCGCGTGGGGATACGGGTGAGGTCGGTTCGGTGTCAACCACGGCGCGGGGAGAGGGTCCGGCCACGGCGGTCAGCCGACCATTCTGCCAGACGCCCGGAAAAACGCGGCGGGCAGATCCCACGACCTCCCCCGGACAGCCTCGGCGGTGCCCGCCCGGCGCCCACCCAGTGCCCGATCAGAGCCCGAGCGAAGCCGGTCAGTGCCCGGTCAGTGCCCGGTCAGTGCCCGGCGAACGCGGTGAGCCGCACCCCCGCCTCGATCAGCCCGTCGCGCACCGCGCGCGCCATGTCCACCGCGCCGGGCGTGTCACCGTGCAGGCACAGCGACCGGGCGGCCGAGCGCAGCACGGTGCCGTCGGCAGCGACGATCTCCCCCGACCGGGCCAGCCGCAGCGCCCTGGCCAGCACCTGCTCGGCGCCGGAGAGCAGTGCGCCCGGTTCGGTACGCGGCACCAGCCGTCCCTCCGGGGTGTAGCCGCGGTCGGCGAACGCCTCCTCGACGGCGTCCAGCCCGGCCCGCCCGGCCGCCGCGAGCAGCTCGGAGCCGGGCAACCCCAGCACCGGCAGGTCACCGAAGGCGCGGACCCCGTCGACGACAGCCCCGGCCTGGTCGGCGTGCCACACCGCCGCGTTGTAGAGCGCCCCGTGCGGCTTGACGTACCCGACCCGGGTGCCGGCGGCCGCCGCGCAGGCCTGCAGCGCCCCGATCTGGTAGAGCACCTCGTCGGCCAGCTGCCCCGGGTCGACCTCGATGAACCGCCGGCCGAACCCGGCCAGGTCGCGGTAGGACACCTGCGCGCCGACCGCCACTCCCCCGGCCGCCGCGCCCGCGCACACCCGGCGCATGGTGCTGGCGTCGCCGGCGTGGAAGCCGCAGGCGACGTTGGCCGAGGTGACAACCTCGAGCAGTGCCTCGTCGTCGCCGAGCCGCCACACGCCGAAGCCCTCGGCGAGGTCGGCGTTCAGATCCAGCTCGGTGGCCATCCGGTGCCCTAGTGCAGCACGCCCAGCTGCACCATCAGCAGCGAGGCGGCGGGCAGCAGGTTGTTGACCTGGTGGGCCACGATGCTCGCGCCCAGCCGGTCGGTGACCAGGCGGGCCAGCCCGATCGGGACGGCGATCACCAGCAGCAGCGGCGTGCGGGTCACCTCGAAGTGGGCCAGCGCGAACAGCAGCGTGGTCAGCCCGAACGCGATCCGCGGGCTGGCCCCGTGCCGGCAGGCGGCACCCCACAGCAGGCCGCGGTAGACGATCTCCTCGCAGACCGGGGCGACCAGCCAGACCACCAGGAACACCGCCAGCGCCAGCGGCAGCGGGAACGGCTGCTTGGTGAACACGTCGGCCACCGCGGAGCTGGCGTGGTCGGGGCCCACCACCCATGCCCACACGGTCGCCGCCGGGACGGTGAGCAGTATCCCCGCGCCGCCGAAGGCCAGACCGCGCAGCAGGTCGGTGCGGTCGAACCGCAGCCCGAGGTCGATCGACGGTCCGTTGCCGCGCAGCCAGGTGGCGCTCAGCGCGACCGTGGCGGCCAGCACGGTCGGCACCACCAGGCCGAGCACCAGCACCACCGGCGGCGGGCGTACATCGGCCCCCCGGCCCATGTACGGCAGCACCAGCAGCGCCGACGCCGAGAGGAAGACCGCCTCGGCGAGCAGGTAGGCGCCGAAACCCCATCGGGCGGGAACCACGCCCACCCGATCCGTACCGACCCCACCGGCCACGACCGGGCCGGGCGCGGCGTCGACCGCCGGCCCCGGGGTCCGCATCCCGCCGGGCTCGGGGTGGGACGGGTCCGACGGTTCGCTCATCGCCCCCGCCGGACCCGTTGTGCCCACGCCCACCTCCACCGACTCCCGATCGACGCTACCGGCCGCGCCGCCTCCGTGTCGTGGCTCTCAGCTGTGGCGCGGCACTCAGGACCGGTACGGGTGGCCGCGCAGCACCACCAGCTCCGGCTCGCGCAGCACTCCGAGCCCGGCGCGCGGGTCGGACGGGTACACGACGAGGTCGGCCGGCTCACCCGGCGACAGCCCCGGACGGTTCAGCCACTCGCGGGCCCCCCAGCTGGCGGCGCCCAACGCGTCGGACGGCGACAGGCCGGCCTCGTGCAGCGCGAGGACCTCGTCGGCGATCCGGCCGTGCGCGATGCCGCCGCCGGCGTCGGTGCCCGCGTACACCGGCACCCCGGCCGCCAGGGCGCGGCGGACCACCCCGTGCGCCCCGGCGTGCAGGGTGCGCATGTGCGCCGCGTAGGCCGGAAACTTCGTGGCCTTGTCCGCGATGCCGGGGAAGGTGTCCACGTTGATCAGCGTGGGCACCAGCGCGGTGCCCCGCCCGGCCATCTCGGTGATCAGCTCGTCGGTCAGCCCGGTGCCGTGCTCGATGCAGTCGATCCCGGCGTGCACCAGCCCGGGCAGCGCGTCGGTGCCGAACACGTGCGCGGTGACCCGGGCGCCCGCCGCGTGCGCCGCCGCGATGGCGTCGACCAGCACGTCGTCCGGCCACACCGGGGCCAGGTCGCCGACGCCCCTGTCGATCCAGTCGCCGACCAGCTTCACCCAACCGTCGCCCGCCCTGGCCTGCCGGGTGACCTCCTCGGGCAGCAGCGCAGGGTCGTCCAGCTCCACGGCCAGCCCGGGGATGTACCGCTTGGGCCGGGCCATGTGCCGGGCGGCCCGGACGATCGTGGGCAGGTCGGCACGGCGCTGCAGCGGCCGGGTGTCCACCGGGGAGCCGCAGTCGCGCAGCAGCAGCGCGCCGGCGTCCCGGTCGGTCTCGGCCTGCCGGACCGCCTCGTCCAGCTCGACCGGCCCCTTCGGCCCGAGCCCGACGTGGCAGTGCGCGTCGACCAGCCCGGGAACGATCCAGCCCCGGTCGGTGAGCGTCTGCGCCCCGGCCACCGGCACGTCGCTGACCAGCCCGCCGGCGGTGATCCACAGCTCGGTCGCGCGGTCGTCCGGCAGCAGCACGCCGCGCAGGTGGTAGGTCGGCCGGTCAGCGCTCACCGGCGGTCACTTGCCCTTGGGCAGCTTGAACTTCGACGGGTCGAACCCGGGCGGCAGCTGGTCCAGCCCGCCCAGGCCCGGCGGCAGCTCGTTGAGCCCGGGGGGCATCTTGGACAGGTCCGGCAGCGCGGGCAGCGCGCCGCGCGGTCGCGCCTGGCTCCGGCCCCTGCCCTTCGCGTTCTTCTTGCCCTTGCGGGTCTTCGACGCGCGCCGGGTGCCCCCGCCCATGCCGAACTGGCCGGCCATCTGCTTCATCATCTTGCGGGCCTCGAAGAACCGGTTGACCAGGTCGTTGACCTCGGCGACCGTCACCCCGGACCCCTTGGAGATGCGCAGTCGCCGGGACCCGTTGATGATCTTCGGGTCCTCCCGCTCGGCCGGGGTCATGCCGCGGATGATGGCCTGCAGCCGGTCCAGCTGCCGGTCGTCGACCTGCGACAGCGCCTCCTTCATCTGCCCGCTGTTGGCACCGGGCAACATCCCGAGCAGGTTGCCGATCGGCCCCATCTTGCGGATGGCCAGCATCTGCTGCAGGAAGTCCTCCAGGCTCAGCTCGCCGGAGGACATCTTGGTGGCGGCCTGCTGCGCCTGCTCGGCGTCGAAGACCTGCTCGGCCTGCTCGATCAGGGTGAGCACGTCGCCCATCCCCAGGATCCGGCTGGCCATCCGGTCCGGGTGGAAGAGGTCGAAGTCCTCCAGCTTCTCGCCGTTGGACGCGAACAGGATCGGCTCGCCGGTGACCTCCCGGACGCTCAGCGCCGCGCCACCGCGGGCGTCGCCGTCGAGCTTGGTGAGCACCACGCCGGTGAACCCGACGCCGTCCCGGAACGCCTCGGCGGTGGCCACCGCGTCCTGCCCGATCATGGCGTCGACCACGAACAGGACCTCACCGGGGTCGGTGGCCTCCCGGATCGCCTTGGCCTGGGCCATCATCTCGGTGTCCACGCCCAGCCGGCCGGCGGTGTCGATCACCACGATGTCGTACTGCTTGTCGACCGCGTGCGCGACGCCGCGCCGGGCCACGTCCACCGGGTCGCCCACCCCGTTGCCGGGCTCGGGGGCGAAGGTGGTCGCGCCGGCCCGCTCACCGACGATCTGCAGCTGGTTGACCGCGTTGGGCCGCTGCAGGTCGCAGGCCACCAGCAGCGGCGTGTGCCCCTGGCCGGCCAGCCACTTGGCCAGCTTGCCGGCCAGGGTGGTCTTGCCGGAGCCCTGCAGGCCGGCGAGCATGATCACGCTCGGCCCCTGCTTGGCCAGGTTCAGCCTGCGGGTCTCGCCACCGAGGATGGCGACGAGCTCCTCGTTTACGATCTTGACGACCTGCTGCGCCGGGTTGAGGGCGCCGGAGACCTCCGCGCCCTTGGCCCGCTCCTTGATCTTGGCGACGAAGGCGCGCACCACGGACAGCGCCACGTCCGCCTCGAGCAGGGCGATCCGGATCTCGCGGCAGGTCGAGTCGATGTCGGCCTCGGAGAGCCGGCCCTTGCCACGCAGGTCACGCAGCGCGCCGGTGAGGCGCTCGGAGAGGGTGTCGAACACGGGACTCTTGCTCCAGCTCGTCGTGCGGCAGGTGCGGACATACGCCGGCCGTCCGCTACGCCGCGACCAGCCGGACGCCAGACCTCGTCCGCCGAGCCTAGAGGAGCGGGCCCGAGGATGTGCCCCCCACCGGCCTTTCGGCACCGGCCGGGGTGCCCCGGGGGGTCAGGACCGGGGTCACGACCCGCCCGCCAGCACCACGCCCTCCCTGGCCTGCCCCCGGTCCAGCACCAGCACCCGGCGCCAGCCCCTCGGCCGGTACCCGGCCCGCAGCCGGGCGCCGAACGCGGCCCCGCGCCGGGCGTGCCTGCGGAAGCAGCGCCGGCGCAGCACCCGACCCCGGCTGCGCTGGCCGTGCAGCGCCTCCTTCGGGTCGACGTCGACCCACACCAGGTAGCGGTCGCGCACCGCGAGCGCGGCCAGGACCAGCAGCGCGGCGCGGGTGACGGCACCGGTCGCCGGCAGGTGCACGACCACGCAGCCGACCGGCCCGAGCAGCGTCAGCACGATCCGCAGCCGGTGCCACACGTGCACCAGCGGGCGGTAGCGGCGGTACGGGGTGCCCGGCGGCAGCCGCGCGCCCAGCCGCTCCCGCAGCGGGTCGGAGTCCAGCACGGTCGGCGCGTGACCGGTCGCCAGCCGCATCCGGCCGAGCAGGCTGCTCTTCCCCGCCCCGGGCACCCCGGCCACCAGCACCAGGGACCGTCCGGGCACGGCGAGGGTCGTCATGAGTACGCAACGGACAGCGGGCGCGGAACGTTCCGAGGCTCAGTCCGGGGCACGGGCGGTCGCGGCGGCCAGCACCGTCTGCTCCAGCGCTCGGCGCAGCGCCCTCGGCAGCACGGTGCCGCCACCCGGCCCGATCAGGCAGAACGAGTCGACCACCGATGAGCCCAGCGTCTCCACCTTGGCCCATCGGACCTCGACCTCGCAGCTCTCCAGCGCCGCCGCCACCCGGTGCAGCAGCCCGATCCGGTCGGTGCCCCTGAGCTCCAGCACCACGGCGCCGGTGGCCTCGTCGTCGAACCACAGCACCCGGGGCCGGACGGGCTCCTCGGTGCCCGGCGGGCGGGCGTAGTCGCGTTCCTTGCGGGCCAGCGCCTCGGCCAGGTCCAGCGAGCCGTCCACCACCCGCACCAGGTCCTCGCGCAGCAGCGCCGGGTCCGGCATCCGGCCGAACCGGGGCGACACGGTGAACGCCCCGACCGCCACCTCGTGCACGGTGTTCACGTCGCAGACATGCACCTCCAGCGAGTGCAGCGCCAGCACCCCGGCGGCGATCGACAGCGCCCCGGGCCGGTCCGGCAGCGCCACCAGCACCGAGGCCAGCTCGGCCGGCTCGTCGCCCGTCCGGGCGTCGCCGCCCGCCTCCGGCATCGGCCTGAGCACCACCCTCGGCCTGCCGGACTCCGCGACCTTCTCCGCGAGCTCGCGGCCCAGCTCGTCCAGCGGTTCCGGGGTGGGGATCGGCTCGCCGGCCATCACCGCCCGGCCCCGCTCCACCAGCTGCGCGACCAGCGACCGCTTCCAGGCGGTCCACACGCCCGGCCCGGTGGCCAGCGAGTCGGCCTCGGCCAGCCCGCCGAGCAGCTCGAGCAGCTGCGGGTCGCCGTCCAGGGTCTCCACCACCCGGGTGATGGTGGCCTCGTCGTCCAGGTCGCGGCGGGTCGCCGTGTCCGGCAGCAGGAGGTGGTGGCGGACCATCGCGGCCAGCGTGTCCACGTCCCGCTCGGCGAGCCCGAGGCGTCGGCCCACCTGCCGGGCCAGCCGCTCGCCGACCACCGAGTGGTCCTCCGCCCGCCCCTTGCCGATGTCGTGCAGCAGCGCGCCGAGCAGCAGCAGGTCGGGCCGGGACACCTGGGTGGTGAGCCGGGCGGCCTGGGCGCACGTCTCCACCAGGTGCCGGTCCACCGTCCACACGTGCGCGCGGTCCCTGGGCGGCAGGTCACGCACGGCGCCCCACTCCGGGAAGATCCGGCCCCACAGCCCGCCCCGGTCCAGCGACTCGACCACGTCGACGAGCGCCCGGCCGGACCCGAGCAGCGACAGGAGCTCCACCAGCGCCGCCCTCGGCCACGGCATCCGCAGCTCGGGCGCGGTGTCGGCCAGCCGGGACAGCGTGCCGGCGGCGATGGGCAGCCCGGTGCGCGCGGCCGTGGCGGCCACCCGCAACGCCAGCGCCGGGTCCTTGCCGGCCGCCGCGTCCCTGGCCAGCGCCACCTCGCCGGCGTGCTCCACGACGCCCTCGTCGAGGCCCCGGCGGGCGGGCGCCCTGCGCAGCGCAGCCAGCCCCCGCCGGGGCAGCGCGGACCTCGCCGCCCGCAGGGCCACGTCCGTCGCGTAGGCCACCGTCCTTGCCGCCCCGGAGAGCGCCCTGGCCAGCTCGAACCGGTCGCCCAGCTCGAGCTGGACGGCGATCTCGTCGGCGTCCTGGGCGCGCAGCACGTCGCGCGCCCGGCCGGCCAGCCGGTGCAGCTCGGTGCGCACGTCCAGCAGCAGCCGGCGCGCCTCGACGACGTCGGTGCCCGGGCGGTCGACCAGCTGGGCCGCGGCCAGCGAGTCGAGCAGGTACACGTCGCGCAACCCGCCCCGGCCGTTCTTCAGGTCGGGTTCGACCCGGTGCGCCACGTCCCCGCTGCGCTTCCACCGCGAGCCGGTCATCTCCACCAGCTCGTCGAATCGGCTGCGGATGCCGGCCCGCCAGGACTGCCGGACCGCGCCGTTGACCCTGTCGAACAGCGCGCGCTCGCCGGCCAGGTGACGCGCCTCCAGCAGGCCCAGGGCCGCCCGCAGGTCGGTGGTGGCCACCTGCACGACCTGGCCGGGGGTCCGGACCGAGTGGTCCAGCCCGATCCCGGCGTCCCACAGCGGGTACCACAGCGCCTCGGCCAGCCGGTCCGCGTCCGGGCGCCGGTCGTGCACCAGCACCAGGTCGAGGTCGGAGTACGGGGCCAGCTCGCGCCGGCCCAGCGCGCCCACCGCGATCAACGCGGCGCCCTCGGTCAGCCCGATCGCCTGCGCCCGCGAGGCCAACCAGAAGTCGTGCAGGTCGACCAGCGCGCCCCGCAGGGCCTCGGCCGGGAGGCGCCGCTGCCCCGGTTGCGGATGCAGCAGCACCTCCCTGGCCCGCAGCAGATCATCCGCGATGCCGGCCGTCGTGCTCACCGGCCGGCTCCCGGTGCCGGGGCCCCGGCCCGTCGGCGTACCTCAGAGCGCATCGTTGCCGCGTTCGCCGGTACGTACCCGGGCGACGGTCTCGAGGTGGGTGACCCACACCTTCCCGTCTCCGATCTTGCCGGTGCGCGCGGCCTCCACGACGGCGTCGACCACCTTGTCCACCACCAGGTCGTCGACCGCCACCTCGACCCGGATCTTCGGGACGAAGTCGACGGTGTACTCGGCCCCCCGGTACACCTCGGTGTGCCCCTTCTGCCGGCCGTAGCCGGACACCTCGCTGACCGTCATGCCCAGCACGCCGAGCTGTTCCAGCGCGCCCTTCACGTCTTCCAGCACGAACGGCTTGATGATCGCCGTGACCAGTTTCATCGGACCCCGTCCTCCTGTCCCGATCCCGCGGCTTCCCGCCGGATCGCCCCCGATGTCGCGAACCCCCCGTTCCCCCGGCCGGTCGAGCCGAGGGTGGACAGGTCGTATGCGCTTTCCGCGTGCTCGGACTCATCGATACCGGCGTGCTCGACCTCCCGGTCGACCCGGAATCCGATGGTCGCCCGCACCAACCAGGCCAGCGCGGCGGTGAGTAGGAAGGCGTAGCACAACGCCGCGAGCGCGGCCACCACCTGCCGACCCAGCTGGCCGGGACCCCCTCCGTAGAACAGCCCGTCCGCCCCGGCCGGGTTCACCGCCTTGGTGGCGAACAGCCCGATCAGCACCGTGCCGAGCAGACCGCCCACCCCGTGCAGGGCCACCACGTCCAGCGAGTCGTCGTAGCCCAGCCGGTACTTCAGCTTGATCGCCAGCGCGCACACCACCCCGGCCACCCCACCGATGACCAGCGCGCCCCAGGTGTCCACGAAGCCGCACGCCGGGGTGATCGCCACCAGCCCCGCGATCGCCCCCGACGCAGCACCCAGGGTGGTGGGCCGGCCGTCGTCGATCTGCTCGTAGACCAGCCAGGTGATCACCGCCGCCGCCGAGGCGGTCATGGTGGTGGTGAACGCGTTGGCGGCCAGCGCGCCGATGGACAGCGCCGAGCCCGCGTTGAAGCCGAACCAGCCGAACCACAGCAGGCCCGCGCCCAGCAGCACGTTGGGCATGTTGTGCGGCCGCATCGGGTCCTTCGGCCAGCCCCGCCGCCGCCCGAGCACGAGCGCCAGCGCCAGCGCCGACGCCCCGGAGTTGATCTCCACCGCCGTGCCGCCCGCGAAGTCCAGCGCCTTGAGCCGGTTGGCGATCCAGCCACCCGAGGCCGAGGCGTAGCCGTCCACCGAGAACACCCAGTGCGCAAGCGGGAAGTAGACGACGCACGTCCACAGCACCACGAACAGCACCCAGCTCCAGAACTTCGCCCGGTCGGCGATCGCCCCGGCCAGCAGCGCCGCGGTGATCACCGCGAACATCAGCTGGAACATGGCGAACGCCAGCAGCGGGATCCGGTCCGACTCCGGGCCGACCACCGCGGTCGCGTCGCGCAGCCCGACGTGGTTCAGCCCACCGATCAGCCCGCCACCCACGTCGTCGCCGAACACCAGCGAGTAGCCGAACACCACCCACAGGACGCCCACGATCCCCAGGCAGACCACGTTCATCATCATCATGTTGAGCACGCTCTTCGAGCGCACCAACCCGCCGTAGAAGAGCGCCAGCCCCGGCGTCATCAGCATGACCAGTGCCGCGCTGACCAGGACCCAGGCGGTGCTCGCTCCGTTGATCACATTCGCCTCCCGCACGTTCCGAGAGCCGCATGATCACACCCCGGGACGCCCGGACAGGTGAAGGGGTGATCGCGGTCACTCCGTGGCGCACCGCGATCACCCCTTCACCAGCTGTCAGATCGCGTCCGTGCCGCGTTCCCCGGTGCGCACCCGCACCACGGACTCGACCGGGCTGACCCAGACCTTGCCGTCACCGATCTTGCCGGTGCGCGCGGCCTCCAGGACGGCGTCGACCACCTTGTCCGCCATGGTGTCGTCGGCGACGACCTCCACCCGGACCTTCGGCACGAAGTCGACCGAGTACTCCGCGCCCCGGTAGACCTCGGTGTGGCCCTTCTGCCGGCCGTAGCCCTGCACCTCGCTGACGGTCATGCCGAGCACGCCGATCTGCTCCAGCGCGCCCTTCACGTCCTCCAGCACGAACGGCTTGACGATCGCGGTGATGAGCTTCATGTCCGATCAACCGTCCTTTCGAGCCGACGTGGTGCTCACCGACGGCTTGGGTTCGGCGTCGACCCCGCCTCGCACGGCGTGCTGGCCGAGGCCGGAGCTGGCCCGCCCGCCGAGGGTGGAGAAGTCGTAGCCCGTCTCCGCGTGCTCGCCCTCGTCGATACCGGTGACCTCGGTCTCCTCGTCGACCCGGAAACCGATGGTCTTCTTGATGATCAGGGCGATGATGAAGGCCAGCACGAACGAGTAGACCAGCACCGAACCGGCGGCGACCGCCTGCCGGCCCAGCTGGGTGAACCCGCCGCCGTAGAACAGCCCGTCGTCGCCGGAGGCCGCCGAGTTCACGCTCTTGGTGCCGAAGAACCCGATCAGCAAGGTGCCGATGATGCCGCCGACCAGGTGCACGCCGACCACGTCGAGCGAGTCGTCGAAGCCGAACTTGTACTTGATGCCGACCGCCAGGGCACACACCGCACCGGCGATCACGCCGATGGCGAGCGCACCCAGCGGATTGACGAAGCCACAGGCCGGGGTGACCGCCACCAGGCCGGCGACCGCGCCGGACGCGGCGCCCAGCGTCGTCGGCTTACCGTCGCGGATCTGCTCCACCACGATCCAGCCCAGCACCGCGGCGCAGGTGGCCACCGTGGTGTTGGTGAACGCGACACCGGCCAGGTCGCCGGCGCTCAGCGCCGAACCCGCGTTGAAGCCGTACCAGCCGAACCACAGCAGGCTCGCGCCCAGCAGCACGAACGGCAGGTTGTGCGGCCGCATGGGCTCCCGAGGCCAGCCCTTGCGCCGGCCCAGCACGATGGCCAGCGCCAGGCCCGCGGCACCGGCGTTGATGTGCACCGCCGTTCCGCCGGCGAAGTCCTCGGCCTTCAGGATGTTCGCGATCCAGCCGCCCTTGTTGTCAGCGCCGGTGAACCCGTCGAACGCGAATACCCAGTGCGCGACCGGGAAGTACACGATCGATCCCCACAGCACCACGAACAGCGTCCAGGCCCAGAACTTGACCCGGTCCGCGATGGCGCCCGAGATCAGGGCGGGCGTGATGACGGCGAACATCAGCTGGAACATCACGAACGCCGTCGAGGGCAGCGCGTCCGATCCGGGCCACGGCACCGGCGGCGGTCCGGCCGCCGCCAGGCCGACCATGTGGCCGATCGTGTTGCTCAGACCCGCGAACTCGTTGCCACCCACCAGGCCGCCGAAGGCATCGTTGCCGAACGCCCAGCTGTACCCGTAGAGAGTCCAGAGCACGCCGATGACGGCCAAGCAGATGAAGTTCATCATCAGCATGTTCAGAACGCTCTTGCTCCGGACCATGCCGCCGTAGAAGAACGCCAAGCCCGGGGTCATGAGCATCACCAGCGCGGCGCTGGCGAGGACCCAGGCGGTATCCCCTGCGTTGATCACCTTTTCTGCCTCCTGTCGTCCAGGTTGGCCAGAAGGATCTGCGCGGGATGTTTCGCCGAAAGTCGCTCAATGTTGCCGCACGGTGAACGAGCGTCCCGAGACCGTTACAGCCGCGTTAATCGGCCCTCTCTGGGACCTCCATCACACCGTGAGAGAGGCTCGGATCACAGCGCGTAACGCCCCCCGGGGTCTCAAGACCGCCAAACCCGCGCCCCGGATCCGCCCGTGACGGGAGCCCCGCCGGACGCGTTCTCCGACCTCGGACGGACCACCGTCATCAGTTGCGTACGGGACGCATGGGGCAGGTGGGGGGCTGCTGCCCTCGGCCGTCAGCCGAGCAGGGCGTCCACGAAGGCGCCCGGCTCGAACGGCGCCAGATCGTCCGGCCCCTCCCCCAGCCCGACCAGCTTCACCGGAACGCCGAGCTCCCGCTGCACCCGGAACACGATGCCGCCCTTGGCCGTGCCGTCCAGCTTGGTCAGCACGATCCCGGTGATGTCGATCGCCTCGGCGAACACCCGTGCCTGGATGACCCCGTTCTGCCCGGTCGTGGCGTCGAGCACGAGCAGCACCTCGTCCACCTCGCCCTGCCGGGACACCACCCGCTTGATCTTGCCGAGCTCGTCCATCAGGCCGGTCTTGGTGTGCAGCCGCCCGGCGGTGTCCAGGAGCACCGCATCCGAGCCCTCGTCGGCGGCCTGCTTCACGGCCTCGAACGCGACGCTGGCCGGGTCGGCGCCCTCCTTGCCGCGCACCACGGTCGCGCCGGCCCGCTCGCCCCAGGTCACCAGCTGCTCGGCGGCCGCGGCGCGGAAGGTGTCGGCGGCGCCGAGCACCACGGTCCGCCCGCCGCCCACCAGCACCCGGGCCAGCTTGCCGGTCGTGGTGGTCTTGCCGGTGCCGTTCACACCGGCGACCAGCACGATCGCCGGGCGCCCGCCGTGCGGCAGGGCGTGCACCGAGCGGTCCAGCGACGGGGACAGCGCCTCCACCAGCACGTCGCGCACCATCTGCCGCGCCTGCTCGGCGGTTCGCACGCCCCGCCGGGCCAGCTCGGCGCGCAGCGTGGCGACCAGCTCCGTGGTGGTGTCGGCGCCCAGGTCGGCCATCAGCAGGGTGTCCTCGATCTCCTCCCAGGAGTCCTCGTCGAGCTCACCGCCACCGAGCAGGCCGAGCAGGCTCTGGCCGAACGTGCCGCGCGATCCGGCCAGCCGGCCGCGCAACCGCTCCAGCCGTCCCTCCGGTGGCGCGATCGGCTCGCTCGGCGCCGAGGGCTCGGCCGGGGCGGTGGTCGGGGCCGGCTGGGTCGGGGCCGGCTGGGTCGGGGCCGGTGCGGCCGTCCCGGGTGCGGCCGTGTCCGCGGTCGGCGCGGTCGTGTCCGGCGCGGTCGTGTCCGGCGCGGGCTTCGTCGGGTCCACCGGCTTGGTCGGCGATGCTGTGTCCGACTCCACGGCCTTGGTCGGCACCGCCGGCGTGGTCGGCGTTGCTGTGTCCGACTCCGCGGCCTCCGTCGGCACCGCCGGCGTGGTCGGCGCCGCGGGCTCGGTCGGCTGCGCGGGGCGGGCGGACGGCTCGGTGGGCCGGGCCGGGGGTGCCGGCTCGGCGGGCTTCGGGGCGGCGGGCGGTTCGGCGGGCTTCGCCGGCGGTTCCAGGGTGGACGTACCGGCCGAGAAGCTGATCTGGCCCGTACTGCGGTACCCCTCCCTGGGCTTCTGCTCCGGCTGCTCCGGCTGTTCCTCGCGCAGGCTGACCCGGCGGCGGCGCGCCGTCACCAGGCCGACCACCAGCACCACGAGCAGCAGGAGCACGACGACCGCGACGACGATCCACACCGTGGCCAGGTTCATCGCGGTCTGGGCCAGCAGCTGACCCCGGGCGAGCGTCGAGTCCATCACGGCACCATCCTGGCATCGCCGACCGCGGCGACACGGGCCGCCCGCGCCCGGGCTGCTGAGATCCCGCGCCCGTTCCGCCGCAACCGGCTCCGCCCGGCCCCTGCCCCTCGGGGGTCAGCCGGCGGCCGGCACCGCCCGCAGCCGCTGGGAGATCACCGTCGTGATGCCGTCACCCCGCATGGCCACGCCGTACAGCGCGTCGGCGACCTCCATCGTCGGCTTCTGGTGCGTGATGATGATCAGCTGCGAGGTGGACCGCAGCTCCTCCAGCAGCCCGATCAGCCGGCGCAGGTTGGCGTCGTCCAGGGCAGCCTCGACCTCGTCCAGCACGTAGAACGGCGAGGGCCGGGCGCGGAAGATGGCGACCAGCATGGCCACCGCGGTCAGCGACTTCTCCCCACCGGAGAGCAGTGACAGCCGCTTGACCTTCTTGCCCGGCGGCCTGGCCTCCACGTCGACGCCGGTGGTGAGGAGGTCGTCCGGGTCGGTGAGCACCATCCGTCCCTGGCCGCCGGGGAACAGGGTGCCGAACACGATCTCGAACTCGCGGGCCACGTCGGCGTACGCGGTCGCGAACACCTCCAGGATCTTCTCGTCCACGTCGCGGACCACGGTGAGCAGGTCGCGGCGGGTGGCCTTGAGGTCTTCCAGCTGGGTGGACAGGAACCGGTAGCGCTCCTCCAGCGCGGCGAACTCCTCCAGCGCGAGCGGGTTGACCTTGCCCAGCTGGGTGAGGTCGCGCTGCGCCCGCTGCGCGCGCCGCTGCTGGGTGGCGCGGTCGTAGGGCAGCGGGGGCGGGGCGACCACGTCCTCCCCGCGCTCCCGGGCCGCCTCGTACTCGGCCACCTCCCCGGGCCCCGCCGGCACCGGCTGGTCCGGGCCGTACTCGGTCGTCAGCTCGTCGAGCCCCATGCCGAAGTCGGCGGCGATCCGGGTCTCCAGCTGCTCGACCCTGAGCCGGGACTGGGCCCGCAGCACCTCGTCCCGGTGCACCGCGTCGGTGAGCCGCTCCAGCTCGCCGGCCAGCTGGCCGACCCGCGCGCGCTCCTCGCCGACCTCGGCCTCACCGCGGTCGCGGGCCTCCCGCGCGGTCTCCCGCTCCGCCTCGGCCCGCTCCAGCGACGCCTCCAGCCGGGCCAACGCGTGCTCGCCCGCCTCGCGGACCCCGGTGGCCACGGCGGCACCCCGCTCGCGCGCCTGCCGGGCCGCGGCGGCACGGGCCCGCGCGTCGCGCTCGGACCGGGCCTGCCTGCGCAGCGACTCCGCCCGCCCGGCCAGCGCGCGCGCCCGCTCCTCGGCGGTGCGCAGCGCCAGCCGCGCCTCCATCTCCACGGTGCGGGCCGCCGCCACCGCCTCGGCCGCCTGCTCGCGGATCTCGGAGTCCGGCTCCTCCTCGGCGGGCTCGTCCTGGGCGGACTCCAGCCGCTGCTCGGCCTCCTCGAGCGCGCCCAGCGCCTCGATCCGGCTGGCCTCCACCTCGTCGCGCTGCCGGCGCAGCCGCTCGGCCTCCCCGACGGCGGACCGCGCGGCCTGGTCGGCCCGGCCCAGCCGCTGCTCGATCGCGGCCCGCCGGGCGTCGGCCACGCTGAGCGCCTCCTGGGCTGCCTCCGTGTCGGCCACCCGCGCGGACTCCTCGGCGCGGGCGCCGTCGAGGGTGGCGCGCAACCGGTCCAGCTCGCCGTCCGACCGCTCGGACGCCTCGGACGCCTCCTCCACCGCCGCGCTGATCTCCAGCGCGCTCTGGTCGCCGGACGAGCCGCCCAGCGCCCACCCGGCCCCGAGCAGGTCGCCGTCACCCGTGACCACCCGCACCGGCGGCCGGCCGACCGGCCCGCCGAGCACCCGTCGGGCCGCCGGGACGTCGGCCACCACCACGACGTCGGCCAGCGCACGGCGTACCGAACCGCGCAGCTCCGCCGGTGCGCCCACCAGGTCGGCCGCCCAGCGCGCTCCGTCGGGCAGCGCGGGACGGTCGGCGGGCTCGCCGCCGTCTCCGGAGGAGCCGATCACGATCCCGGCCCGGCCGGCGCCCTGCTCCTTGAGCAGCGCCAAGGCGGCCTGCGCGGTGTCGGCGGACGCCACCGCGACACCCTCGCCGAGCCCACCCAGCGCGGCGGCCAGCGCGGCCTCGGCACCGGGCTCGACGGTGAGCAGCTCGGCCAGCGACCCGAGCAGGCCGGGCAGCCGGTCGGCCGAGGCGAGCAGCGCGGCCACCCCGTCCTTGCGCCGCAGGCCCAGCGACAGCGCCTCGACGCGGGAGGCCCAGTGCGCGCGGTCGCGCTCCAGCTCGCGCTCCCTGGCCACCAGCTCGGTGACCCGCTGCTTGGCCTTCTCCCTGGCCTCGGCGGCCGACCGCACCCGTTGGTCCAGCCCGGCGGCGCCGTCCGGCCCGTCGTCCAGCGCCCCGTAGTCGGCCTGCAGCACGGACAGCTCGGCTTCGGCGGCGTCGGTGCGGGCGCCGGCCTCGGCCAGTGCCCCGGACAGCCGCTCGATCTCCTCGGCGGTGGCGGCCGACTTGCTGCGCAGCGCCTCGGCCCGGCCGGCCAGGGTGGCCAGCCCGGCGCGCCGGTCGGCGACCGCGCGCACGGCGGCCAGGTGCTCCCGCTCGGCGGCCGCCAGCTCGCGCTCCCGCCCGGTGAGCCCCTCGATCGCCGCGTTCAGCTCGCGGCGCGCCTGGGCCACCCCGGCCACCAGCGCGTCCTCCTGCTCGGCGACGGTCTCCGCCTCCGCCTCCAGCTCGTCCGGATCGCGCCCGGAGCCCGGCGCGGCCATCGGCTCGGACAGGTGGCGGCCGCGCTCGGCGGCCAGGCGCACCGTGCCGCGCAGCCGCTCGGCCAGCGAGGACAGCCGGTACCAGGTCTCCTGCGCGCCGGTCAGCGCCGGCTGGGCGGCGGCGAGCCCGGCCTCGGCGGTCCTCAGCCGCTCCCTGGCGCCGGTGAGCAGCTCCTCGATCTCGGTGCGCCGGGCGCGGGCGACGGCTTCGTCGGCCTCCTCCCTGGCCAGCTCGCCGCGCAGGGTGACCAGGTCGTCGGCGGCCAGCCGCAGCCGCGCGTCGCGCAGCTCGGACTGCACGGTCTGCGCGCGGCGGGCGATCTCGGCCTGCTTACTCAGCGGCTTGAGCTGGCGGCGCAGCTCGCCGGTGAGGTCGGTGAGCCGGGTCAGGTTCGCCTGCATCGCGTCGAGCTTCCGCAGCGCCTTCTCCTTGCGCTTGCGGTGCTTGAGCACGCCGGCGGCCTCCTCGATGAAGGCACGGCGCTCCTCCGGCTTGGCCTCCAGGATGGCCGCCAGCTGGCCCTGCCCGACGACCACGTGCATCTCCCGGCCGATGCCCGAGTCGGACAGCAGCTCCTGGATGTCGAGCAGCCGGCACTTGCTGCCGTTGATCTCGTACTCGCCCGCGCCGTCGCGGAACATCCGCCGGGTGATGGACACCTCGGAGTAGTCGATGGGCAGCGCGCCGTCGGAGTTGTCGATGGTCAGGGTGACCTCGGCCCGCCCCAGCGGCGGCCGGCCGGCGGTGCCGGCGAAGATCACGTCCTCCATCTTGCCGCCGCGCAGCGTCTTGGCGCCCTGCTCGCCGAACACCCACATGATCGCGTCGACCACGTTCGACTTGCCGGAACCGTTCGGCCCGACCACGCAGGTGATCCCCGGCTCCAGACGCAGGTCGGTGGCCGAGGCGAAGGACTTGAAGCCCTTGAGCGTCAGACGTTTGAGATGCACCTGATCGGCCGGCCTCTCGTCGGGACCCGGATATGTGCGGTGACCGTGGGTGCGCGGCCGGTCACGCGAACTCACCCAGGGTACCGGCCGGGTCCGACAACTCCGCCCGGCGGAGGGGCTCGGCGGGCGCGGGGCCCGGGGCCGAGCCGGCCGCCGGCGTCACCGCTCGTCGAACGAGCGCAGCCCACCGACCGCCCGGCTCCACCGCTCGACCACCTGGTCCACCCGGCCCGGGGTCCCGCCGCCGCGTAGCGCGGCCAGCAGCCCCTCACACGCCTCGCGGGCACCCTCCGCAACCACCTCCACCCGGCCGTCGGCGAGGTTCGCGGCCCTCCCCACCAGGCCCAACTCCAACGCACGTGATCGTGTCCACCAGCGGAAACCCACCCCCTGAACCTGTCCGTGGACCCATGCCGTCAGCCGAATGGCGCTATCCGAGTGCACGCTCCGCAGTCTGCTACTTTCACCGCCTGTGATCGCGATCGGGCAGCGTCGGTGGGCGCCGGTGCTGGTCGGCGTGGGATGCGCCGCCATGGTGGCCGTGCTGGCGGTGGTCGTCGTACCGAGGGACCGGCCGTCGCCGGCCACGGTGCTGCCCTCGGACCCGGCGGTGGCCACCGGCCCGATGATCGTCGGGCCGCCCCCGCCCGACGTGGAGCAGGCCCCTCCGGTGGGCGGCCCGCTGCTGCTGCCGGTCGATCCGCCGCTGCCGCCGGTCCCGGTGCCCCCGCCGATCCCCGTCCCGCCGCCGATCCCGGCCGCTCCGGCCCGCCCCGCCCCGCCGCCGAAGCCGCCGTCGGTGCTCAGCGGCCCGCGCGGGCAGATCCTGGCCATCACCAACGCCCGTCGCGCCGCCGCGGGCTGCAAGCCGCTCACCCTGGACACCCGGCTGAGCAGGGCGGCGCAGGGGCACAGCGAGGACATGGCCAGCAAGGGTTACTTCAGCCACGACGGCCAGAACGGCAGCACCTACGAGACCCGGGAGGTCGACGCCGGCTTCCCGTCCGACCGCACCGGCGGGGAGAACATCGCCTACGGCCAGGAGACCGCGGCGATCGTGATGAAGGTGTGGATGAACTCGCCGCCGCACCGGCGCAACATTCTGGACTGCGAGTTCACCACGATCGGCATCGGCTACGAGCCCGACGGCCACTACTGGACGCAGGACTTCGGCTTCTGAGCCGGCACGGGCGGGACCTCAGGGCTCGAAGCGGTAGCCCATGCCCGGCTCGGTGATCAGGTGCCGGGGGTGGGCCGGGTCGAGCTCCAGCTTGCGCCGCAACTGCGCCAGGTACACCCGCAGGTAGTTGCTCTCCCTGGTGTACGCGGGCCCCCACACCTCGCGCAGCAGCTGCTTCTGGCCGACCAGCCTGCCCGGGTTGCGCACCAGCTGCTCGAGGAGGCCCCACTCGGTCGGCGTGAGGTGCACCTCGGCGTCGCCCCTGCGCACCCGCTTCGCGGCCAGGTCGACGGTGAACGTCGCGGTGACCACCACCGGGTCGCCGTCGACCTGGCCGACCGACGCCCTCCGCACCGCCGCCCGCAGCCGGGCCAGCAGCTCGGCCATCCCGAACGGCTTGGTCACGTAATCGTCGGCTCCGGCGTCCAGCGCGTCGACCTTGTCGTGCGAGTCGGTGCGCGCGGACAGGACGATGATCGGCACCTGCGTCCAGCCGCGCAGCCCGGCGATCACCTCGGTACCGTCCAGGTCGGGCAGGCCCAGGTCGAGCACCACCACGTCGGGCGGGGCGTCGGCCGCGGCCGTCAGCGCGGCGGTGCCGTCGACGGCGGTGAGCACCTGGTAGCCGCGGGCGGCCAGGTTGATCCGCAGCGCGCGCAGGATCTGCGCGTCGTCGTCGACCACCAGCACCCGGGTCACCGGGCCATTCTCCCCCTCGGCCGGGCCTGCGACCCGGCGAGTCTGAGAGGCTCGGCGGACTCTGAGCCGACTCTGAGCCCGGACGCCGCGACGCGTTCGGTGCGGTCCGCCCGGGCGGGCAGGCTGTGCGGGTGCGCGGTGGCGGCAGGTCGGGCGGCGGGTCGGGCGGCTCGCCGGTCGGGACGGTGGTCCGGGTGGTCACCGCGCTCGCCTCGGTGACCGTGCTGCTGGTCGTCGGCTACGGCTGGCGGGAGTACCGCGCCCTGGCCACCGGGCTGACCCGCACGGACGCGCTGGACGGCGGCGGTGCCGGCGGTGGTGCCGGTGGCGGGTCGACCCCGGGCGGCGACTCGAACATCCTGGTCATGGGCCTGGACAGCCGGCTCGACCAGAACGGCGACCCGCTGCCGCCGGACGTGCTGGCCCAGCTGCACGCCGGCGACAGCTCCGACGGCGGCTACAACACCAACGTGCTGATGCTGCTGCACCTGCCGGCGGACGGCGGCCCGGCGCAGGCGGTGTCCATCCCCAGGGACGACTACGTGGCCCTGCCGGGCGCGCCGGACGGGGTGCGCACGCAGAAGATCAAGCAGGCCTACGGGTTGGCCAAGGACGCCGAGGAACGGCGGCTGCGCGCCCGGGGTGTCACCGACCGCGCCGCCCTGGAGCGGCAGGGCCGGGAGGCCGGGCGGCGGGAGTCGATCGCCACGGTGCGCCAGTTCCTCGGCGGGGTGCCGGTGGACCACGTCGTGGAGGTCACCCTGGTCGGCTTCTACGACCTCGCCCGCGCGCTCGGCTCGGTCACCGTGTGCCTGCGCGGCCCCACCCAGGACAGCTACTCCGGTGCCCGGTTCGTGCGCGGCTACCAGCGGCTGGACGCGAGCCAGTCGCTGGCGTTCGTCCGGCAGCGCCGCGACTACGTGCACCCCGAGCTGAACTTCACCGACCTGGATCGCGAGCGGCGCCAGCAGGCGTTCCTGGCCTCGGCGGCCGCGCAGCTGCGTGGCGCGGGCGTGCTGGCGGACCCGTCCCGGCTGGCCGCGCTGATCGGCGTGGCCGAACGGGACGTGGTCCTGGACAGCGGGCTGGACCCGCTGACCCTGCTGCGCCGGGCGCACGGCCTGCTGGACGGGCAGGTGACGTTCACCACGCTGCCGGTCGCCTCGTTCGGGAAGGTGGACGGGCAGGACGTGAACCTGGTCGACCTTGGCCAGGTGCGGGCCACGGTGCGCGGGCTGCTCGGTCCCGACGACGCCGACGGCGCGGGGCCGCCCGCGCCCGCCCCGCTGCCGGCGGCCACGGTCGACGTGGTGAACGCCTCGGGCCGGTCCGGGCTGGCCGCCGAGCTGCGGCACGACCTCGGCGGCCGGGGGCTCACCGCCGGCCGGGCCAGCACCGACCGGCACACCCGCGCGGAGTCGGAGGTGCGCTACCCACCGGGCGGCGCGACGGCCGCCACCGCGCTGGCCGCCGCGCTGGGCGGCCTGCCCGTCCGGCCCGACGCGGGCATCGGCACCGGGCACGAGCAGGTGCTGCTGGGCACCCGCTTCACCGTGCCGGCCGGCCTCAGCGATGGCACCGGTGACCCGGCGGTCGGCTCCGGTGGCTCCGGCGGACCCGGCGGCGGCCCGGCCGGACCCGGCGCGGCGGCGCCCGCGGTCCCGGCGACCAGCCTGGCCGGCGGCGGGATCCCGTGCGTCACCTGAGCGGTGTCAGCCGCGGGTCCTCGGCGGGCGCTGGCAGCGCGGGCAGAAGAACGACGACCGGTTCATGAAGGACTCGCGCTGGATCGCGGTGCCGCACCGGGGACAGGGCCGGTCCCGGCGGCCGTAGGCGTTCAGCGACCGGTCGAAGTAGCCCGAGTTTCCGTTCACGTTGACGTACAGCGCGTCGAACGACGTGCCACCCTGCTCCAGCGCCTCGGCCATCACCTCGGTGGCGGCGGCGAGCACCGAGCGCACCGAGGCTCGGGTGAGCGACGCGGTGGGGCGGGCGCCGTGCAGCTCGGCCCGCCACAGCGCCTCGTCGGCGTAGATGTTGCCGATGCCGGAGACCAGCGACTGGTCCAGCAGCGCCCGCTTGAGCTCGGTGCGCCGCCGCCGCAGTGCGGTGACCACCGCCTCGGCGTCGAAGGCCGGGTCGAGCGGGTCGCGGGCGATGTGCGCGATCGGCCTCGGCAGGGTGTCGGCGCCGGGCTCCGGCACGCCCTCCCCGGCCGCGGCGGTACCGACCGAGGGCACTCCGACGGCGGGGCCGACAGCGGGCACTCCGACGGCGGGGACCAGCGGCTCCACGCTCAGCCCGCCGAAGGTTCGCTGGTCGACGAACCGCAGCTGCGGGCCGCCGTCGGCGAAGTTGACCAGCACCCGCAGGTGCTTCTGTGCCGGGGTGTCCGGGTCGGTCACCAGCATCTGCCCGCTCATCCCGAGGTGCGCGAGCACGGCCTCGACCGGGCCGTCCGGCGAGTCCAGGTCGATCCACAGGTACTTGCCGCGGCGGCGCGCGGCGGCCAGGGTGCGGCCGGTGACCCGGGCGACCACGTCGGCGGCGCCGGCCAGGTGGCGGCGCACGGCGCGCGGGTGCAGCACCTCCACCGACGAGACGCGGCGGCCGATCACGTGGTCGGCCAGGCCGCGACGCACCACCTCGACCTCGGGCAGCTCCGGCACGGGCGTCTCAGGAGGCCGGGCGGTCGGACTCGTTCCCGCCGTCCTGGGACAGCGACCGCCAGGCCAGCTGCGCCGCCTTCTGCTCGGCTTCCTTCTTGGTCCGGCCGACCCCGGTGCCCATGTCGCGCCCGGCGACCACGGCGACGGCGGTGAACGTCTTGAGGTGGTCCGGGCCGTCCTCGGAGATGCGGTACTCGGGTACGCCCAGCTCGGACGACGCGGTGAGCTCCTGCAGGCTGGTCTTCCAGTCGAGGCCGGCGCCCAGCAGCGGCGCGGCGGTGAGCAGCCCGTCGAACAGGCGCTCCACCACCTCCCTGGCCACCTCGAGGCCGTGCTCCAGGTACACCGCGCCGATCAGCGCCTCGGTGGCGTCGGCGAGGATGCTCGACTTCCCCCGGCCGCCGGTCAGCTCCTCGCCGCGGCCCAGGTACAGGTACAGGCCGAGGCCCGCGGCCACGCCGTCCTCGACGGGCAGGCCGTCGCGGGGCGGAGCGCCCAGCTCACGGGCCACCGACGCGAGCGCGTGCATGTTCACCACGCTGGCCCGCAGCTTGGCCAGCTGGCCCTCGGGCAGGTCGGGGTGCTGCCGGTACAGCCGCTCGGTGACGATGACCCCGAGCACCGAGTCGCCCAGGAACTCCAGGCGCTCGTTGGTGGGCAGGCCGCCGTTCTCGTAGGCGTACGAGCGGTGGGTCAGCGCGAGGGTCAGCAGCTCGGCGTCGAGCTCGACGCCGAGCTGGCTGAGTAGCGCTGCACGGTCGCTCTCCGGCCCTCGGATTGCGCGATCGCCCACGAGCGGGTGGCCTGAGAAGTGGATCAGGCCGGCGTGACGACCGGCCGGCCGTCGTACTGCCCGCAGTTCGGGCAGGCCACGTGCGGCGGCTTCGGCTGGCGGCAGGCGCGGTTCGAGCACGGCGCGAGGGTCGGCGCGGAGGTCTTCCACTGCGCACGACGGGAGCGCGTGTTGGACCGCGACATTCGGCGCTTGGGAACAGCCACGACGATCTCTCCAGGTATCTCGGAAACAGTCACCGACGCCCGTCCGCGTTCGCTGCTGAATCGACATCAGCGCCCGCGTCGGAGTCGGTTGGGGGCGTGGACCGGCTACGCAGCGCGGCCCACCTGGGGTCCAGTGTCTCATGGCTGTGCTCGGACCCGAGATCGGCCCACCGTTCGCCGCATTCGGGGCACAACCCCCGGCAGTCCTCGGTGCACAGCGGGGCCAGCGGCAGGCCCAGCAGGACGGTGTCGCGGACCATCGGCTCGGTGTCGATCAGCTCGTCGACCACCCGGCTGACCTCGTCGACGTCGGTGGTCCGCGAGGTGGAGCTGCCGGGGTAGGCGAACAGCTCGCCCAGCGCGGCGGTGATCTCGTCGCCGAGCGGCT
>DASXJJ010000205.1:0-7280 GCA_036497465.1 Pseudonocardia sp. | reverse complement strand
TCACGGCACTGCTCGAGAGCCGGCTAGTTCTGCCGGAAGTAACTGAGCAGTTGCAGGATCTCCAGGTACAGCCAGACCAGCGTGGTCATCATCCCGAAGGCGATGTACCAGGAGAACCGGGCGGGCACGCCGGCCCGGATCGCCTTGTCGGCCATGTCGAAGTCGAGCAGCAGGGTGAAGGCCGCGACCCCGATCACCACCAGGCTGAAGATGATGGCCAGCGGGCCACCGGAGCGCAGGCCGAGGCCACCGGTGGTGAAGAACCCGACGATGAAGTTGACCAGCATCAGGCCCAGCACGCCGAACAACGCGCCGATGATCATCTTGGTCAGGCGGGGAGTGACCTTGACGGCGCCGGTCTTGTAGACGATCAGCATGCCGATGAACACGCCGAACGTGCCCACGACGGCCTGGAACCCGATGCCGGCGAAGCTGCTGAGCTGCGTACCGGAGCCGTTGCTCCCGTAGCTCTCCAGCGCGCCGGTGATGGCACCCAGCGCCACGCCCTCGGCCACCGAGTAGGTGATGATCAGGGCGGGGTTGCTGCTCTGCTTGAAGATGACGATCAGCGAGATGACCAACCCGACCACGAAGCCGGGGATGGCCAGCCAGTACATCCCGCTGAGCGCGGTCAGCACGCCGGCGATCAGCGCGACGCCCGCTGTGATCGCGGTCTTCATGACCACGTCGTCCACGGTCAGCGGCCGCTCCCCTGAGGGCGCGCGGTCGTACCCGGCCGGCGCGGTCGACTGCCGGTAGGCGGCGGCGCCACCGGCGGCGCCGCGCATCCGGTCGTCGAATCCGGCGTATCCGCTCTGCCCGCCGGGCAGGTTGCGGAACGCGGGGTTGCTACTGGTACGCACCGTGTCCTCCTCAGACACCCGAGTTTCTCGACGCTCGACGAAACCTCACCGGGTCTCACTGGTGCCAACGCGCATAGCAAGCATTCGGTTCCCGGCCAAACCGATTGCTGAGGAGATCGTGAGGAGCCCCAGGTCAGGCGGCGGTGATCCGCCGCACCGCGAGCCCTTCGGGCGGCTCACCGGGTGAGGTGTCGCCCCCAGGTGACCACGACGCCGACCCGCGCGCCGGCGGCCCGGGTGCTCGCGCGGGCCGACGCGCCGCGCACGGCCTGGCCGCCGGCGCGCGGGTGGCCGCCGCCGTCCTCGGGTGACCGCCGCTCGGGGGTGGCCGCTCACGGGTGACCGCCGTAAGGGGTGGATGCCGGGTTTCATGACTCCTCCTCGGGGGATTCGCGCCTCGGCGCGGGCTCGGCGGCGCCGGACCTGGGAACGCCGGGCTCGGCAACGCCGGGCCTGGCGACGCCGGGCTCGGCGACGCCGGGCTCGATGACGGCGGGCGGAGCCACCGGGGCGGGCTCGCCGCACGGGTCGGCGTGGTACCAGCCGAACGGGTCGGGCAGGTGCCGCCAGGCGTCGGAGCCGTCGGCCACCTCGGCGTCGGTGAGCAGTGCTCCGCGCAGCCCGTCGAGGATCTCCTCGGAGTCGCCGCCGCAGGTCAGCACGGTCAGCTCCTGCGCGCGGTCGCCGAAGCGGGGGTGCCAGCGCAGCGACGCGACGGTGCGCCGCTCCGGATCGGCCTCGGACTAGGCGCGCTGGTCGCCGGCGGCCAGCCACTGGTCGACGTAACCGACCTGCAGGCCACCGCCGGCCGACTCCAGCCAGAGCACCGCCTCCGGCCGGGTGGCCAGCCAGATCCGGCCCTTGCTGCGCACCACGCCGTCCAGCAGCAGGTCCATCGCCTCGTGCAGCCGCGCCGGGTGGAACGGCCGCCGCGCGGTGAACAGGGCGAGCCGCACGCCACAGTCGTCGTCCAGCGGGGGCTGGCCGCGCAGCAGGGCGGCGTGCGGGGTGTCCGGCACGCCCCGACGGGCCGTGCCCGGCACCCCGGCCAGCGGGTCGGCGGGGTCGAGGTCGGCGAGGCCGAGGCGCGGGGCCAGCGGGGTCAGCCGGGCGAGCACGGCGTCGGTCCGGGCGCGTTGCCAGGGCTGCCACGGGTCGGCCGCCGTCTCCCCGGCGTAGACCAGCGCGTCGGCGAACTCGGCCTGCGCGACGACGAGCTGGGCCATGGTCCGCTCGTCGTCGGGCAGGCTGGCCAGGCCGCGGCCGACCAGGTCGTCCTCGCTGGCGGCGTCGGCCAACCACCGCCCCGGGTCGAGGACGGTGAGTACGCCGGCCATGGTGACGTCGGCGGCCACCGGCGTGCCGTCGAGCAGCACGTGCAGGACGTGCAGCACGTGCAGCACCGCCCAGCAGACCTGTTCGGGCTCCATCACCGGGTCCAGGTGCAGCACGATCCGGCGCACCTCCGCGCGCTCGGACAGCGTCCGGACCAGCGGCAGCACGTCCTCGCGCAGCGTGCAGGACACGCAGCCGTGCGCCAGTTCGAGCACCGAGGACCGGTCGGTGCACCCGCCGGGGCGGGCCACCCGCAACCGGCGGCGCACCACACCATCGTTCACCTCGGACAGGTCGTGGTGCAGCACCGCGGTGCCCGGCTCGGTGAGCAGCCGGTCCACCACCTCCGCCACTCCGACCCTGGTCACGCCGCTCACCAGCAGCAGTTCGGTATCCACGAGCTCCTCCGTGTCGGATCCGGGTAGTGTGCAGCATAGATGAAAACGACTATCGTAATTATCTACGCCGAACGAACGCAGATCCGAGAGAAATAAGGACGGCATGGCCCGCAACGATCTCCACCCACTGGTGAAGCTGCGCTCCACCGAGGGCACCGGGTTCACCTACGTGACCCGCAAGAACCGCCGCAGCCACCCGGAGCGGCTGGTGCTGCGCAAGTACGACCCGGTCGCCCGCCGGCACGTCGACTTCCGGGAGGAGCGCTGATGGCCCGCCGGGAGCAGCCCCGCCCGGGCGGCCGGAAGGCCAACCCGCTGCACGCCCGGCGGATCACCGAGGTGGACTGGAAGGACACCGCGCTGCTGCGCACGTTCATCTCCGACCGGCCCGCCACCCCGAGGAGCATCCGTGTCCCGCCGCTGCCAGCTGACCGGGCGTGCGCCTGTCCACCTCGGCGATCAGGACGGTGGACAGGGACGGCATCGAGTCGATCGTGGCCCGGATCCGTGCCCGGGGGGAGCGAATCTGACGCCGTCCGGCGTAGGTCCGCCCGGCCAATTGGTGACTCAGAGTGTTTATTGCCCGCTTGAACGCACTTTAGGGTGGAGCGGTTGACTCCACCGACAGGCGGCTCGTTAAGCAGGTATGACCGCGCTGCGTGATCGGGGCGTCGCCGCCCCCACTCTCGATCACCCGGTCGACCATGCCGGTCTCCGGGTCACCGCCGAGCGGCAACGCATCGGTGGTGCACTGCACGACGAGGTGGGCCAGCTGCTCTTCGCCATGGCCAGCCGCGCCCGCCGCAGCTACGAGCGGGACTCCGGCGACCCGGCGGCGCTGCACGACACCCTCGGCCTGCTGCTGGACCAGCTGGAACAGACCCAGAGCCGGCTACGCGCCGTGATCGGTGCCTGCGGCCCGGAGACCGCCGCGGACACCCTTCCCGCCGCTACCCAGCGTGATCTCGACGACTTCGCCGACCGGACCGGGGCGGCCGCACACCTGCTGGTGCTCGGTCGCGCCGAGTACCTGCCGCCGGCGGTGGAGCGGGTCGCGCTGAGCTGCGTGCGGCAGGCGCTGTTCAACATCGAGCGGCACGCAGCCGCGCGCCTGGTCGTGGTCACGGTGGAGTACCGGGGCGACCGGCTGCGGCTGGTCGTGCAGGACGACGGCCGGGGGCTGCCCGCCGACTTCGAGCCGCGCGCGGTCCCGCTCGGCGGGCACAACTGGGGGTTCACCTCGATGGCCGAGCAGGTCGAGCGACTGGGCGGCATGGTGGAGCTGCGCCGCGCCGACGAGGGCGGCACCCAGCTGCTCGTCGAGCTCCCCCGGCCGCTCGGGGCACGATGACCGCCCGCCGGATCCTGCTGGTGGACGACCATCCCGTGGTCCTCGACGGCATCCGGGGCCTGCTGTCCGACGAGTCCGACCTCACCGTGGTCGGCGAGGCGGACGCGCCGCAGGACGCGGTCCGGCTGGCCGGCGAGCTGCAGCCCGACGCGGTGGTGCTGGACCTGCGGATGGGCGGCCGGTTCCTCCCGGAGACGGCCGGCTCGGTGAAGGTGGTGGCCCCGGCGGCGAGGGTGCTCATCCACACCGCGTCGGAGGAGAACGAGCCGGTGCGCGCGGCGCTGCGGGCCGGTGCCGACGGAGCGGTGCTGAAGAACGGCCGCGACCTGGTGCCGGCGCTGCGCGCGGTGCTGGAGACCGGCACGTATCTGGACCCCAGGCTGCGCGCCGACCGGTCCGGCCCGCGCGGCGACGGCAGCGGCCCGATGCTCGACCCGCTGTCACCGAGGGAGTACGACGTGCTGCGCGCGCTGGCCCGGGGCTACTCCACCCGGGACATCGCCGGCGAGCTGTACCTCGCGGAGAGCACCGTCCGCAGCTACACCAAGGCGCTGCTCACCAAGCTGGGCGTGCGCAGCCGCATCGAGGCGCTCGCGGTCGCCCGGGAAGCGCAGCTGATCTGACGTCGGACGCGGGTGCGTTGCTCCGGTCAGCGCATTTTTCTCCGGAACGCGCCGTGCCGCCCCTAGGCTCTTCCGCGCGCCCCCGTAGCCCAACCGGCAGAGGCGAGCCCCTTAAAAGGGCCACAGTGTGGGTTCGAATCCCACCGGGGGCACCACCACCGGACGCGCGAGCCCACCCCGACCACGACGGTCTCCGGCCTCTCGATGGTGACACCATGTCCCCTCCACCGGGGGATGCAGCTCACCTCCGGTGCACGCACACTGTCCGCACCGGGACGGGGCCACGCGGCTGATGTGCGCCCGATCCGGCTCGGCGCACGCGTCCGGGCGAGGCAGCGGGCAGACAGCGGCAGGCCCCGGCGGGGGGGACCTGCAGACGACGGGCACTTCGGGAGGGGCCACAGTGACGATCGGGGCCGAGTTCGTTCCAGCGACGGCGGTGGACAAGCCGGAGCACTCCTCGGTCGAGGTGTCCTCCAAGGCGTTCTGGGACCAGACCTCCGAGCAGCGGGAGGAGCGGTTCGCCCGGTTGCGCGCCGAGGACCCGGTGTCCTGGCAGCGCCCGGTGGAGGACGCGGTCGCGCCCGACCCCCATGACCCGGGCTTCTGGGCGCTCACCAAGCACGCGGACATCGTGGCGGTCAGCCGGGACTCGAAGTCGTTCATCTCCGGCCAGGGGGTGCTGTTCGACCTGCTGCCCCCGGACATGCTGGAGCTGTCCCAGTCGTTCCTGGCCATGGACGCCCCCCGGCACGACAGCCTGCGCAAGCTGGTCAGCGCGGCGTTCACGCCGAAGCAGATCAAGCGCATCGACGACCAGATCAAGGTGGCCGCCCGCGAGGTGGTGGACGGCTTCGCCCGGGAGCCCGAAGGCGAGATCGACTTCGTCGAGCGGTGCGGCGAGCCGCTGCCGGTCCGGCTGTTCTGCGACATGTTCGGGGTGCCGGATGCACTGCGCGCGCAGACCGCCAAGTCCGCCGGCGACGTCGTGTCCTGGGCCGACCCGGAGCGCCTCGGCGACCGCTCCGGCGCCGAGGTGGTCATGGAGGCCTGCCAGACGCTGCACGGCATCGCCGCCGAGCTGGTCGCCGAGCGCCGCAGGAACCCCACCGATGACCTGTTCACCAACCTGATGCAGGCCGAGGTGGACGGCGAGCACCTCACCGACCACGACATCGGCGCGTTCTTCGTGCTGCTGTCGGTGGCCGGCACGGACACCACCAAGCACACCTCGGCGTTCACCGCGCGGGCGATGACCAACTTCCCGGACCAGCGCACCTGGCTGCACGAGGACTACGACACCCGGATCAAGACCGGGGTCGAGGAGTTCGTCCGGTACGTCACGCCGGTGCTGACGTTCCGGCGCACAGCGGTGGTGGAGACCGAGCTGCGCGGCAGGAAGATCATCCCGGGCGACAAGGTGGTGCTGTTCTACGCCTCGGGCAACCGGGACGCCGACGTGTTCACCGACCCGAACGCCTTCGACCTGTCCCGCGACCCGAACCCGCACGTCGGCTTCGGCGGCGGCGGCACCCACTTCTGCCTGGGCAACCAGCTGGCGAAGGGGGCGCTGCGGGCGCTGTTCAACGAGCTGCTGACCCGGATCCCGGACTTCGAGGCCGACGAGCCCGAGCTGCTGGGCACCAACTTCATGCGCGGGGCCAAGCGGATGAACTTCCGGTTCACCCCGGAGAAGTAACCGGCCGGCGGGACGCTCCCCGGTTGCGGCACCGAGCCCGGGACGAACCGGGGGCGGCGAAGCGCGTCACACGGGCGCGGGAATCCCCCGGCGGGTCGCCACGTTGTAGCAGATACTCGGGTCGGGCGGACCGTGTCCCCGGGTCCCAATAATGAAGAGCCGCCAGGGAAGATCGTTCGGCTGAAGCCCTGGCGCGCCACGCGCCGCGAGGCGACCGCCGCCCGGCCCGAGCCCGCATGCCGTCCGGGCCGCCACCTACGTAGGTGGCGGCCCGGACGCGCGAGCTACTTCGGGGGCATCCGGATCGCGCCGTCGAACCGGACGGTCTCGCCGTTCATGTAGTCGTTGGTGACGATCTCGACGGCCATCGAGGCGAACTCGTCGGCCGTGCCGAGCCGGTTCGGGTAGACCACGCTCTCCCCGAGCTGGGCCTTGAACGCCTCGGCCTTCTCCCCGGACCCGTAGATCGGGGTGTCGATCAGGCCGGGCGCGATGGTGTTCACCCGGATCCCGTGCCGGGCCAGGTCGCGCGCCATCGGCAGGGTCATCCCGACCACGCCGCCCTTGGACGCGGAGTAGGGGGTCTGCCCGATCTGCCCGTCGAAGGCGGCCGCCGATGCGGTGTTCAGGATCGAGCCCCGCGAGGTGCCGTCCTGGAGCGGCTCGGTCTTGGCGATCGCCGACGCGGCCAGCCGCGCGCAGTTGTAGCTGCCGACCAGGTTCACCCGCAGCACGAACTCGAAGGTCTCCAGCGGGATCGGGCTCAGGTCGCGGCCGATGATCCGGCCCGCCTTACCGAGGCCCGCGCAGTTGACCAGTACCCGCAGCGGTCCCATCTCGGACGCCGCGTCGACGGCCGCCTGCACCTGCGCTTCGTCGGAGACGTCGGCCTTGGCGAACTCGCCGCCGAGCTCCTGCGCGAGCGCCTTGCCGGCTTCCTCGTTCAGGTCCAGCACCACGACCTTGGCGCCGCGCGCGGCGAGCCGGCGTGCCGTGGCCTCGGCGAGCCCG
>DASXJJ010000204.1:0-22239 GCA_036497465.1 Pseudonocardia sp. | reverse complement strand
CGGGAGTTCCCACCCCCGGGGTGCCGTGCCACCGGGGGCGGGCGGCTCCCGACGGGCCGGAGCCGACCACGACTGGCCCGGCGGCCGTGGGCGCGCCGGGCTGTTCCTCGTGGGTTGCGGGACGAACATGTGGCCCCCGTGAGCGTCCGGTACGCCGATCCAACGAGCGGACGTCGGCCCACGATGCGCGGCCGCCGGCGCGAATACGGCCCGCGCGGCGCGCCGCCGGGACGCCGGGCCGGGCGACCGTTCGGGTGGTGTCGCATTTCCGCCAGTCGCCGCGTCGCGCAGCGACGATGATTGACCTCATGCACGAGGACCTGATGCACGAAGACGCGGAGCGTTGTGTGCGGGCCATCCGGTCCAAGGACGCCCGGTTCGACGGCTGGTTCTTCACCGCCGTGGTGACCACCGGCATCTACTGCCGCCCGAGCTGCCCGGTGATGCCGCCCAAGCCGGAGAACATGCGCTTCCACCCGAGCGCCGCGAGCGCGCAGCAGGCCGGGTTCCGGGCGTGCAAGCGGTGCCGGCCGGACGCCAGCCCCGGCTCGCCGCTGTGGAACGAGCGTGCCGACCTGGTCGCCAGGGCCATGCGGCTGATCGCCGACGGCGTGGTCGACCGGGAGGGTGTGGCCGGGCTGGCCGAGCGCCTCGGGTACAGCGTCCGGCAGATCCAGCGCCAGCTGCTCGCCGAGCTGGGGGCGGGACCGCTGGCCCTGGCCCGGGCGCAGCGCGCGCAGACCGCCCGGGTGCTGATCGAGACCAGCGCGGTGCCGATGGGCGACGTCGCCTTCGCCGCCGGCTTCGCCAGCGTGCGCGCGTTCAACGAGACCGTGCGGGAGGTCTTCCACCGCAGCCCGACCGAGCTGCGGTCCCGCGCCGGCCGAGGTCAGCCCCCGGCCGCACCGGGCACCCTCGCCCTGCGGCTGCCGTTCCGGCAGCCGTTCGGCCCGGACAACCTGTTCGGTCACCTGGCCGCCACAGCGGTCCCGGGCGTCGAGGAATGGCGGGACGGGGCGTACCGGCGCACGCTGCGGCTGCCGCACGGGCACGGGATCGTGGCGCTGCGGCCGCTGCCGGAGTACGTGGACTGCCGGCTGACCCTGACCGACCTGCGGGACCTGGCCACCGCGATCAGCCGGTGCCGCTGGCTGCTCGACCTGGACGCCGACCCGGTGGCCGTCGACGAGCTGCTGCGCGCCGACCCGGAGCTCGCGCCGGTGGTGGACAAGCACCCTGGCCGGCGGGTGCCCCGCACCGTCGACCCGGCCGAGCTGGCGGTGCGCGCCGTGCTGGGCCAACAGGTGTCGACCGCGGCGGCGCGCACCCACGCCGCCCGGCTGGTCACCGCCCACGGGGAGCCGGTGGCCGACCCGGACGGCGGGCTCACCCACCTGTTCCCGGACCCTGACCGGCTCGCGTCGCTGGACCCGGAACGGCTCGCCATGCCCCGGTCCCGCCGCACGACGCTCACCTCGCTGGTCGCGGCGCTGGCCGGCGGCGAGCTCGACCTGGGCGTGGGCAGCGACTGGCAGCGGGCACGCCACGACCTGGCCACCCTGCCCGGGTTCGGGCCGTGGACGATCGAGACCGTCGCGATGCGCGCGCTCGGCGACCCGGACGCCTTCATCCCCTCCGACCTGGGCATCCGGCGGGCCGCCGAGAACCTGGGCCTGCCCAGCAGCCCCGCCGGCCTGACCGCGCGGTCGGCCGCGTGGAGCCCGTGGCGGGCCTACGCGGTGCAGTACCTGTGGTCGACCGCCGACCACGCGATCAACCGGCTGCCCGGGTGACCCGCCCGGCCCGGGCGAACAGCGAAACCGGGGGCCGTCGGTGTGCGTCCCCACCTACGACACCTACCGTCACCAGCAACTCGAGGAGACCTCATGCACTCGCGGGTACACACCCTTGTGGACAGCCCGATCGGGCCGATCACGCTGGTCGCCGAGGACGGCGTCCTGGCCGGCCTGTACATGGACCAGCATCGCCACCAGCCGCCGGCCGAGACGTTCGGCGGCCCGGACGCCGCCTCGTTGCGCGCGCCGATCGCCCAGCTCGAGGAGTACTTCGCCGGCGAGCGCACCGAGTTCGACCTGCCGCTGGCGATGGGCGGCACCCCGTTCCAGCGGTCGGTGTGGAACGCGCTGCGGGAGATCCGGTACGGCGAGACGGTGTCCTACGGCGAGCTCGCCGAGCGGATCGGCCGGCCCACCGCGATCAGGGCGGTCGGCCTGGCCAACGGCAAGAACCCGATCAGCATCGTCGTGCCGTGCCACCGGGTGATCGGTTCCGGGGGCAGCCTCACCGGCTACGGCGGCGGGCTGGCCCGCAAGCGGCACCTGCTCGACTTCGAGCGCGGTGGCGATCTGCTCATCGGGGCCGACGCGGCGGGGCGCCGGCCGATGGCGGTGCTGCGCGGGTAGTCGCTCAGCGGCCGAACGGTCGGCGAGTCGGGGTGTGGTGACCATTCGTCGCGTCGTCCGTTGCGCTCGGCGTTCGATCCCGACCTTTGCTGGATCGAGCCTTGTCCCGGCCGTGCGGCGGTGCTAAAAAATCGGTCGCACACACGAGACGGCTATCGAAGCCGCGTCGCACGGGGCGGCGCAACGGTAGAAGTACAACGGTAGAAGAAGAGTAGAAGCACAGAGGATCGCAGGAGGTCGAGGAACGGTTCCGAAGAAGCGGTCGCAGCGATTCCAACGCGCCCGCCCGAATGCGGAACACGTTGAACCCTCTGAGTGGGCCGGCCCGGCCATTCCGCTGGGCCGGCCCCTCCTTTGTCTATTCGCCGAATTCGCATCCGGACCCGGGATCAGGCCGGTATGACGGGGACACTCACCGCGCCGGCAATGCGGTCGCGTCGCGGCCGGCCACGAAATCGGGGCGCCGCTCGGGAGCGGCGTACGGCTCGGTCAGCTCGTTGTCCACGCTGTTGAACACGATGAAGATGTTCGACCGGGGAAATGGCGTGATGTTGTTCCCCGATGCGTGCATGACATTGCAGTCGAACATCAGTGCCGAACCGGCGGTGCCGGTGAACTGCTCGATGCCGTGCCGGTGCGCCATCGCCCGGAGCGTTTCCTCGTCCGGCGTGCCGACCGCCTGCTGGCGCAGCGACTCCCGGTAGTGCCCCTCGGGGGTCTCGCCCGCGCAGGAGACGAAGCTGTTCTGCGAGCCCGGCATGACCATGAGCCCGCCGTTGAAGGCGTAGTTGTCGGTCAGCGCGATCGAGATGCTGACCGCGCGCGGCCTGGGCATCCCGTCCTCGGCGTGCCAGGTCTCGAAGTCCGAGTGCCAGTAGAAGCCGTTGCCGGCGAACCCCGGCATGTAGTTGACGCGGCTCTGGTGCACGTACACCTCCGAGCCCAGGATCTGCCGGGCGCGACCGAGAACCCTCCGGTCGTGCACGAGTTCGCCGATCACGTCGCTGATCCGGTGCACCTCGAAGATCGAGCGCACCTCCCGGGAGTTCTTCTCCACCACGTAGCGCTCGTCGTCCTTGAGCGCCGGGTTGGTGGACAGCCGTCCCAGCTCGTCCCAGTACCGGGCCACCTCGCTCTCGTCGAGCAGCGGGAACTGGTGCAGTCCGTCGCCGTCGTGGGCGGCCAGCTCGCCGTCGGTCATCGGGCCGTCCGGATTACCGGGCCACACCGTGGGATGGCGACGGGCCAGCGTGGCGAAGCGGTCCGCCCTCCTGCTGGGGTACTCGTCGGTCGTGCGGAGCTCGGTCAGTGTCATGAGAGGCGTTGTCCAATCGGAGAATCACTACGGATCGGACCCGTGGCCCCGGCGGCTGACGCGACGCACCTGAACAGCGCAGGAACACCGTCGAGCCCATCCGAGTGCACGGGATGGTCCGATCGTTGGGCGTGCGGCTACCGGGCTGAACCGCTGTCGAGGAGTGCCGCCGCTTGTCAGATCAGGCGAAAGACGGGCGCCACATTGGCGACGCCGCCGGATGAAACACCTGAGCGGCGGCCGACCGGCTAGGGAGTTGAACCGATACGACCCTCGAGCAGTGGCCAATTTTCATTGGCGCTTAACATTCAGGTTACAGATCTCGGTGGCCCAGTCAACCGTGCACGTCGTCACCCGTGGGGATGTTTAACCGGGGCCGGGCGGGGCAGCAGGGCCAGCGCCTGCTCGGCCGCACCGGTGACCACCGAGGGTGCGGCTCCGCCCTTGCCGAGCGCCTCCAGCCCGCGCAACACCGTGAGCACCAGGCCGGCCAGGGCCGCTGGGTCGGCGTCCGGGTCCAGCGCCCCGTCCCGCTGCGCCTCGGCCACGCACTCGGTCAGCACCGCGTGCAGGTCGGCGAACCCTCGAGCCACCCGGGCCGCGACGTCGGCGTCGGTGCCGGCCAGCTCGGCGGCGCTCTTGGCCAGCAGACACCCCCGCCGGTCGGCGTCGGCGACCACCGATGCCGCGGTGGCGCGCACGTGGGCCGCGAGCCGCTCGTAGGCGTCGCCGGACCCGCGCAGCTCGGCCCGGACGCCCCCCACCGCGTCGTCGCAGTACTCGTCGAGGGTGCGCAGGAACAGCGCGTGCTTGTCGCCGAAGGCGCCGTACAGGCTGCCCCGCCCGAGCCGGGTGGCCTCGGTCAGGTCGTCGAGCGAGGTGCCCGCGTAGCCCGTCGCCCAGAACCGGTCGCGGACGGCCCGCATCACCTTCGCCTCGTCGAACTTGCGCGGCCTGGCCACGCGGTGATCCTACCACGTTCTGTACTGTTCAGTACGGAACTCGGGCGCTATCCCCGCCCGGTTCGCCGGTGTAGCCGCACGACGGCCTCGGCGAAGTCGTCCGGGCTCTCCTGCGGCACGTTGTGGCCCACCGGGAGCCGGCGGTGGTCCTCCAGCGAGCTGAAGTGCCGTTCGTGCCGCTCCCGGGGCGACGGCGGCAGGAGGGTGTCCTCGGTGGGGTCGAGCACGACGGTGGGCACGGTGATCGTCGGCTGCCGCGCGATCAGCCGCTCGGTGTCCCGGTAGGCGGGGTCGCCGGGCACGAGGCCGTAGCGGTGCCGGTAGGAGTGCACGACGACGTCCACGAAGTCCGGGTTGTCGAACGACGGCGCCGTGGCCCGGAACTGTTCGTCGGTGAACCGCCAGGTCGGCGACCACTCGCCCCACAGCTGCCGGGCGAACCCGGTGCGGTGCTCGCGCAGGCCATCCCGTCCCCGGTCGCCGTGCAGGTAGTACTGGTACCAGAGCCTCCGCTCGACCTCGGGCGGAGCGGGCCGCGCCGCTCCCGCGATGTCCTGCACGTTGTAGCCGGACGCGGTGACCAGGCCGGACACCAGGCTCGGCCACAGCGCGGCGACCAGGCACGCGGCGCGCCCGCCCCAGTCGTAGCCGCCCACCACGGGCCGCTCCAGCCCGAGCGTGTCGATCAGCTCGGCGAGGTCGTGCGCGAGCGCGGCCTGCTGCCCGGAACGCATCACCCCGCTGTCGGCGAACCGGGTCGGGCCGTAGCCGCGCAGGTACGGCACGACCACGTCGGCGCCGGCCCCGGCCAGCCGGGCAGCCACCTCGTCGTAGCACCTCGGGTCGTACGGGAACCCGTGCAGCAGGACCACCGGCCAGCCGCCGGGCGTCCCGCTGCGCTCGTGCGCCACGTCCAGGACGCCCGAGTGCACCACGGTCGTCCCGGCGCTCGTCCCACCCACCGGACCACCGTGGCACGCCTCCGGCGCCCCGTCGACCGGCACCGCCCGCTCCCCGCTGAGAGTCCGCTGGTGACGGTTAGTAACACGGCGGATGCGGGAACGGATGTACCGGTGGCGTGGCTCTCAGCCGTCGGCGTTGCGGCGTCGGCGGGCACAGCGGTTGGTGCTGATGGCTCCGGGAGCGCGCCACGGACCAGTGGTGGAGGTAGTTGATGGATTCGGTGACCCCCGACGGGGACCACCGCCAGGAGTCGGGCGGACAGGACGGCGGCCTCACGGTGCTGTTGCGGGAGTTCGAGCAGCCGCCGAGGTTGATCGTCGTGGGCGAGCTGGACGCGGCGACCGAGGAGGAGTTCCGCGCCGCGGTCACGAGCGCCGCGAAGCGGTTCCCCCGGCTCATGATCGACATGACCGGGGTGGCGGTGCGCAGCGGCGCGGCGGCCCGGGTGCTGCAGGCCCACCTCGAGCAGGTGGTGGCGGTCCTGGTGGCGTCGGGCAGCATGATCGGCCGGGTACTCGGGACCGCCGGCTACCCCCGGCTCGTCACGGTCCCCACCCAGCGCCACGCCGGGGCCGCCCGGAGCGTCGCGCCCCCGACCGGCGCCCGGTAGCCGGTCACCGCCCCCGGTGGCCCCGGTGCGGCGCGGCCCCGGCGGGCACGGCCGCGCTTACCCGCGCGAGGTGAGCCCGGCGCCGCCGAGGGGTAGAACGGTGTGATGTGCGGCCGGTACAGCAGCTCCCGCTCCGACCAGCTGATCGCCGACGAGTTCGGCGTGCAGGCGACGATCGGTGACCAGCCACCGCCGTCCTGGAACGTGGCGCCCACCCAGACCCGGCGGATCATCGTGGAGCGGCGCTCCCGGGGCACCGACGACCCCGAGGTGCGCCGCCAGCTGCGCAGCGCGCGATGGGGTCTGGTGCCCTCCTGGGCCAAGGACGTCAAGATCGGCAACCGGCTGATCAACGCGCGCAGCGAGACCGTGACCGAGAAGCCGGCGTTCAAGACCGCGGCCGGCCGGCGGCGCTGCCTGATCCCGGCGGACGGCTACTACGAGTGGGAGAAGGTCGACGGCCGGAAGGTCCCGTTCTTCCTGCACCGCGACGAGGAACCGCTCGCGTTCGCCGGGCTGTACGAGCTGTGGCCGGATCCGGCGCGCGACGGCGACGACCCGGACCGCTGGCTGTGGAGCTACACGGTGCTCACCCGCCCGGCGCCGGACTCGCTCGGGCACATCCACGACCGGTGCCCCGTCGTCGTCCCGGCCGACACGCGGGAGCACTGGCTCGACCCCGCGCTGACCGACCACGACCGGGTGCGCGAGCTGCTGGGGCGGATCCCGGATCCGGGGCTGGACCCGCGTGAGGTGTCGACCGCGGTCAACTCGACCGGCAACGACAGTTCGGAGCTCACCGCCGCGGTGGCCGGCTGAGGCGCTCCTCGGGTGCTCAGGGGGAGGGGACGTCCTCGGCGTGCACGACCATGGTCTCCAGCGTCGGGCCGCCGAACGTCGTCGCCATCGCCACGTCGGCGGCGTCGCGGCCGCGCCCGATGACGACTCGACCCTTGCGCCGGGCGTTGTTGCGCGGGTCGAACGTCCACCAGCGGTCGCCCAGCCACACCTCCATCCAGGCGGCGAAGTCCGGCGGCGCGCCGGTGGGCGGCATCTCGATCTCGGGCAGGTAGCCGAACACGTACCGCGCGGGGATGTTCAGCGCCCGGCACAGCGAGATGGCCAGGTGGGTGAAGTCCCGGCACACGCCGAACCGGGTGCGGTGCACGTCGGCCGCGGTGGACAGCGCCGTCGTCGTGCCGTACTCGAACGTCAGGTACCCGTGCACGTGGTCGCAGATCGCCCGCACCCGGCCGTAGCCCGGCGGGACGTCGCCGAAGCGGGACCACGCCTCGTCGGCGAGCACGTCCGGCAGGCAGTACCGGCTGGGCAGGGTGTAGAGCAGTGCCGCGTCCGGCAGCTCGGCCGGTGGGCACTCCGGGGCCTGCTCGTCGGCGTCCTCGGTGGCGTCCGGGCAGGTCACCAGCCCGTCGTAGCCGAACGTGCAGGGCCCTTCCGGCAGCACCGCGCGCACGCACCGGTTGCCGTACAGGTCGGTGTAGTCGCGGGTGGGCAGCGGCGGGTCGGACAGCCACCGCTCCGAGGTGATCTCCACCGGCCGCTCATCGGCGGGCCGCACCTGGAACACCACCGGCGTGGGCACCTCGGCCACGTAGCCGAACTCACAACCTATTCGGATGGTTCGCAGTCCCATGTATGCCGAGGCCGCCCTCTCGGTGGACCGACCCGGCGCCCGGGTCGGAAGTCGAAACCGTCGGGCGCGCGTCGGCCCGGGTCACCGGCGATCGTATCCGCGGCCGGGACCTCCGGCCGGGCCTGACGCGGCCACCCGGGCAACGCCGACGATGACGAAACCAGTTGTTAACACGCCCTCTTGCACGTTTCCGGGATCGATCAGGCAGGCTCGGAAGGCTCCGGCCACCCGACGGATGAGGTGAGGTCATGACCGACACGGTGCGTTCGCACGTCGCGGGGGTTCACCGCGACGACGTCCAGCAGCTCCAGCAGGCCCTCGCCGGCCTGACCTACCCGGCGGAGAAGTGGCAGGTGCTCGCCCACGTCCTCGGTGCCGAGCGGGCCGAGGCGGGCGCCGTCGACCTCCGGCTGATCGACCAGCTCTGGGCGCTGCCCGCCGGCCGCTATCCCGGCTTCGAACATGTCCTGGCGGGCGCCGCCCGGACCGCGCGGGGCCACCCTCGCCGCCGGACGGCGCTGCCGCACCACACGCTCACGACGCGCTGACCCGGCGAGCCCCGGTGCGTTCGGCGCCGATGCCCGCGGTGACCACGAAGGCGATCCCGAGCACGGCGCCCACCCCGGGGGCCTGGCCCAGCACGACCAGGCCGATGACCAGCGCGATGGCCGGCTCCAGGCACATGAGCGTGCCGAAGGCCGCCGTGGTCAGCCTGCGCAGCGCGAGCATCTCCAGGCTGAACGGCACCAGCGGCAGCAGCACCGCCAGCCCGAGGCCGGTGGCCAGCAGCGACCAGGTCAGCTGGCCGAAGACCGACGGGCCGGCGACGGCGGTGGCGACCAGGCCGGCGACCGGCATGGAGATCGCCAGCCCCTGGAGGCCGGAGACGGCGTCGCCGACCCGCTGGGTCAGCAGGATGTACCCGGCCCAGCAGGCGGCGGCGCCCAGCGCGTAGGCCACACCGACCGGGTCCGCCCCGCCGTGCCAGGGCTCGGTGAGTAGCACGACCCCGGCGGCCGCCAGCGCGGGCCACGCCATCCCCGAACCCCGCCCCCTGGCCACGGCCACACCGAGCGGGCCGAGGAACTCCAGCGCGCTGGCGGTGCCCAGCGGCAGCCGCGCGACGGCCGCCATAAACAGCATCGTCACCCCGGCGGTCACGAAGCCCAGCGCGACGCACGCCGCCAGCCCGGAGCGACCGAACCGGGACGGCCGCGGCCGGACGATCACCAGCATCAGCACCCCGGCCCAGGCCAGCCGCAGCCACGCCGCGCCCTCCGGCTCGATCCGGTCGAACAGGCCGACGGAGCTCGCCAGGCCGAGCTGGACGCAGACCATCGCGGCGAGCGCCATCGCCGTGCCGGTGCGGGCCGGTCGCGGGGTCGGGGATCGGGCCGGGGAGGAGAACGGGGTCAGCGAGGAGAGCACCGGAAACGCCACCCGGCCAGTAGACCCGGGCAAACCGTCCGCGCCCACCTGGCAATACTGGACACACCGTTCGCTGACCATGAACGATGAGTAGATGGACCCCCGCCGGCTGCGCTACCTGCTCGAACTGTCCCGGCTCGGGTCGATGCGCGCCGTCGCCGAGGCGCTGGGCACCACCACCTCCACCGTGTCCCAGCAGATCGCCCTGCTCGCCCGGGAGGCGGGCACGGCGCTGCTGGAACCGGAGGGCCGGCGGGTCCGGCTGACCCCGGCGGGCAACCGGCTGGTCGGGCACGCGGTGACCATCCTCGCGGCGGTCGAGGCGGCGCGCGTCGACCTGGACCCGCACGCCGAGCCGGATGGCACGCTGCGCGTCGGGGGGTTCGCCACCGCGATCCGGCGGTCGCTGCTGCCGATCGTCGCCCGGCTCGCCGGCAGCCACCCCCGGGTCCGGGTGATCGTGCACGAGCACGAGCCGGCCGAGGCCTACGAGCTGCTGGCGGCCGACGGCCTCGACCTCGCGCTGACCTACGACTACAACCTCGCGCCGGACACCGTCGAGCGCACCGTGGAGTCGGCGCCGCTGTGGTCGACCGCGTGGGGCCTGGGCGTCCCGGCCGGTGCACCGCCGCCGGGCACGGGCGGCACGCTGGCGGCGTTCGAGGCGTTCCGGCACCGCGACTGGATCGGCAACTCCCGCAACCGGGCCGACGAGCGGGTCGTCCGCACGCTCGGCTCGATGGCCGGGTTCGAGCCGAGGGTGACCCACCAGGCCGACAGCCTCGACCTCGTGGAGGACCTCATCCTCGCCGGTCAGGGCGTCGGGCTGCTCCCGGCCGACCGGCCGACCCGCCCCGGGGTGCGGGTGCTGCCGCTGCCCGACCCTGAGGTGCGGCTGCGCTCCTACGCGGTCACCCGGCGCGGCCGCGCGCCCTGGCCGCCGCTCGCGCTGGTACTCGGGTTGCTCGGCCCCGGGCAACACCGTTGACGGTGCGGGCCCCGGCGTACCGTCGGTGGTGGGCACCGCCGAGAGGTCCCAGCAGACGGCTCCGGCGGCGACCTCGTGCTCGACGTGCGGGTTCCGGCCGGGCGAGCCGACGTCCTCGACGGGCTGGCCCGGCTCGCCGGCCCGGCCAACCCGTGAGGGGACCCGGTCCGGTCCCCGACCGGCGCCCGCCCGGGCTCAGCCCTCGGCCAGCGCGGCCGCCTCCCGGCGGCTGGTGACCCCGGGCTCGCGCAGCACCGCCGGCAGGCCAGCAGCCGCGGGATCTCGACCTGGCGGTCGGTGCCGCCGGCCGGGTTGGCTCGGGTGGCCGCCGTCGGCCCGCGCGGCACCTGGGCCACGCCCGGCCCTCGGAGCCGCGCGGCCCGGCGGCGAACTCCTCCGGGCAGCCCGGGAAGGGCCGCGGCATCACCGATGCGCTGCGTGACGCAGAGCTGCTCGTCCGGGCGGTGGTCGCGGGCGGCCCGCTGACCGGGTACGAGTGGACACGTGACCGACTGTCCCGCCCGCTGCTCGCCGTCGCCGAGCAGGTCGCCGGCTACCGCTGGACCCTCGCGGAGGTCCGTGACCTGCCGAGGGCGGAGAGCGCGGCCATGCGGCCCGAGGTCACGCCGCTGCGTGGGCTCGACGCGCGCCCGCGTCCGGGCGCGTACCCGACGTCCGATGCCGCCTGACATGGCGACCGAGGTGGTGACCTTCAGCGACCGGAACCGGCTGCTGCTCGTGTTCGCGGAGCTCGCGGCGTACGGCATCTCGGCCGAGGTGGGCCTGGCCGGGGTGCGGGACGCGAGGGACGACGTGGACGGCGCGCCGCGGTTCGGGCTTCGCCGCTCCGGGTTCGACGTCGCGGCGGGGTGGCGGGGCCCCCTGCTGGTCGGCCGAGGTGGCTGAACCGGGGCCTCCGGGCGACCGGTACCGGATCCGGCTCGACGACGGCCGGGTGCTCGCGTGGACCCAGTGGGGTCCACGGGGCGCCCGGCCCGTCGTGTTCTGCGCCGGGGCCGGGATGAGCGGGTCGCTCGGCTTCGGCACGGCCCATCTGGCCCGGCTGGACCTGAGCCTGGTCGCGGTGGACCGCCCCGGGCTCGGCGACTCCAGCCCGCACCCGGGCAAGACCCTGGCCAGCTGGGTGGACGACGTCGCGGACCTGCTCGGCCGGCTCGGCCAGCCCGAGGTCTACGCGGTGGGGTTCTCCCAGGGGTCGGTGTTCGCCGCCGCGCTGGCCGGCGCCGGGCTGGTGCGCGCCGCCGCTCTGGTGTCCGGGCAGGACGACCTGCGCGCCGTCCGGGGGGAGCTGCCGCCCGAGGTGCGCACGATGCTCGACGAGGCGGCGGCCGACCCGGTGGCGTTCGAGGCCGAGGTGGCCGAGTGGGCGGGGGCGGACCGGCTCTGGGACCTCGTGGTGGGCATGAGCAGCCCCGCCGACCGGGCCTACTACACCGGCGGGGCGTTCGGGGCCGCCTACCGGGAGGCACTGGACGAGGGCTTCGCGCAGGGCGCCGGCGGCTACGCCCGGGACCTGGTGACGGCGATCGGGGACTGGTACGTGGCGCCGGAGCAGGTCGGCGTGCCGGTGGACCTCTGGTACGGCGGCGGCGACACCAGCCCCGTCCACTCGCCCGACCAGGGACGCGGGCTGGCCGCCCGGTTCCCGCGCGGGCGGCTGCACCTGCTGCCCGACGAGGGCGGTTCGCTGCTGTGGACCCGCTCGGCGGACATCCTCGTCGGGCTGCTGCAGCGGTAGCGCGGACGCTCGCGTCGCCGCCCCGGCACCGCGGTCTGCTGCACCGTGGCGCTGCACCGCCGCGGGTGACCCGGTGCCCGCCCGGGCGCCCGGCCCGCGCCGGCCCGGCGGGCGCCCGGCCCGCGCCGGTGCAGCCCTCCGAGACGGCGCCCGCGCGCAGGCCGGTTCAGCGGACCGGGTACGGTCGATCACGCCTGGTAGTCATCGCTCAGGGGGTGTCCCGTGCCGGCATCGAGACGTCGCCGACTCACGATCGCGGTCAGGGCCGCCGCGCTCGCCGGCGTGGCGGCCGGGGTCGTGGCCGTGGTGCCCGGGCTGGCGCAGGCCGCTCCGGCGCCTGTCCTGCGGTCCGACCTGGCCAAGCCGGCCGCGGTCGCCCCGGGCGGCAGGGGCACGCTGCACTACGAGCTGACCAACCTCAGCGGGTCACCCACCGACGGGATCCTGCTCACCGTGGTGCTGCCCAAGCACGTCGGTATCCCGACCGACACGCACTGCCGGGAGACCGGGAAGGGTCCGCACGGCGGCACCGTGGTCAGCTGCCGCTTCACCGACGAGCTGGGCAGGCTGGGGCCGGGCCAGGTGCGCAAGGCGGACACGCCGTTCGCGGTGGCCAAGGACGCGCCGCACGGCAAGGAACTCGGCCGGCTGGGGACCATCGCGGTACCGATGCGGCACGGCAAGCCCACCGAGGACTGGCGCCACCTGTCCGGGCGCAACGTGTCCTGGACGACCGTCAGAACCCGCTGACCGGAGGCGGATCGGCGCGGCCCGAGGCGGCCCCGGGCGCGGTGAGCAGCCACCGCTGCAGCTCGCCGGTCAGTCCCTCCGGGGCGTCGAGCTGGACCAGGTGCCCGGCCCGGGGCAGCACCCGCAGCCGGGCGCTCGGGATGCTCGCGGCGAGGCGGTGCGCGTGGTCCACCGGGATCCAGGTGTCCTCCTCGCCCCACACCACCAGCACGGGCAGGTCCAGGCTCGGGTAGCGGGGCTGCACCTCGTCGGTGTGGCGCTGGTCGGCCTGCGCGATCTGCCGGTAGAACGCCGCCTGGCCGGTGCCGCCCAGCCACGGCCGCACCAGCATGTCCTCGTGGTCACCGGCCAGCGGGCGGTGCGCGGCGCCACGCACGTACCGCCGCACCAGCGCCTCGTGCAGCGGCCCGGGGAGCTGGGCGAACACGTCGGCGTGCCGGTGCACCAGCCGGAAGAACTCCGAGCCCCACGGGGCCAGCGCGACCACGTCGACCAGGGCGAGCGACCGGTACCGCGCCCCGTGCAGCAGGTGTGCGCGCAGTGCCACCGCGCCGCCGATGTCGTGCGCCACCACGTGCGGGTCGGTCAGCTCCCAGTGCTCCAGCAGCGCGGCGAACACCCGCCCCTGGGCCGCCAGCGACACGTCCTGCCCGTCGGTCATGGTGGAGGTGCCGTAACCGGGCATGTCCCACAGGTGGACGGTGAAGTCCCGGGCCAGCACGTCGGCGATCGGCCGCCACAGCGCGGAGGACCAGGGCGTGCCGTGGCAGAACACCAGCGGCGGCCCGGAGCCCCGGCGTGACCAGCGCACCTGCCCGCCGGCCCGGTCGAACACCCGGTCCGGGGCCGGTGGTTCCTCGGCGGTCATGCCTCCACCCTGGCCCGGGCGGGCCTCGGACGCAGCAGCCACCACTCGACGACCAGCAGGTTCACCACCCAGCTGCACCACACCGAGCCGCCGGCCGCCGCCCGGACCATGGCCGCCTCGCTGCCGCCGAACGCGGAGTCGGTGAACGGGGTGAGCACGATCAGGAACAGCACCAGCCAGCCCCGGTTGACCACGATCGAGCAGGTCAGCGCCATGCTGCGGAGCATCCAGGCGCGGTGCTCGGTGAACCGGCGCCGACGGGCGGCCCGGTAGCCCGCCGCCGAGGTGAGCAGCCACAGCACGGCCAGCAGCGTGTTGCCCACACTCGAGACGAACCCGGTGCTGCTGACCGGGGCGACCCCGAGCACCAGCACCCCGGCCGGGAACACGCCGCCGAACAGGTACACCCGCCCCGCCCACCGGTGCACGGCGGGACGCCGGCAGCGCAGCCACGGCCACACCTGCAGGCAGCCGGCCAGCAGCGCGACGGAGCCGAACAGGATGTGCCCGACCAGCAGCGCGTAGTGCGGCGGGTAGCCGGGGCGCGGCGGGATGCGCGAGGTGGCCGGGTCGAGGGTGACGTACGCCGGCAGTTCCGCGGCCAGGAACCCCACGACGACCAGCGCCAGCACCGCCGGCCACCAGCCGCGGCTGCGACGCCGGGTTGGGTGGTCGGGCCCGGCGCCGCGCGGCGGTGGTGGAGCGGTGGGGGCGGGCGGTGCGGTCATCGGGGCTCCTGGCGATGGCTGTGCGCTGATGCGCGTGCTGATGCGTACGTCATACGCAGTGGAGTATCGAGTACGCTTACCGGGTGGGCCACCTGAATTCGGTCCGCCGCGACGCGCCGGCCCGCCGCGGCGGGACCCCGGCATGACCCGGCCGCCCGACGACCTGCTCTGGGGCGGGCCGGCCGAGACCCGCCGGCCCGCACGGCCCCGGCTGACCCGCGACCGCGTCGTCGAGGCCGCCGTGCGCCTTGCCGACGTCGAGGGCCTGCCCGCGCTGTCCATGCAGCGGGTCGCCGAGGACCTCGGCGCGGCGACGATGTCGCTCTACCGGCATGTACCGGGCAAGGCCGAGCTGGTCATGCTGATGTTCGAGCGCGCCGTCGGCCCGGCACCGGACCTCGCCGGGCGGCGCGGTGACTGGCGCGCCGCGCTGGCCGACTGGGCGCGCGCCAACCGCGACGTCTTCGCCCGGCACCCGTGGACGCTCCCGCTGGCCACCAGCCCCAGGGCCATGGGGCCGAACGAGGCCGCGTGGACCGAGGCGGCACTGCGTGCGCTGGCGCCGTCCGGGCTGCCGCCGGCCGCGCGGCTGGACGTGTTGCTGCTGGTCAACGGCTACGTGCGCGGGTCGGCGGTGGACCTGGACGGCGGCCCCACACCGCCGTCGGCCCAGGCACTCGCCGCGCACGGCCCGGACGGGCGCTACGCGGAGCTGGCGGCGGCGCTGGCCGAGGCCGAGATCGAGGCCGAGGCGGCGGGCGGGACGCCCGGTGCGGCGTTCGAGTTCGGTCTGGCCCGGGTGCTGGACGGGGTCCAGCTGTACATCCGCGGCGCGGTGGGCGGGTCCGGGCGGCCGGGGTAGCGTCGCGGCATGGACTCCAGCGACTGGGTGGCTGTCGTCGGGGTGGCCGTTGCGGTCGTGCTGGCCGTGGTCGCCGTGCTGCAGGCACGCCGGGCGCACCGGGCGTCGGTCGCCGCTGAGGAGCGGGTGCGGGAGGCGACCGGGCAGCTCCGCCGGGCCGAGGAGACCTCCGCCGCCGCCCGCGCGGCCGCCGACGAGGCCCGCGACCAGGCCGCCTCGGCGCGGGAGCACGTCGCGTCGCTCACCAGCCAGCTGGCGATGGACCGGGTGGACCGCGCGCTGGAGATCCACCGGGGCGCGCGGGACCTGGTCGGGACGATCGTGCGGACCCTCGAGCCGGACCACGGCACCGCGTCGGGGCGGCTGCCGAACCCCGGTGCCGGCAAGCAGGCCAACCCGAGGGTGATCGAGCTCCGGCGGTTCGCCGAGCGGCTCGACGACCTGCGGCTGAGCGACGTGGCGCACTACTACTACCAGGTCGAGAAGTACGCGGCTGCCGCCGTCGGGGTGCTCGGGGAGATGCCCGGCAGGCAGACCGGTCAGGCGTTGCGGTTCGAGAGCCTGCTGCTCGACCTGCGCACCAACGCGGCGGCGGCCGAGGACGCGTGGGCGGCCTGGCGCGACTTCCAGCTGGCCGGCGTACCCGGACCGGCGGCCGCGCCGGTCCGGCCGAAGTCCGGGGCGCCGCTCAGCTGAACGCCGCTCAGCTGAACGCCGCATTAACGCCGCTCAGTTGAACTTGGCCAGGAAGCCGGCGTCGACGGGCAGGGTCACCCCGGTCACGTAGCGCGACTCGTCGGAGGCCAGCCAGGCCACCGCGTGGGAGATGTCGACCGGCTCCATCCACGGGATCGGCAGCAGGTTCATCGCGGTGAAGGTGTCGCCGAAGTCGGCCACGGTGGGGTTCTCGACCCCCGGCGCGAACACGCTCCAGATGGCCTCGTTCTGGATCATCTTGGTGTTCGTCGAGCTGGGGTGGATGGTGTTGGCCCTGATCATGTGCGGCGCCAGCTCGTTGGCCAGCGAGCGCATCAGGCCGATCACCGCGTGCTTGCCCATGTTGTAGTGCACCTGGTTCGGGAAGCCGCGCATCCCGGCGGTCGAGCTGATGATGACGATCGAGCCGCCGGTGCCCTGCTCGATCATGATCGGGACCGCCGCCCGGCAGGTGTTGTACGGGCCGTGCATCTGCACGTCGATCATGTCCCGGTACATATCGTCGGACATCTCGGTGAACGGCGCGGCCGACCAGATCCCGGCGTTGGCCACCACGATGTCGAGCCGGCCCAGCTCGGCCACCCCCCGCCGCACCGCCGAGGTGATCGACTCCCGGTCCCGCACGTCTGCCTGGTCCAGGACGACCCGGCGGTCCATTGCCTCCACGAGCGCGCCGGTCTCCTCCAGGTCGGCCTTGCTCGCCAGCTCGTAGGGCACGGTGGCGATCTGCTCGCAGATGTCCACCGCGATGATGTCCGCGCCCTCCTCGGCCAGCCGGACCGCGTGCGCGCGGCCCTGGCCGCGCCCCGCGCCGGTGATGAGTGCGACCTTGCCGGCGAGCTTGCCCATTGGCGGTGATCCTCTTCCTCGGGGTGTCCGGGACCGGCCCGGACAAACGATCGACCGTTAGTATCTAGCAGGCCGGCCGACGGCAGGCAATCCGATCGGGAGGGTGGCGCCGTTGAGCAGCGCGAACACGTTCACCGGGCTCCGGGTGCTGGAGTTCACCACGACCATCGCGGGGCCGTACAGCGCGATGATCCTGGCCGACCTGGGCGCTGACGTGATCAAGGTCGAGCGGCCGGGCCGGGGCGACGACGCGCGCGGGATGCCGCCGCACCTCGACGGGGCCAGCGCGGTGTTCCACGCGGTCAACCACAACAAGCGCAGCGTGGTGCTGGACGTCAAGGAGGCGGCCGGCCGCGAGGCGTTCCTCCGGCTGGCGGGGGACTCGGACGTGGTCGTGCAGAGCTTCCGGCCCGGCGCCGCCGAGCGGCTGGGCCTGGGCTTCGACGACGTGCACGCCCGCAACCCCAGGGCGGTCTACTGCTCGGTGTCGGCGTTCGGGACGTCGGGCGGCGGTCTGGCCGGTTACGACCCGCTGGTCCAGGCCTTCACCGGGATCATGAGCATGACCGGCGAGCCGGGCGGGGCGCCGGTGCGGGTGGCGCCGTCGCTGGTCGACCTCACCACCGGCATGTGGGCCGCGATCGCGATCATGGCCGCGCTCGGCCGGCGAACCTCGACCGGGGTGGGGGAGCACGTCGAGGCGACCCTGGTCGACAGCGGGTACGCCCTGCTGTGCCACCAGATCGTCGGGATGTACGCCACCGGGGAGGTGCCCGGCCCGCTCGGGTCGGCCTCGCCGATCACCGCGCCGTACGAGAGCTTCGGGACCGCCGACGGCCAGGTGATGATCGCGGCCGGGAACGACAGGCTGTTCGGTCTGTTGTGCGCGGCGCTGGGGATCCCCGCGCTGGCCACCGACCCGCGCTGTGCGGTCGCGGCGGAGCGGGTGCGCCACCGCGACCTGGTGCACGCCGAGGTACAGCGCCGGGTGGGGACGCTGACCACCGGGGAGTGCCTGGAGCGGCTGCGCACCGCGGGGGTTCCGGTGGCCCCGGTCAACGACCTGCTGCAGGCCGTCGAGGACCCGGTCGCGGTGTCCCGGGGGACGGTCCGCGCCCCGGACGAGCCGGGCGGCCTGCCCTCGGTCCGGCTGCCGTTCCACGACCGGGGCACGGTGCGCCGGCGCGCGCCCCGGCTCGGCGAGCACTCGGTGCCGGTGCTGCGCGCGGCCGGCTACTCCGACGAGGACATCGCGCGGCTCTCCGCCCCGGGGTGAGCGGGCTGGGACGGCTGGCGAGGGGGCACCGCGGGGCGAGCGCCGTCACCGCCGTCGACGAGGATCGGCGCGCCGCTGATGAACGACGACTCGCTGGCCAGGAACAGCGCCAGATCGGCGACCGCGCCGGGCCCGCCGTAGCGCCCGATCGGCGTCCGCTCCACCTCGATACCGGCGTTGTCGACCAGGATGTCGAGCCGGCCGACATGTTCGGCGGGCGCCGGGGGTCCGGGCGGGATCAGCCGGTCGGCACCCGGATGCCCACGAACGGGATCGGCATGCGCAGCCGGAACCCGAGGTCCTGGTACAGCCGGATCGCCCTGACGTTGGACGCGGCGGCGTGCAGGAACGGCGACTCGCCGCGCGCCCGGATGCCCGCGACGAGGGCGTGCACGAGCCGGGTGGCCAGGCCCTCGCCCCGGTGCGCCGGGTCCGTGCAGACGGCGCTGATCTCCGTCCAGCCGGGCGGGTGCAGCCGCTCGCCCGCCATGGCCACCAGCGCCCCGCGCCGGCGGAAGCCCAGGTAGGTGCCCAGCTCCACGGTGCGGTCCAGGAAGGGACCGGGGCGGGTGCGGGCGACGAGCGCGAGCATCTCCGGCACGTCCGCCGGCCCCAGCGGGACGGCCTCGCCGTCGGTTGCGGCGGCCACGCCCGCGTCGACGAGCTGGACGCCGGGGATTTCCGAGTCCACCCGCCAGCCCGGGGGAGGCGCGGTGCGCAGCCCGGCCACCGGGGCGACCGTGCCCGGGCCGAGCAGCTCGGCGAGGTCGGACCAGGCACCCGCGTCGGGCCGGGTCGGCAGCGCGACGAACGGGGCGACGTCCGCCGGGTAGCGCAGCGCCCGGCCCCGGCGGACCGCGAAGCCGGCGTGCGGGCCGGTCAGCGACGAGTGCACCGGGTTGTCCAGCGGGTGCGGGTGTCCCGGGCTGCCGGGTGGACTGTCGGGTGGGGTCACGGTGGGCCGACCGTACGGGGCCGGTCGGCGTCCGCTCGACGGGACGCCGGTCGGTCAGCGCGCGGCGGTCCAGGCCGGGAACACACCGTTCACCGGCGCGGGGGCCTCGGCGGACGCGGACGCGGCGGCGACGCCGGCCTGCGTGGCGGGCCCGCTGAACCCGGCGAAGCCCGCGACGACCACCGCGACGGCGAACAGGACGGTCATGCCGCCTCCCCGGTTGGTGGGGGCGTCGGTGCTGGTCATGGCTTCTCCGTGGGGTGCGGTGCGGACGGTATGTCCACAGGTTCGCCGCGCCGTCGCCGCCCGTTACCCGCCCCACCCGAACGGGTGGCCCGCCCGCCGCCGGGGTCCGCCGTCGCCGGTTCTCGTCAGCGTGGATCTCCACTAAAGTAAATGTCGTGGACGGCGGTGCGAGGTTCGGCGAGTCGCTTCTGGTCGCCCTGCGGGACCGGCTGGCCCGGGAGCGGCGGGTCATCGTGGCCTACTCCGGGGGCGTCGACTCCGCGCTGCTCGCGGTGGTGGCGGCTGAGGTGCTCGGCGACGGCGCGCTGGCGGTCACCGCCGTGTCGGATAGTTTATCCGCCGAGGAGCGCACGGCGGCCCGCTCGTTCGCCCGCGAGCACCGGCTGCGGCACGTCGAGGTGTGCACCGACGAGTTCGACCGGCCCGAGTACCGGCGCAACGACGGCGACCGCTGCTACCACTGCAAGAGCGCCCTGTTCGACGCGGTGGGGCCGATGGCCGCGCTGGCCGACGCCGCCGTGGCGGTGGGCACGAACCTGGACGACCTCGGCGACCACCGCCCCGGGCAGCGGGCCGCCGCTCAGCGCGGCGCGATCACGCCGCTGGTGGACGCCGGGTTCGGCAAGGGCGAGGTGCGGGCGGTGAGCGCGCTGCTCGGGCTGGTCACCGCCGGGAAGCCGGCCTCGCCGTGCCTGTCCTCCCGGGTCGCCTACGGGGAGCCGGTGACGCCCGAGCTGCTGCGCAGGGTGGAGCGCGCCGAGGCCGCGGTGCGGGCGCTGGGCTTCCCCGTCTGCCGGGTGCGCGCGCACGGCGGCGGCACGGTCGCCCGGCTGGAGCTGCCGCCCGGGGAGGTGCTCTCGGCCGCCGCGCTGCGGACCGAGCTGGACACCGCCGTGCGGGCCGCCGGTTTCCGCTTCTGCGCGCTGGACCTGCAGGGGTTCGCGAGCGGCCGGATGAACGTGCTCCTGGGCATCCCGGCGACGGCGCCGCGGTGACCGGTCCGCCCGGGTCGGGTTTCGACGACCTCGGCTGGGCCCGGCCGGACACCGACCGCGAGCGCCGCCTCGGCCTCCCCGAGGTCGTCTACGGGCCAGGCAAGACCGCCGAGCAGATCGTCGGCGTGGTCCGCAGCCTGCTCGTCGCGAACATCGGGCCGGTCCTGGTCAGCAGGGTCGCCGCGGACGTGGCCGGGCGGGTGGCCGCCGCGGTGGCCGGCTCGGGGTACGACGGGGCGGCGAGGCTGCTGGCGTGGCGCCCGGCCCCGCCGCTCGGCTTCCGGCTGGCCGTGGTCTCGGCCGGCACCTCGGACGGGCCGGTCGCGGCGGAGGCGGTCGCGGTGGCGGGTGCGGTGGGGCTGTCGGTGGACGCGGTCGCGGACGTCGGCGTGGCCGGGCTGCACCGCCTGCTGGCCGAGCGGGACCGGCTGGCCGGCGCCGACGCGGTGGTGTGCATCGCCGGGATGGAGGGGGCGCTGCCCAGCGTGGTGGCCGGCCTCGTCGGTGTCCCGGTGATCGCGGTACCCACGTCGGTCGGCTACGGCGCGGGCCTGGACGGGGTGACCGCGCTGCTGGCGATGCTCTCCTCGTGCGCCCCGGGCGTGGTGGTGGTCAACATCGACTCCGGGTTCGGGGCGGCGATGGCGGCGTTGCGGATGGCGGTGCACCGATGCTCCTCTGGCTGAACCCGGTGACCGGGCTGTCCGGCGACATGCTGCTGGGCACGCTGCTCGCGCTCGGAGCGCCGCTGCCGGCGGTCCGCGCGGCCGTGGCGAGCACCGGGGTCGAGGGCTGGCGCCTGGAACCGGTGCCGGTGCGCCGAGGCGGGCTCACCGCGACCCACGCGCGGGTGGCGGTCGCCGAGGAGGAGGTGCCCGCGCGCCCGGCCGCCCGGCTGCTGGAACTGGCCGCGCGGGCCGAGCCGGAGCCGGTGGCGGTGCGGGCGTTCGCCGCGTTGACCGCGCTGGCCGAGACCGAGGCGGGGCTGCACGGGGTGCCGGTGGCCGAGGTGCACCTGCACGAGCTGGGCGGCGTGGACACCGTGGTGGACACCGTCGGGGTGGCCGCCGCGCTGCACGCGCTGGGGGTCACCGAGGTGCACTGCGGACCGCTGGCGCTGGGCGGGGGCACCGTCCGCACCCGGCACGGCGTGCTCCCGCTGCCGGCGCCGGCGACGGCGGCGCTGCTCGCGCGGATGGGCGCGCCGGTGGTGCCGGCCGGGTTCGACGGCGAGACGGTGACCCCGACGGGTGCGGCGCTGCTGCTCGCTGCCGGCGCCACCTTCGGTCCCGTGCCGGCGATGGTCCCGCGCGCGGTCGGCTACGGGGCGGGCACCCGCGAGGTGCCCGGGCGGCCGAACGTGCTGCAGGGCGTGCTGGGCGGGGCCATGCCGGGCGGGGCGCCGCGGTGGTCCTCCGAGCAGCTGGTGCAGATCGAGACCAACGTCGACGACGTCACCGGGGAGCTGCTCGGGCACCTGATCGGCGTGCTGCTCGCGGCCGGGGCGGCCGATGCCTGGGTCACCCCGATCGTGATGAAGAAGGGCCGGCCCGCGCACACCGTGCACGTCCTGGTCGAGGCGGCGCGCGCGGCCGGGTGCGAGCGGACCCTGCTGCGCGAGACGGGCAGCCTCGGCGCCCGCCGGCACACCGTGGACCGGCTCGCGCTGCCCCGGTCGACCCGCACGGTGCATGTCGGCGGCCAGCCGGTGCGGTTGAAGTTCGGGCCGTGGGGCGGCAAGCCGGAGCACGACGACGTCGTGGCAGCCGCGACGGCGCTCGGGGTGCCGTGGCGGCTGGTGGCCGACCGCGCCCGGGGGCTCGCCGCCGCCGAGAACGCGGCCGCCGCCGAGAACGCGGCCGCCGTCGAGAACGCGGCCGCCGTCGAGAAC
>DASXJJ010000203.1:0-56592 GCA_036497465.1 Pseudonocardia sp. | reverse complement strand
CGCGCCGCAGCTGTTTCGCTTCCCGGACGTGTTCCCGAACGGGCTCGCCAACCCGAGGACGCTGCGCGCGTTCAGCGAGCTCTGGTACCGCAAGGCACCCCGCCGCCAGCGCGACGCGGTGCAGAACATCACGGCGTTCTACCAGGTCCTGGACGTGTTCGCGGACTGGAACCGGGTGTACGGGCGGCGCGGGTTCCTGCAGTACCAGTTCATCGTCCCGCTGGGCGCCGAGGACACCTTCCGCCGGATCGTGGAGAAGATCGCCTCGTCGAACCACGCGTCCGGGCTGAACGTGCTCAAGCGCTTCGGCGAGGGCAACGGCGCCCCGATGTCCTTCCCGTCGCCGGGGTGGACGATCTGCGTCGACTTCCCGATCGCCACCGGCCTGTCCGAACTGTGCACCGAGCTGGACGAGATGGTGCTCGGCGTGGGTGGGCGGCACTACCTGGCCAAGGAGTCGCGCACCTCGCCGGCGGCGATCCGCGCGGGCTACCCGAGGCTGGACGAGTGGCGCAAGGTGCGCGCGGCCGTCGACCCGGACGGCGTGTTCACCTCCGACCTGGCCCGACGTCTGGAATTGGTGTGACGCTCTCATGATCGACGCGGTGGGTAACCCGCAGTCCGTGCTGCTGCTCGGCGGCACCTCGGAGATCGGGCTGGCCGTGGTGCGGCGGTTCGCGTCCGGCCGGCCGCTGCGGGTCGTGCTCGCCGCGCGCCCGTCGGAGCGGCGGGCCGAGGCGGTCGCCGGGCTGGAGCGCTCCGGCTGCGCGGTGGAGACGGTCGACTTCGACGCGACCGCCACCGGCACCCACGCCGACGTGGTGGCCAAGGCCTTCGCCGGCGGCGACATCGACGTGGCCGTCGTCGCGTTCGGCGTGCTCGGCGACGCGGAACAGGCCTGGCAGGACGTCGACACCGCCGTCGAGCTGGCCACCGTCAACTACACCGCGGCGGTCTCCGTCGGGGTGGCGCTCGCCGGGCGGTTCCGCGAGCAGGGGCACGGCGCGATCGTGGCGCTGTCCTCGGTCGCCGGCGAGCGGGTCCGACGGTCGAACTTCGTGTACGGCTCCTCCAAGGCCGGTATGGACGGCTTCTACCAGGGGCTGGGCGAGGCGCTGCGGCCGTCCGGCGTGTTGGTCACCGTGGTCCGGCCCGGTTTCGTGACGACGAAGATGACCACCGGCATGTCGCCGGCCCCGCTGTCGGTGAACGCCGAGCAGGTCGCCGAGGTGGTGACCACCGCCGTCCGCAACCGTCGCGAGCTGGTGTGGGCGCCGGCTCCGCTGCGCGCGGTGATGAGCGCCCTGCGGCACGTCCCGCGCCCGATCTTCCGCCGCCTCCCGCTCTAGCCCCCGCGCGACGCCCCGTCCGTCCGTTCCACCGTCCGTCCGTTCGGCCGTCCGTTCGGCCGTTCCACCGTCCGTCCGTCCGTTTCGCCGGCACAGACCCGCCGCGGGCGGCACAGACCCCCTGTGGACCCTGTGCGGCCCGCAGGGGGTCTGTGCCGGCGCAAACGCGGCGGCCGGCGCAAACGCGGGAGCCGGCGCAGCGGGAACCGGCGGCGGCTCGGATGGCGGCTACGGGCGGTCACAGTCGTCTGTCGGCCCAGACCCACCGCCGGCGCCACAGACCCTGTAGACCCTGTGCGGCCCACACCCGCTCTGTGCCGGCGCAAGAGTGTGCCGGCGCAAGAGCGCGGCGGTTACGGGCGGTCGGGTCAGGGCTGCGCGGCGGGGTGGTCCTCGGCGTGCCGAGGGTGGCCCCGGGTGATGGTCACCGTCCGGGCCAGCGGGGCGGCCATGCCGAGCAGGGTCTTGTCCAGCCGGTCCAGGCAGTTGACCACCCGCCGCAGGTGCAGCACGGCGATCCGGTCCGGGGAACCCGCCGCGTGCGCCTCGGCCGCCGCGGGCACGTCCACCCGGGGTCCGAGCGCCGGCCCGCTCTCCAGCTCGGCGGGGCTCGACCGGGTGTCCGTCGCGGCCAGCAGCACGTCGGTGTTGGCGATCAGCCGTTCCAGCGTGTCGGCCGCCTCGGGCACGCCGGCCAGCGCGCCGGGCTCGGCGGCCCTAGCCAGGTTGCGGGCGGCCAGCGCGGACTCCTCGGTCAGGGTGATCAGCCGGGTGGCGTGGCCCCGGCGGACCCTGGCCGGGCTGAGCCGGTGCAGCATCGGCGCGATCGCGGTGCGCAGATCGGTGGCGGTGCGGTCCACCTCCCGCGTGGAGGCGATCACCGACACCCGCTCGGCGTGCACCAGCAGGCGCTCGGCGTCCCGCAGCTGGGTGTGCAGCGCGGTGAAGAAGTCGCGCAGCTCCACGAGCACGGTGCTGCGGGTGCGCTTGGGCAGCACCAGCATCGCGGCGATCGTCGAGGCGGCGACCCCGATCGCGGTCTCCTCCAGCCGCAGCAGCAGCACGTCCGGGCTGAACGTGCCCAGGATGTCGTACAGCATCCCGAGCATGATCGTGATGAAGAAGGTCATCGTGGAGTACGAGACCCACAGCGTGTAGAACGCCAGGAAGATGCAGATCAGCAGCAGCGCGGCGGTGAGCACCAGGTCGCCGTGCAGCAGGGTGGCCAGCACGGTGCCCGCCACGATGCCCAGCAGGGTGCCCCACAACCGCCGCCAGCTCTTCACCAGCAGGTCGCCCCGGGTGGTGGTGCCGGCGAACACGATGAAGCTGGCGATCACCGCCCAGTACCAGCGTTGCGCGGACAGCAGCTCGCCGCCCGCGATGGCCAGCGCGCCGCCGATGGAGGCCTGGATGGCGCTGCGGGTGGACGGGTTGAGCTCGCGCACGGGTGCGGCCGGCGGGTCGGAGCGTGCCGGTCCGGCTTCGAGCTCCTGGTCGGTGTCCTCCAGGGTCAGTTCGCGGTCGCTGGTGACCGCCGCCCCCCGGTCGCCGGGCCGCTCCAGCATCCGGTCGGTGGTGCGGCGGATCTGAACGACGGCCAGCAACAGCTCGCGGATCGCCCGGTGCACCAGCAGCGTGTGGTGCTCGGGACTGGAGGCCAGCACCCCGGGGCCGCCACGGATGTCGTAGCGGGCGATCCGCCGCAGCAGCTCGTCGGGGTCCAGGCTCAGCGCGGCCGTCGGGTCCCGGTCCACGAACCGGTGCAGCCCGCGCAGGTCTCCGGCCAGGTCGGCCCTGGTCGCCGGGTCCAGGCCGTCGCCCAGCGCGCGCACGGTGGCCCTGGCCAGCCGGTCAGCGGACAGCTCGGCGTCCACCAGCTGCCGTTGCCACTGCGGGTCCAGCCCGAGATCGTCGGCGTTGTCCTCGATCTGCAGGGTGGTCTCGTGCAGCCGGGTGGCCTGCCGGGCGACGGCGCGGGGCAGCTGGTCGGCGCCGGCCAGCGGGGCGCCGTCGTCGAGCAGCTCGGCGAGCTCGTCGACCAGCCGGGCGAGCTGCGCGCGCAACGAGGCGTAGGTGCGCCGGAACGTGCTGCGCGGGGTGTCCCGGAACACCACCAACGCCATCAGCCCCGAGCAGAGCAGCCCGATGAGCACCCCCAGGTACATCCGGGGCAGCGCTGCGGGCTGCGCGTGCAGGTAGGTGGCGAAGAAATAGGCCATGAACGCGCCCATGCCGGACGCCATGCCCAGCTGGTCGAAGCGGCGCAGGTAGACGGCCACGAACATGACGACCACGAACACCGCGTCGCCGACGATCGGCTGGCCGGACAGCAGCGCGGCCAGGGTGAGCGACACGGTCATCGCCACCCCGAACAGCACCAGGGTCAGCGCCCGCGCCCGGACCGTGCCGCCGCGGATCGAGGTGGACGACACCATCGCCGCCACGCAGCCCAGCAGCAGCGCCGTGCTGGGCTGCCCGACCGCGTACTGCACCCCGGCCGCGAGGGAGACCGACAGCACCGCCCGCAGCGCGAAACGGAAGCGCAGCAGCCCGTGGTCGGAGGCGAGGAACCGGTCGACCAGCGAGCCGAACCAGTGGGCCAGCACCCTGGCACGGTATTCGACCGGGTCGACGGACGGCGGCCGGGCCCGCGCACCGGCATGATCGGGTGATGACCTCCACTCAGGCGTTGAGCCCGGACGAGCTGCTGACCACCACCCGCTCGGTGCGCAAGCGGCTGGACCTCACCCGGCCGGTGCCGCTGGAGCTGGTCACCGAGTGCCTGGAGATCGCCCTGCAGGCCCCCAGCGGGTCGAACACCCAGGGCTGGCACTTCGTGGTGGTCACCGACGCCGAGCAGCGCGCCGCGATCGGCGAGTACTACCGCCGCGCGTTCGCCGACTACGCCAGGTCGCGCTCGTTCGCCGGCGCCCTGCACGCGGACGACCCGGAGCGCGCGGCGGTCCAGCAGCGGGTCGGCGACAGCGCCGCCTACCTGGGCGAGCACATGGGCGAGGTGCCGGTGCTGCTCATCCCGTGCATCGAGGCCGGCACCGGCGACCTGCCGGCGACCAACCAGTCCGGCCTCTGGGGCTCGATCCTGCCCGCCGCCTGGAGCTACATGCTGGCCGCGAGGGCGCGCGGGCTGGGCTCCGCGTGGACGACGCTGCACCTGGCCTACGAGCGTGAGGTGGCCCAGCTGCTCGGCATCCCGTCGTCGGTCCGGCAAGCCGCTCTGCTGCCCACCGCGTACTACACCGGCGACACGTTCCGGCGCGCGCCGAGGGAGCCGCTGGAGCGGGTGCTGCACGTCGACCGCTGGTGACGCCCGGTGGCGCGGGTGCGGCCCAGGTGGTGGCGGCGGGTGCGGCTCAGGTGGCGGCGGCCGCCTCCGGGGTGCGGCGGCGCTCGACCAGCCTGCGCAGCCCGCGCCGGGACGGCTCCTCGACCAGCTGGTAGAGCAGGTGGGCGGCCAGCAGCGCGGCCAGCGGCGCCGCCACGGTCACCGCCAGGCCCGCCGCGGTGCCGGGGGCGATGGCCGGGTAGCGCAGCATCGCCGTCCAGGTCACCTCGAGGACCGGGACGTGCACCAGGTAGAGGCTGTAGGAGATCCGGCCGCCGTGCACCGCCGCCCCGCTGCCCAGCGGCCGGACCACGCCGCCCCGGGCCAGCGCCAGCGCGCCGACCAGCACCGGGAACAGCACGACGATCACCCCGCCGCGGCCGTCACCGCCGAGCAGGTCGTTGGCCACCAGCACGGCCACCGCGGCGAGCACGACCAGCACCGCGGCCGCACCGGCCAGCCGGCGCACCCGGCCGGTGAGCCGCACGTTGCGCACGGCCAGGTAGACGAGCACGCCGCTGGAGAACCCGGCGGCGATGCGCACCAGCCAGCTGAACGGGTAGTACAGGTCGTCGATCGCCAGCGCGACCGCCGCGGTCGGCACCATCACCGCCACCGCGAATGCGCCCAGCAGCCAGCCCGGCGCGCGGGCTGCCCGGAAGAAGCCCAGCGCGAGCACCGGGAACAGCAGGTAGGCCAGCCACTCGGCGCTGATCGACCAGGCCGGGCCGACCCAGGACGAGCCGTCGAAGTAGCGCTGGGACCAGAGCTGCACCAGGAACATCTGCCGCAGCCAGCTCACCGGCCCCAGGTCGGGCTGGACGGTCTGGAACGCGATCTTGCCGTCCGCGCCCCACACCGACTTGGCCAGCAGCCACGCCCCGAACAGGTTGGTGACCACCGCGAACACCGGCCACACCCGGGAGAACCGCGCCCAGACGAACCGCAGGGCGGCCCGGGGACGCAGCCGGGGGCCGAGCGAGTCCAGGTAGGTCAGCGCGATCACGAAGCCGCTGAGCACGAAGAACAGGTCGACGCCCAGCGCGCCGAGGCCGATCACCGGCTGGAGCGTGGTGAAGAACGCCAGCTTGTCGCCGCCGGGGGTGAAGTGCAGGTGAAACAGCACCACCCAGGCCGCCGCGAAGAACCTCAGGCCGGTCAGCGGGCGGATCTCCGCCCGCCCACCGCGCAGGGTGGCCGCGCCGGACAGATCGTTCTCGGAGGCGGCCACGGTCGAGGTCACTTCCGGTCCCGGATCCCCCATGCCTCCTCCCACCGGGCGAAGCCGGTGAGCTCGGGCTGGGCATCCCGGTAGGCCTTGCGCAGCTTGGGGAACTCCCGGGACAGGTGGATGTGCTCGCGGACCGAGGTCTTCAGCAGATCGAAGAAGACCCGGGGGTCGCGCTTGCGGTAGGCGACGCCGCGCGCGTCGGCGGTGGCCACCGTCGCCCCGTCCAGCCTGGCCATCATGAACCAGCGCGCGTCCTGGTAGGACAGGTTCAGCTGCGGACGCTCGTGGTGCTCGGGCTTGGCCGGCATCGTGTTGTGCACCAGCCCGGCGAGCAGGCTGCGGCCGATGGTCCACGGCGTGGCCGGCGGCTTGAGGAACCGCTCCGCCCTGGTCATCCCCATCGTCGGCATCGGAAGCTCGCGCGGCGAGGCGAACACCCGGGCGTCCGGGAACTCCTTGCGCAGCGCGTTGATCTCGCCGAGCGCGGTGGGCAGGCTGTCGAACAGCGCCAGCGGCCCCTGCTCGAAGTCGCGGATCGCCTTGTTCCGCAGCATCACCGTGGAGTACTGCAGGGACATCAGGTGCTTGAGGGTGTCCTTCAGGCTGTGCTTGACCAGCCCGCGGATCCGCCCGTCGTGCCCGTGCAGCGCGGCGACCACCAGCCGGTTGCGCATGTGGAAGTAGGCCTGCCAGTCGACCGCGTCGTCCTTGTCGGTCCACGGCATGTGCCAGATCGCCGCTCCGGGCAGCGTCGCCGTCGGGTAGCCGTGCGCGGCGGCCCGCAGCCCGTACTCGGTGTCGTCCCACTTGATGAACAGCGGCAGCGGCAGGCCCAGCTCCTCGGCCACCACCCGGGGGATCATGCACATCCACCAGCCGTTGTAGTCCACGTCGATCCGCCGGTGCAGGTCGGCCGACTTGGTCTCGTGGCGCAGCGGGTACTTGGCGAAGTTGTGGCCGTACTCGACGTGCGCGGCGGCCCGCCACATCCACACGTGCCGGTCGACGACCTCGCCCATGGTGTGCAGCACCGAACGCGCGGTCAGCGCCAGCATCTGGCCACCGACGATCGTCGGGCGCTCGGCGAACCGGGAGAAGGCGGCCGCGCGCAGCAGCGAGTCGGGCTCGAGCACGATGTCGTCGTCGAGCAGCAGGATCTGCTCGCAGTCGGTGTGTTGCAGCGCTTCGTACATCACCCGGGAGAAGCCGCCCGAGCCGCCCAGGTTGGGCTGGTCGACGACCCGCAGCCGGTCACCCAGCTGCTCGGCCGCCGTCGCGTAGGACTCCACGTCCCGCACCTTGCGGTTGCCCTGGTCGGCGACGAAGACCGCGCCGATGCCCTCCCGCACGGCGTCGTCCTCGCCCAGCGCGGCGAGCGCGTTCGCGCAGTCCTCCGGCCGGTTGAACGTGCAGATGCCCACCGCGATCGAGGTGCGCCCGGGGCCGTCGACCGGCGCGTACCAGGCGGCCTCGTGCAGCGTCACCCCGGAGTCGGTGGTCACGTCGAACCAGTACCAGCCACCGTCCACGAACGGCGCCAGGTCCAGCGGCAGCCGGACCTTGTGCGCGCCCTCGGTCCCGTCGGTGACGTAGTCGGCCACGTGGATCTGGCAGCCGTCCGCCTTGGACCGGTACACGTCGATCCGGCAGGAACCCTCGACGACCAGCCGCAGCTCGATCTCGGTCAGCGTGGTCCACTGCCGCCAGTAGCTGGCCGGGAACGCGTTGAAGTACGTCGCGAACGACACCCCGACCTGCCCGTGCAGCGCGGCGGCGGTGCGGGACAGCGCCTTCGTCGGCCGGCCGCCGCCCTTGCCCTCGTCCACGTAGAGCGCGCGGACGTCCAGCGGGTCCCCGGCGCGGGGCAGGATCACCCGCTGCAGCCGGGTACCCGGCAGGTCCCAGCGCGTCTCGACGGCGGCGGGCTCCGCCTGGGTACGGGTGCCCTTGGCGCCACTCTTGCGGCCCTTGGACGGGGTTCCGTTGGGGACGCTCGGGGCGGTGGCCGTGTCGGTCATATCTGGGTGCCTAGTCCTCTACGAGAGTCGTGGCTGCGGTGCCATCGGTGAAGTACGGGGCGAGGCGGTTGTCGAACATCGTCAGCGCCGACCCGATCGCCATGTGCATGTCCAGGTACTTGTACGTGCCCAACCGGCCGCCGAAGAGCACCGTGCGGTTGAGCGTCTCCTTGCGGGCGAGCTCCCGATAGCGGTCCAGCTTGCCCCGGTCGTCGGCGGTGTTGATCGGGTAGTACGGCTCGTCGCCGGACTCGGCGAACCGGGAGAACTCGCGGACCACGACAGTCCGGTCGGTCGGGTAGTCACGCTCCGGGTGGAAGTGCCGGAACTCGTGGATCCGGGTGAACGGCACGTCGATGTCGTTGTAGTTCATCACCGAGGTGCCCTGGAAGTCGCCGGTGTCGGTGAGCACCTCCTGCTCGAAGTCCAGGGTGCGCCAGCCCAGCTCGCCCTCGCTGTAGTCGAAGTAGCGGTCCAGCGGGCCGGTGTACACGGTCGGCACGTCGGGCAGCCCGTCGCGCACCGCGAAGTAGTCGGTGTCGGTCTCCACGTGCACGCCCGGGGTCGCGGCCATCCGGTCCAGCCAGGCGGTGTAGCCGTCGGTGGGCAGGCCCTCGAAGCTGTCGTTGAAGTACCGGTTGTTGAACGTGTACCGCACCGGCAGCCGGGCGATGATCGACGCGTCGAGCTCGGTCGGGTCGGTCTGCCACTGCTTCGCCGTGTACCCCTTGACGAACGCCTCGTAGAGCGGGCGCCCGATCAGCGAGATCGCCTTCTCCTCGAGGTTCGCCGCGGAGGCGGTGTCGAACTCGGCGGCCTGCTTCGCGATCAGCGCGCGCGCCTCGTCCGGGGTGTGCGAGCGGCCGAAGAACTGGTTGATCAGCGCCAGGTTCATCGGGAAGGCGTAGACCTGGTCGGACACCCGGGCGAACACCCGGTGCTGGTAGTTGGTGAAGCTGGTGAACCGGTTCACGTAGTCCCACACCCGCTTGTTGGACGTGTGGAACAGGTGCGCGCCGTAGCGGTGGATCTCGATGCCGGTCTCCGGCTCGGGCTCGGAGTAGGCGTTGCCGCCGATGTGGCCACGCCGTTCCAGCACCAGCACCCGCTTACCCAACTCGGTGGCGGCGCGCTCGGCGACGGTCAGTCCGAAGAAGCCGGAACCGACCACGACGAGGTCGAAGTCAGAGGCAGTCACACCGACCGAGGGTAGTGGCGTGCCCGAGCGCGACCGAATCGGTACCTACCGTCCACCGACCGTGGCGGCCCTGACACCGCACCGGCCGGGTCGCGCGGGCCGCCGCCCGGTCAGGCCGCGCGCTCGACGACGAAGACGGCCGACTCGCCGCTGCCCGGGCGCAGCGCCAGCCGCCCGGCCAGGAACTGCGCCAGCGAGGGCACGGCGTGCAGCCCCGCGTCGACCAGCTTCGGCAGCCCCCGGTACGGCACGTCCCACAGCCCGTCCGAGCCCTCCCGGCGGACCACGAAACCGTGCTCCCCGAGCACCCGGCGCCACTGCGCGTGCGACTTGAGGTTGATGTGCGTCGGGTCGGAGTAGCCGGCCCAGCCCGTCCCGGTCAGCGCCCTGGCCCGGCCGGCCGGGTCGGGCATCACCACCAGCGCGCGGCCGCCAGGGCGCAACACCCGGCGCCAGGTGGCCAGCGCCTCGGCCACCTGGGCGTCCTCCAGGTGCTCCAGCACGTGGATGGCGGTGAGCCCGCCGAAGCTGCCGTCGGCGAACCCGGACATGTCGGTGTGCACGGTGCAGCCCGGCGCGGTCCGCCGGGCGCGGCGGGCGGAGAACTCGGAGACCTCGAACCCGGCCGCCTCCCCGATCCCGGACAGCCTGCGCACCAGGAACCCGGTACCGCAGCCGAAGTCCAGGTAGGGGCCGGGGCCGACGTACCGCCGGACCAGCCGCACGTACCAGCGCAACGCCGGCCGGTCGCCGATCTGCCCGTTGAACTCGTAGTAGCTCTGGTCGTAGAAGTCCGGGTCGTGCGGGTGCGCCGGGCCGGGCAGGGCCGTCGGGCCGGGCCGGGGCGTCTTCCCCGCCGGGTCGGAGCTCATCAGCTCAGGTGCTCCTCGCTCGCCTTGTCCATCAGCGCCTCGTAGGCGTCCAGCACGCCGGCAACCGAGAACGACTCGTGCGCGGTACGCGCGCCGACCGCGCGGTCCGGCGGGTTGTCCCGCAGCCGCACCAGGGCCTCGGTGATCGCCTGCGGGTCGGCCGGCGGCACCAGCGTGCCGAAGCCGGTCTGCGCCACCGGCTGGCGCACCCCGGGGATGTCGCTGGCCAGCACCGGGACGCCGGCCAGCATGGCCACCGCCTGCACGATGCCGAACGCCTCGAACGCGTTGACCGACGGCAGGGTGAACACGTCCAGCGAGGCGTAGAAGTCGCCCAGCTTCTCCTCCGGCACGAAGCCCATCAGCCGGATCCGGGGGTCGTCGCCCATCGCCGCGCGCACCCGCTCGACGACGCTGCCGCCGGCCACCGAGGCGTAGTCGCCGCCGATCAGCAGCCGGGCGTCCGGGTCGGGCAGCGCGCGGAACCCGCGCACCAGGTACTCCAGGCCCTTCTCCCGCACGATCCGGCCGAGGAACCCGACGTGCAGCCCGCCGGTCTCCCGGTAGCTGGGCGGGCCGGGCGGGGTCTGGGCACAGGGCGGCGGGATGACCACCATGGACGGCTGGATGGCCGGCCACATGCGGCTGTTCTTGGCGTAGTCCTCGCTGGTCACCGACACCGCGTAGGCCTGCTGCATGGCGTGCCGGTTGGACGCGTCGACCACCACCCGCTGCGCCTGGTTGACCAGGCCGGGCGGCAGCGTCACGTCGCAGTGGTAGGTGACCACCAGCGGGCAGGCCGCGTTGTGCGCGATCGGGCCCGCCTCCAGCAGCGGCAGGTGCAGGCTGCCCACCCGGGAGCGGCTCATGGTCCGGCGGGCCAGCCGCACGAACGCCGGGCTGACCACGCCACGACCCAGCCGGGCCAGCACCGGGGCACGCAGGACCTGCACGCCGCCGATGGTCTCCTCCAGCGGCAGCGACCGGTCGTAGCGGGAGGTCACCACCGTGACCTTCCGGCCGCGCGCGGCCAGCCCCTCCGCGATGTCCTTGGCCATGTTGGTCAGCCCGGACACGTACGGCGGGTAGTAGGTGAGCGCGATCGTCAGGTCGCGCTGGTCCTGCTCAGTGGGTGGCACCCTGCAGCTCCCGGTCGTGTCGTCGGGTGAGCACCACCGAGATGCTCACCAGCCAGGCCACTCCGGACCCGGCGAGGAAGGCCAGCTCGGCCCGCAGCAGCAGGTCGGGGATCACCAGCGCCAGCACGACGCCGGCCACGACCCCGGCCAGCCAGCTCCAGGCCACGTCGCGGTGCCGGGCCGCGGCGACCAGCACCTGGGTCACGATCACCAGCCCGACGTAGCTGGCCACACCGAGGGCGAGCAGCGCCATGTGCCCGCCGGCCAGCTCGTACTGCGGCCCGAAGATCAGTTTCACCAGCACGGGGCCGACGGTCAGCCCGAGCAGCACCGCGAGCACCGCCAGCACGGCGACCCCGGCGGCCAGCCGGCCCACCACGCGGCGCAGCGCGGCCAGGTCGCCCGCGTGCAGCAGCGCGGTCAGCGTGGGCAGCAGCGCGGTCTGCAGCGGCACGACCAGGAACAGCGGGATCCGGGTGAGCGTGAACGCGGCGACGAACTGCCCGGCCAGCGTGGCCTGCGCCGGCGTGCTGGCCAGCGCGGGCACCAGCACCGGGGGGCCGTTGAGCAGCAGCTGCGCGCACAGCGAGCCGAGCAGCAGCGGCGCGACCGACCTGGCGACCTTGCCGGCGGTGACCGTCCCGGTGCCCAGCGGCGGCACCACGCCGGCACGCACCTTGCGGCGCAGCAGCAGGATCAGCGTCGGCCCGTGCGCCAGCGCGATGGCCATCACCAGCGTCCAGGCGAACTCGGGGCTGTCCGGCTCGGCGGCGAGCAACGCCACGCCACCGGCCAGGGTCACCCGCAGCACCGCGTCGCCCAGGGTGAGCAACGCGTAGTGGCGCATCCGGTCCAGCCCGATCAGCGCGCCGCGCACCACGAACTGGCCGGCCGAGACGAGGCAGAGCACACCCAGCGCGAGGACCGTGACGTAGCTGCCGCCGAACGCCTTGGCCAGCAGCGGGGCGGCCGCCGCCAGCACCAGCAGCTGGACGCCGGCCATGCCGACGGCGGTGAGCAGCGCCGAGCGCAGGATCCGGCCCGGCCGCCCCGGCGTCTGCTGCAGCCGCGCGGTCTCCTGCTCGATCGGCAGGAACACCCCGAACCCGACCACCAGCGCCACCGACCAGAACGCACCGAACCGCGCGTACTCGGCGGCGGTGAGCCCGCGCGCGACGATCGCCAGGTAGACGTTGACCAGCACGCCGGAGCCCACGATCCCCAGGCCCACGAGCCCGAGCGATCGCGTTTGCGCGCGTAAGATCGCAGTCAGGGCGATGACCTCCGTCGCGTGTCGGACGCATGGGCGAGTGGCTCGTGGCCACCCGATTATGCCGGGAGCCGGCACGACCGGGCGGTCAGGGCACCGGTATGGCGGTGTTACGCCTGAGAATCGGCCGCCGCTCCGGCGCCGGAACCGGCCGCCGCGCGGCTGCCCGCCTCGGTGACGTACAGGTAGCTGCGCCACCTCGGCCCGGCGCTGGTGTCCGGTTCGATCGCCACCGTGCGCCCGCCGTGCGCGGCCACCAGGGCGGTGACCTCGGTGGGCGGGGTGCCGTGCATCTGCATCCCCTTGCGCAGCCGGGTCAGCACCGGGTCGGGCAGCCGCCGGACCAGCCCGCCGACCAGGCCGGGCGTCGGCTCCGCGGGGAGCTGGAACACCACCAGCCCGCCCGGGGCGGCCACCCGGAGGAACTCGCCGATGTAGCCGGCCGCCAGGTCCGGCGGCATGTGCTGCAGCACCCGGCAGGTGTAGACCAGGTCGACGGTGCCGTCCGGCACCCCGGCCAGGGTCGGGGCGTCGTTCAACCGGAACTCGCAGCGCTGCGCGACCGGGGTCTGGCTCACCAGGTCGGTGGCGGTGGCCAGCATCGTCGGCGAGATGTCCAGCCCGATCGCCCGCTGGAACCCCGCGCCGGCCAGCGCGGCGGTCAGCCGCCCGGGGCCGCAGCCGAAGTCCAGCGCGGTGCCCCGCCGGGGCGGGGTGCCCAGCTCGTCGAGCCGGCGCAGCACCGAGGCGATCTCCTCGGCGCCGGTGTCCAGGAACGCCTGGGCGTCCCAGCCGCCGTCGCCCTTCTCCCGGTCGGTGAGCGCCGCCCACATCGGGTCCCGCTGTCCCAGCTCGGTCCAGCGGCTGGCGACCTCGGACAGCGCGCGGCTCATGGCGCCGTACCGTACTGCAGAGGCGGGGTCGGCTCGCGGGGCGGTTGGGGTCACTGGCACCGTGGCACAAGTGTTCGACAGGTTTCGACCAGCGGTGACGGCCTCGACGTCCCACCCGGCGTCCGGCTCCGCCCCGGCAGAAACCGAGTCCCGGCCGGCCGCCGGCCCGGCCCCGGAGCCACCCGAGGGGACCCCGGCGCCGCCTCCGGAGGACCGCCCCTCCGCCGCCCAGCCGCCGGCCCGGCGGCTGTATGCGCTGGCCGCGGGCCTCGTCGCGCTCGTCGCCGTGGTGTGCGCGGTGCTCCTGCCACTGGCCCCGGTCATGGTCAACGAGCCGACCGTGCGGTGGCCGGTGGACCCGCAGCGACCGACCTCCACGCTGCTCAACCTCACCGCCTACCGGCCGGTGACCATGGACGTCCGGTTCAGCTGCCGGGCCGTCCGCGCGGCCACCGCGGTCAACGGAACCAAGATGGTTCTCAGCACCATCAACCCGCCGCTGCCGGAGGCCTCGGACCTCGGGCTGGTCGTCAAGGTCACCGACGGCAGGCTGGACGTGTCCTCGGTCGGCGCCACCCTGGTCTCCGAGCCGCTGCCGGCCACCGGCGACTGCGCCTACCAGGTGCACGGCGACCGCTCCGGTCTGGTGGTCACCCGGGACGGCCAGGAGGTCGGCAGGGGGCCGGCCGGCGTGCTGCCGGACGTCGACATGCTGACCACCACGGTGGCCGACCTGCCCGGGGCCACCGACGCCGACCTGAGCGTCCGGATGCAGGTCGACGACGAGTTCGCCACCCGTCCCACCGCGGTCAAGTCGGTGGTGACCGCGGTGCTGGTCGGCTCGCTCGCGCTGCTCGCGCTGCTGCTGTGGCGGCTGGACCGCACGGTGCCCCGGGTGCCGATGCGCCGGCGGCTGCCCCGGCCCTCGATCATCGACGTCGGGGTGGTGGGCACGCTCGGGGTCTGGCTGCTGCTCGCGCCCACCACCGACGACGACGGCTACTACGCGCAGATGGCCGCGAACTCGCGCCTGACCGGGTTCGTCGGCAACTTCTACCAGCTCTACGACCAGAGCTTCGTCCCGTACAGCTGGTTCTACCAGCTGCTGGCCTGGTGGCAGACCGTCGCGGGCACCTCGCCGGTCGCTCAGCGGATGCTCGCGCTGACCGCCGGGCTGCTCACCTGGTTCGCGGTGCGCACGATGGTCGGCTCCGCGGTGCGGCGCTGGTCGCCCTGGCCGAGGGTCGTCACCGTCCTGGTCGCCTCGGCGGCGTTCCTGGGCTGGTGGCTGCCGCTGGCCATGGGGGTGCGCCCGGAGAGCATCGTCGCGATGTGCAGCGTGCTCACCATGCTGCTGGTCTGGATCGCCGTCGAGCGGCGGCGGCTGCTGGCGCTGTTCGTGGCGCTGCTGCTCGCCGGGATGGGGTTCACCGCGCACACCAGCGGGTTCGTCACGCTGGCCCCGGTGTTCGCCGCGTTCGTCCCGCTGTGGCGGCTGATCCGGGTGCCCACCAGCTGGACGGCCACGATGGCGCGGCTGCTGGCCGTGGTCGCCGGCGGCACCACCTCGGCGCTGGCCGGTTTCGCCGACGGCTCGCTGCGCGACTTCCTGCGCGCCTCGCAGATCTTCCTGGACATGCAGCCCCGGGAGTACTGGTACACGGAGTACCTGCGCTACCAGTTCCTGCTCGGCCAGGGCGCGATGGGCAACTACGCCAAGCGCGCGGCGATCCTGGTCGCGCTGGCCGGGCTGCTGTGGTTCCTGGTGCTGGCCGCCGTCGCCAGGGGCCGCCGGATGGATCTGCCGCCGCCGCTGCGGCTGGCCGGCTACTCGCTGCTGTGGAGCTTCGGGCTGCTGTGGCTGACCCCGTCCAAGTGGACCCACCACTTCGGCTCGCTGTCCGGCGTCGGCGCGGTGTTCCTGACGTTGATGCTGGTCACCGCGGTGCCGTTCACCCGCGCCCTGTTCGCCCCCGAACGGCTGCCGGTGCCGCTGCTGGCGGCGGTGTGCGGCTCGGTGCTGGTGGCGCTGGCCCTGGCCGGGCACGGCCCGAACACCTGGCCGTACGCCCAGATGTACGGCTTCCCGGGCCCGGGCACGCCGCCGGACGCCGGGCCGTTCCACTTCGGTTCGCTGCCGGACTGGGGTGTGGTGCTCCTGGCGTGCGTGGCCGCCGCGTGGCTGTGGTCCCGACTCTGGCCCCGGGTGTCCGCGCTGCCCGTGTGGTCGCGGCTGTCGTCGACGGGCCGGTCCGCGTGGTCCGGGCTCTGGTCGCCGGTGGCCGAGCGGGTGCGGTCGTGGGGCCCGGCGGGCCGGCCGGCGTGGCTGCGCTGGCCGGTGCGGTCGCGGCACCCGGTGCGGACCCGGTCGTCGAACGGTGCGGTCGAGCCCGACGCCTGGCCCGGCGGTCCCGGCGGACCCGGTGGAACGGCCGACCGGGTGGCCGAGCGCGACCCGGGGCGGCACGTGCTGCGCGGGGTCGTCGTGCTGGTGGTGGTCGGCCTGCTGACCAACGCCGGCTACCTGGTCGGCTCGTTCGCGCTGGCCGCCCGCAACACCGACCACGACGGCAGCTGGTCGCTGTGGGCCGCCGACGTGACCGACCCGTGGGCACACCACTGCGCCGCCCAGGACGCGCTCAGCGTCTACGACCCGTTCACCGCGACGCCGCTGGCCGAGCCGGCCACCCAGCCCACGCTGGTCACCGGCGCGACCTTCGATGGCCGGCCGGTCGACCCGGCCACCGAGCCGCCGGCGCAGCGGTCCTCGTCGTCCTCGTCGTCCTCGTCGTCCTCGTCGTCCTCGTCCGGGCGCGGCGGCGGGGTGTCGACGCCCTCGGGCCAGGCCGGTTCCCCGGCGCAGTCGACGCCGACCGGGTCGCCCACCGGGCAGGCCTCCGGCGCCGGGCAGACCTCGGGCACCGGAACACCCGCGCAGGGCGGGCAGCCCACCCCGCCCGACTGGCAGCTCGGCCGCACCGGCGCCTCCACCGGCTTCGTCCGCAACAGCGGCTACTACCTGGGCTACCAGCCGCCGGTGCCGGTGGGCACGGGCGCGGCCAGCGCCCTGTGGGGCAGCCTGCAACCGTCGAAGGGTCAGGGGCCGGACAACAACACCGGTGACATGCGCACGTCCTGGTACCAGGTGCCCGGCGGGCTGACCGGCGGAGCGGAGCTGGGCGTCCTCGTCGCCGGGTCGATCTCCGGCGGAAACGCGCTCACCGCCGAGTACGGCCGGCTGGTGGACGGCCAGGTCGTCCCGGTCGGCTCCGCGCAGCTGCAGGACAGCCAGCCGGACGCCCGGTGGCGCACCGTGCTGCTCGACCCGCCGCCGCCCGGCACGGAGCTGGTGCGGCTGCACGCCAGGGACACCAGCGGCGGCCCCGGCGGCTGGCTGGCGTTCGCCGCGCCCTCGGTGCAGCGCCCGGAGCCGCTCGCGCGGGTGCTGCCCGCCGGGGGTTCGGTGGCGCTGGGCTGGCAGATCGCGTTCGAGTACCCCTGCCTCCGGCAGTCCCGGATCCACAACGGGATCACCGAGCCGGCCTCGGCGGCGGTGCTGTGGACCAGCAAGCCGGCCAGCGGCACCCAGGACGGCACCTGGCAAGCCTTCCGGGGTGGGCTGTACGCCCCGCTGCTGCGCTCCCAGTCGGTGCTGGAGCTGCCTGTGCGGGTGCGCGGCCAGGCCAGCGAGTCCCGCATCGAGGTGCTGCTGTTCGAGTCCCCGCTGGCCAGGGACGCCTACACGGTGACGACCCGGGAGCGGCGCACCGACGGCTGGTCGATGGACGTCCCCTCGCCCACCCGCACGCTCAACCCCACCGAGGGCTGCGTGCAGCACGCGGCGGCCACCAAGACCGACTCCAGCACCTGCGCCGCCAAGAAGTAGCCGGAGCGGCGCACCGCGCGGCCCCGGCCGCCGGGCGACGGCTCACGCCGGCGGCGCCACCTGCGGCAAGTCCACGCGGGCACGCTCGCACAGAGCCAGCGCGGGCGGCACAGCCGTCACAGCGTCTGTGTCACCCGCGGCAGCCCCGTGCCACCCGGGGCGGCGGGCGGCCCCGGGTCGCGGCCGGCAGACAAGGAAGGCCGCTGGCAGACGCTCGGGCCAGGCACCTGGAGACGCCATGCGCGACGCCGGCAGCCGTCCCGCGCAGCGCTGATCAAACTCAACCTCACCGGGCCGCGGCGCCCCGCCGAGTGCGCGGTCAGACGTAGACGGCGACCACCAGCGCGCACAGCCAGAGCACCGCGAGGATCTGCAGCACCCGGTCGCCCAGGGCGATCTCCTCGGGCTCGCCGCCGTTGCCGCCGTCGACGTCGACCGCGTAGCGCAGCACGGCCACCACGAACGGCACGATGGAGATCACCGACCACACCGAGTTGTGGTGCGCGGCGCGGATCTCGAACGCCCACAGCCCGTACGTCATGATCAGCACGGTGGCGGACAGCGTCCAGACGAACCGCAGGTAGGAGGCCGAGTAGCGCTCCAGCGACTTGCGGATCTTGGCGCCGGTGCGGGTGGCCAGCTCGAACTCGGCGTACCGCTTGCCGGCGACCATGAACAGCGAACCGAACCCGGCGGCGAGCAGGAACCACTCGGACAGCGGGATGTTGGCCGCCGCGCCGCCGGCGATCGCCCGGATCAGGAACCCGGACGCCACGATGCAGATGTCGATCACCGGCTGGTGCTTCAGCCCGAAGCAGTAGCCCAGCTGCACCGCGATGTACACCGCGATGACCACGAGCAGCTCCACCGAGGCGGTCATCGCCACCGCGAGCGAGCCCAGGAACAGCAGCACCCCGGCGGTCACCGCGAGGCCCACGGGCACCTGGCCGGCGGCGATCGGCCGGTTGCGCTTGACCGGGTGCGCGCGGTCCTCCGCGACGTCCACCGAGTCGTTGACCAGGTACACCGCCGAGGCGGCCATCGAGAACGACACGAACGCCAGCGCGACCTTGATCATCACGCCGCCCTGCGCCAGGTCGGCGCTGGCCAGCGGGGCCGCCAGGACCAGGACGTTCTTGACCCATTGCCGGGGGCGCATGGCGCGCAGCAGACCGCCCGCGGCGGCCAGCGGTTTCGGGCCGGGCGCCTGCGGCGGAGCGGACGGGGAGGATGTGGTGGTCATCGGGCCGCCCGTCGTCGGGTCAGGGCGCTCCGCGCCGCGTCGAGCCGTCCGGTGCGGGCGGTGCCGGTCCGCCGGGTCACCGAGGCGACACCGGCGCCCAGCGCGCAGCCGGCCAGCACGTCGCTCGGAAAGTGCACGCCGAGCACCAGCCGGGATAGCAGCATCGGCGGCACCAGTGCGGGCACCAGTGCGCGCCGGCCGGAGCGGCCGAGCAGCGTGCCGAACAGCACGGCGGCGGCAGTCGTCGAGCTGGCGTGCGAGGACGGGAAGCTGAGCCGGCTGGGCGTGCCGGCGAGCACCTGAACTCCGGGGTCGTCCGGCCGGGGGCGGCGGACCACCCGCTTGACCGCGATGGAGGCACCGTGCGCGGCGACCACGCCGCCGGAGGCGCGCAGCCACTGGCGGCGGCGCCGGCCGTCGACGGCGGCCGCGAGAGCTCCGAACGCCAGCCAGCCGGCCGCGTGCTCACCGAACAGGGACATCCCACGGGCGGCCCGGACCAGGGCGGGGTGCCCGAGCCGGCTCTGCACCGTGCCGAGGACCCGCGTCTCGGCGGCCCGCGACGGATCGCGGTCGGCCGTGGGGTCGAGCAGGGCGATCGGGGCCATCGGATCGGCCACTCCGCACGCCTCCAGGATCTCGGGAAGATTGGGCGGTGGCCGATCGTACGCGCGCCGTCGGTCCTGGTCGGAACCGCCTCGGCGGTCGCCCCGGCCAGCACGTTGCTCCGAACGGAGCACGGTGGCGGCGCCGGTGCCCGGCTCCGCGGCTCGAACTCCGGTCGGGAACCGGTCAGAACCAGCGTTCCAGCACCAGGGCCACGCCGTCCTCGGTGTTCGGCGCGGTGACCTCGTCGGCCACCTCGAGCAGGGCGGGATGCGCGTTGCCCATGGCCACCCCGTGGCCCGCCCAGAGCAGCATCTCCAGGTCGTTGGGCATGTCCCCGAACGCGATGACGTCGGCCGCGCCGAACCCGAGCGAGCCGGCCACCTCGGTCAGCCCGGTGGCCTTGGTGACCCCGGCCGGCGCCGCCTCCACCAGGCCGTCCGGGTAGGAGAAGGTGAGCGCCACGTCGGCGCCGACCACCGCCCGCAACGCCAGCAGCATCTGCTCGCTGGACAGCTCCTCGTGCCGCACCAGCATCTTGATCGCCGGCTCCTCGAGCAGCTGCTCGCGGGGCACCTCCAGGTAGTCCCGGGTCCAGCCGGGCCGGTAGCCGAGCTCGATGCGCGGGATGGCCACCTCGTCCAGCGCGGTCCGGCCGACCCGCTCGACGGCGAGCACCGCGCCGGGCAGCGCGGCGGCGCAGGCCGCCGCCAGCTCGCGCAGCGACTCGGGGGTCAGCGCGCGCGACCACAGCACCCGGTCGGTGAGCACGTCGTAGCGGACCGCGCCGTTCGCGCACACCGCGTGCCGCACGCCGGGCAGGTACTGCGCCACCGGCGGGATCCACCTCGGCGGACGCCCGGTGACCAGCACGAACGGGGTGTCGTCGGCGAGCACGCGGTCCACCGCCGCGCGGGTGCGGGCGCTGGGCTCGGGGGTACCGGTGAGCAGCGTGCCGTCGACATCGGACGCGACCAGCCCCGGTTTCCGCACCCGCCCAGCCTACGGCCCGGGCCGGACCGGACCGGACCGTTCCCCGCTTCGCCGCCGGCGGGGACGATGGCCCGATCGGCGCGGCGGGTGCCGGCCGTCGCGCCTAGCCTGGAAATCGTGACGGACCCAGGCCAGCGCACCATCGCCCAGCTCATCGTCCAGTGCCTCGAGGCGGAGGGGGTGGAGTACGTCTTCGGCATCCCCGGCGAGGAGAACATCGGGCTGATCGACGCCCTGAACGAGTCGGGCATCCGGTACGTGCTCACCCGGCACGAGCAGGCCGCGTCGTTCATGGCCGAGATCTACGGCCGGCTGACCGGCAAGGCGGGCGTGTGCTCGGCGACGCTCGGCCCCGGCGCGATCAACCTGCTCCTCGGGGTGGCCGACGCGACGACGAACTCGACGCCGCTGGTGGCGCTGTCCGCCCAGGTCGGCCTGGACCGGATCTACAAGGAGTCGCACCAGGTCGTCGACCTGGTCGGGATGTTCCGGCCGGTCACCAAGTGGTCGGAGCTGGTGCCGGGGCCGGACGCGGTGCCGGAGATGCTCCGCCGCGCGTTCAAGACCGCGCAGACCGAGCGGCCCGGCGCGACCTACCTGGCCATCCCGGAGGACGTGGAGGCGGCGCCCGCGCCGGACGGGGCCGTCCCGCTGCCGATCAACCGGGTGTTCGCCGAGGAGCCGTCCCAGTCGCAGGTACGCCGCGCGGCCGCCGTGCTCGCCGACGCGCGGGCGCCCGTCCTGCTTGCCGGGCACGGGGCGGCCCGGGACGGCGCGGGGACGGCGCTGGCCGCACTGGCCGAGCGGTGGGACGTGCCGGTGGCCACCACGTTCCACGGCAAGGGGGTGTTCCCGGACGACCACCCCAACGCGCTGGGCGCCGTCGGTTTCATGCGCCACGACTACGCGAACTTCGGCTTCGACGCGGCCGACGTGATCGTGGCGGTGGGTTACGAGCTGCAGGAGTTCGACCCGGTGAAGATCAACCCGAACCGGGACAAGAAGATCATCCATGTGCACCGGTTCGCCGCCGAGGTGGACGACCACTACCCGGTGGAGGTGGGCATCGAGGGCGACATCGCGCACTCGCTGGCCGCGCTGGGCGAGGCGGTCCCCGGCCGGTTCCCGGTCGGCTCCGGCACGGCCAAGATCCGCCGGCTGCTGGCCGATGAGCTCGAGCGGGGGGCGGGCGAGGACCGGTTCCCGCTGGTCCCGCAGCGGGTGGTGGCCGACACCCGGGCCGCGCTGGGCCGCGACGACATCGTGCTGGCCGACACCGGCGCGGTGAAGATGTGGATGGCCCGGCTCTACCCGACCTACTCGCCGAACACCTGCCTGATCTCCAACGGGCTGTCCACGATGGGCTTCGCGCTGCCCGGCGCGCTGGCCGCCGCGCTGGTCCACCCGGGCAGGCGGATCCTCGCCTCGGTGGGCGACGGCGCGTTCCTGATGAACTCGCAGGAGATCGAGACCGCGATCCGGGAGAACATCCCGCTGACCGTCCTGGTCTGGGTGGACGACTCGTACGGCCTGATCGAGTGGAAGATGCAGCTGGAGCTGGGCCGGCACAGCAACGTCCGGTTCGCCAACCCCGACCTGGTCGCCTACGCGGAGAGCTTCGGCGCCACCGGGTACCGCATCGGCTCGGCCGACGAGCTGCTGCCGACGCTGCGCGAGGCGCTGGACTCGGACGGCGTGTCGATCATCGCCTGCCCGGTGGACTACCAGGAGAACCTGCGGCTCACCGACCGGCTCGGCGAGCTGACCGGCCCGTTCTGAGCGGCGGCGGCCCGGTTGGCCGGGCACGGAGCGGGTAGCCGTCGGGATGGGTACTCCCGACGACACCGTGCGCGCCCTGCTGGACAGGGCCGGCCAGACCTACGCCGAGGAGGCCGGCATCCGGCTGGCCGACACCCCGGCCCCGCTGTACCGGCTGCTCGTGCTGTCCGTGCTGCTGTCCACCCGGATCAAGGCCGGCATCGCGGTGGCCGCCGCCCGCGAGCTCACCCACGCCGGCATGGGCACGCCGAGGAAGATGCTGGAGGCGTCCTGGCAGGACCGGGTGGACGCGCTGGGCAGGGCGCACTACACACGCTACGACGAGAGCACCGCCACCGCCCTCGGCGAGGGCGCCCGGCTGCTGCTCGACGAGTACTCCGGCGACCTGCGCGTGCTGCGCGACCGGGCCGGACGCGACCCCGGGACGATCCGCGAGCTGCTCACCGGGTTCCCCCGGCTCGGCCCGGTGGGCGCGGACATCTTCGCCCGGGAGGCCCAGGCGGTCTGGCCCGAGCTGCGCCCGGCGCTGGACCGCAAGACCCTGGACGGCGCGCGCCGGGTCGGGCTGCCCGCCTCGGCGGCCGAGCTGGCCGGGCTGACCGGCGACGACCACCTCGCCGAGCTGGCCGCCGCGCTGGTCCGTGTCGCGCTGGACGCGACGCTCGCCCGGACCGTCACCGGCGACTGACCGACCCGGCTACCTCGGGGTCAGCACGTCCTGGCCGAGGAACGGGCGCAGCTGCTCGGGCACCACGACCGAGCCGTCGGCGCGCTGGTGGTTCTCCACGATGGCCACGATCCACCGGGTGGTGGCGAGCGTGCCGTTGAGCGTGGCGACGGTCTGGTTGCGGCCGTCGGCGTCCCGGTAGCGGATGTTCAGCCGGCGGGCCTGGAACGTCGTGCAGTTCGACGTCGAGGTGAGCTCGCGGTACCGGCCCTGGGTGGGCACCCAGGCCTCGCAGTCGAACTTGCGCGCCGCGCTGGAGCCCAGGTCGCCGGCGGCGGTGTCGATCACCCGGTACGGCACCTCGACGGCCGCCAGCATGTCGCGCTCCCAGCCGAGCAGCCGCTGGTGCTCGTCGGCGGCGTCCTCCGGCCGGCAGTAGGAGAACATCTCGATCTTGTCGAACTGGTGCACCCGGATGATGCCCCGGGTGTCCTTCCCGTAGCTGCCGGCCTCCCGACGGAAACAGGTCGACCAGCCGGCGTACCGGCGGGGGCCGCCGCCCAGGTCGATGATCTCGCCGGAGTGGTAGCCGGCCAGCGGGACCTCGCTGGTGCCGACCAGGTACAGGTCGTCGTCGCGCAGCCGGTACACCTCGCCGGCGTGCGCGCCGAGGAACCCGGTGCCCTCCATGATCTCCGGCTTCACCAGCACCGGCGGGATCATCATGGTGAACCCGGCGGCCACCGCCTTGTTCATCGCCATCGTCAGCAGGGCCAGCTGCAGCTGCGCGCCGATCCCGGTGAGGAAGAAGAACCGGGCGCCGGACACCTTGGCGCCCCGCTCCATCTCGAGCGCGCCCAGCCCCTCCAGCAGCTCGAGGTGGTCGCGCGGGGTGAAGTCGAACTCGGTCGGGGTGCCCACGTGGTCGAGCACCACGTAGTCGTCCTCGCCGCCCTCGGGCACGCCGTCGACCACGACGTTCGACAGCGCGCGCTGCGCGGCGGACAGCGCCTCGTCGGACTCGCCCTGCGCCGACTCGGCCGACCTGACCTGGGCGGCCAGCTCCTTGCCGTGCGCGAGCAGCGCGTCCCGCTCGTCGCCGCGCGCCTTGCCGATCTTCTTGCCCAGCTGCTTCTGCTCGGCCCGCAGCGCGTCGGCCCTGCCCACGGCCTCGCGGCGGCGCTCGTCGGCGGCCAGCAGCGCGTCGACCGCCCCCGGGTCCTCCCCCCGTGCGCGCTGCGAGGCGCGCACCACGTCCGGGTCCTCCCGCAGCAACTTCAGGTCGATCACAACGCGTCAGCCTATCCAGCGCCCCGGTCCCGGCGCATCCGGCGTCGACACCTCACTCCGGCGGCCGGCCCGTCGGCGCGCGGAACCCGAGCGGGCCGCGCCGACCGCTAGGCCGCCTAGAGGATCGCGACCGCGACGACCAGGCCGAGGGCCAGGTGGGCCGCGCCGACCACCCTCGCCTCCGGGCGGGGCTCGCCGTCGGCGAGCACTCCGCCGATGTCGATGCCGGTCACCCACTCCAGGATGCGCACCGCGACGGCCTGCACCACGATCCCGACCAGCCCGTAGACCAGCGTGGCGACCAGCCCCTCGGCCAGCCGCCCTGACGACGTGTAGATGGCGATCACCACGATGAACGCCATGCTGACCAGCCCGGACGCGGTCACCGACACCGCGTTGGGGCGGCCCTCGCGGACCAGCCGGCTGAGCTTGCCGGGCGTGGTCAGGTCGATCGCGTAGAAGCCGAGCAGCATCAGCAGCAGGCCGAGCAGCGCGTACAGCACGATCGCGCCGAGCCCACCGCCGATCACCTGGAAGAAGCCGGGCGTCAGCGCCAGCACCGTGGTGGTCACTCGCGTCCCCTTCCTGATCAACTCCCGAGCACCTTAGTGCCGGCGTCCACCCCACCCGGCGGTGGCGCGCGGTGGCTACTCGCCGGGGATGCGGTGCGGGACGAACGCGGCGCCGTCGTCGGTTACCAGGCCCGCCGTCTCCCGGATGCCCAGGCCCGCCGAGGTGTCACCGACGATCCACGCGCCCAGCGCCGGGCGGAACCCGTCGAACTCGGGCAGCGGGTCGAACAGCTGGTAGACGAACCCCTCGTCGCCGTACACGCCGGTGGTCTCCACCTCGTAGCCCGGCGCGACGATCGAGATGTTCGCGCCCTCCCGCCCGAGCCGGGGCTTGCGCACGTACTCGGTGAGCAACCCGGGCTGGTCCAGGTACGCGGGCAGCAGGTTCGGGTGGCCCGGGTACATCTCCCAGAGCACCGCGAGCAGCGCCTTGTTCGACAGCAGCGTCTTCCACAGCGGCTCGATCCACAGGGTCTCGGGCAGGCTGCGCAGCGCGTGCTTGCCGAACTCGTCGGTGAGCACCCACTCCCACGGGTAGAGCTTGCAGAGCGCGGCGATCGGCGACTCGGCGAGATCGACGAACCGGTCCAGCGCGACGTCGAAGCCCAGGTCCTCGATGGCCAGCGCCACGGTGTCCAGCCCGGCCTCGGCGGCGGTCTCCTGCAGGTAGGCGGTGGTGACGTGGTCCTCACCGCTGGTGTCGCCGCTGGACCAGGTGAAGTGCACCTCGGAGCCGGGCAGCTTGTCCTTGATCTCCGCCCAGCGGGCGACCAGCTGCTCGTGCAGCGAGTTCCACTGGTCGTCGCCGGGGTGGGTGTCCTTGAGCCAGTGCCACTGCAGGATGGATGCCTCGAGCAGGGTGGTCGGGGTGTCCGCGTTGTACTCCAGCAGCTTGGCCGGCCCGGTGGCGTCGTAGCGCAGGTCGAACCGGCCGTAGAGGTGCGGGTCGGACCGCTTCCAGGACGCGGCGACCCCCTCCCAGGCCCACTCCGGCAGCGCGAAGTCGCGGTACCGCTCGGTGGTCACCACGTGGTCGACGGCCTCCAGGCACATCGAGTGCAGCAGCTCGACGTCCGCCTCCAGGGACAGCACCTCGTCCATCTCGAAGACGTAGTGCACCGACTCGTCCCAGTACGGCCGGGCCTCCCCGCCGGTACCGCGCCCGGGGGTGCCGAACACCATGCCCTGCTCGGTGACCGTCTTCTCCCAGTCCGGCCTCGGCGGGCTCTGCTCGCGTCGCATCAGCTGCCGCTGGACCCGGAGCTGCTCGACCCGCCGCCGACACCGAACCCGCCCCGGCTGACGCTGGAGGAGCCCTTGGAGGACGAGTCGGAGCCGCCGGCCTGCACGGTCCGCCCGGACGGGGTGGTCACCGTGGAGTTCCTGGGCACCGTCGTGGTGCCGCCGGTGGCCACCTGGCCGACGCCGCCGGACCCGCCGTAGTTGTAGTGGTACTGGCGCCCGCCGCCACCGATGAAGATCGGGAAGAAGCCGCCGAACCCGCTGTTGTGGCTCGAGGCGTTGTTGGCGGGCTGCGCACAGTTGTTGTCGTCGACGACCACGTTGTTGGCGTCGACACAGCGGGCCTGCACCTCGTCGTCGGACCCGGACGCCGCGTACGCGATGGCCACCACGGCCACCACGCCGACGGTGGCCGCGCCGCCGATCAGCATCCGTTTGCGCTTCTTGGCCGAGCGCGCCATCTCGTCCCACCGGGCCGACTCGGCCTCGGCGTCCTCGCGCTCCTTGCGCTCCCGGGCACGCCGCTCGGCCAGCGTGGGCTCGCGAGGGACGGTGGTCTCCGCGTCCTGGTAGCTCATCCGGCCCCGGCGGGGTGCGGCCTGCCCGGCGGTGTCGGCCCCGGGCGTGGTGGCCCCGTCGGGTGCGCCGGGCTCGGGTGTGCCGGGCCGCTCGGACGCGCCGGCCTCGGGCGAACCGGGCTCGCGGGACGCCCCGGAGCCGGACAGGTCGATGCCCTCCGGCGCGGGCGGCCCCGGGTGGTCGACCGGATCACCGCCGCCGGGCCGGCGGTCGTCCCGCTCGTTGCTCATGGAATCACCCCCGGTCCACGCTACCGGTAGCCCGACGCGGGCGACCACGACATACGCCCCGCGCGACGGCCGTGCCCGCGCACGGGCTCACCTCCGCTCGCCGACCAGCGCGCCGATGGGGTCGCCGAGCGGATGAACCGGACCGACCCCGGCGGGGCGCGCCGGGTCGGGACGGACACTCGCAGCATCCGACGGACCGACCACCGCGCCGCAAACCCCCCGATGGTGTCGGCCCCCGGTCACGGACGGCATGATGTCCGGCGACATGGATCCCACCGCAGGAGCCCGCGCCCCCCGCTCGTCCGGCCTCCGATCCCGGCTCGGCCCCAGGCACGCCGGTGTCGTCGTCGGGCTGCTGGTCGGCGCCATCGTGATGCTCGTGGTCGCCGCGCTGGGCGACACCACCGGCGCGCACGTCCCGGTGCTGAGCGGTCTGGCCGCCGCGCCGGTCCCGCAGAACCAGCGGCCGCTGGCCGAGCGCACGCCGCCGCCCGCCACACCGGGCAGCTGCCTCACCTGGCAGCGCGACGACGCCGCCGACGCGGTCCTGGTCGACTGCGGGCAGCCGCACCTGTTCGAGCAGGCCGGCCCGGTGCAGCTGGCCGGCTACGCGCCGACGTCCCCGCTGCCGGACAACGCGACGTTCCGCAAGCTGGTCAACGACAAGTGCACGCCGATGGTGGAGGGCTACCTCGGCGGCAAGTACGACCCGGACGGCGCGTTCCGGGCCGGCGCGCTGAAGCCCTCGCAGAAGAGCTGGAGCGAGGGCGACCGCTCGATGCGCTGCGGGTTGCAGCGGTTCTCCCGGTCCGGCGCGCTGTACCCGATCAGCGGCAAGGTGGCCGCGCAGGACCAGTCCGACATCCGCCCCGCCGGCACCTGCCTCGGCATCGACGGCCGCTTCATCGGCGACCCGGTGGACTGCTCGCTGCCGCACGCGGTGGAGTCGGTCGGCGCGGTCGACCTGGGACAGAAGTTCACCGGCAAGTTCCCCGGCGTCGGCGACCAGGACGGCTACCTCCAGCCGGCGTGTACGAAGCTGGCCAGCGGTTACGGCGGTGGCGACGACGTGGTGGCGGCCAAGGGGCTGTCCGTGATGTGGGACAACCTGAGCCCCGAGTCGTGGGCCGCCGGCACCCGGAAGGTGTCCTGCAACCTGGCCGCGCAGCTGCCGGACAAGAGCGGGTTCGCGCCGGTCGTGGGCACCGTCAAGGGCCCGGTGAAGGTCGGCAGCCAGCCCGCCCCGCCGGCCAAGGAGACGGCACCGGTCGGGGCACCCGCGCCCGGTAGCGGCGGCGCCCAGGGCACCGACGACGGCAAGGCGCAGGACTCCGGCGGTGGCGGCGCGAGCGGCGGTGACCTGCCCGGCGGCAAGGACGCGCCGCAGGTACCGACGCTCAAGCCGCCGGTGCCGCTGCCGGACAACCCGCTCGAGGGCAACCGGGGCGGTGGCGGCGGCGGTGGCCCGCTGGGCGGCGCCAACGGTCCGCAGCTGGGCAAGCCGGACGACGGCTGAGCCGCGCGGCCGGCACGGTGGACGTCCCGGTGAGCCCGGACCGGTTCGAGGAACTGGTCGGCGACGCGCTGGACCGGATCCCGGAGGGGCTGGCCTGCGCGATGGACAACGTGGTGATCCTCGTCGAGGACGAGCACCCCGAGGAGCCGGACCTGCTCGGGCTGTACGAGGGCGTCGCGCTCACCGAGCGGAGCCACGACTACGGCGGCGTGCTGCCCGACCGGATCACCCTGTACCGGGAGCCGATCCTGGACATGTGCGCCGACGAGGACGAGGTGCGCCACGAGGTCGCGGTCACCGTGGTGCACGAGATCGCCCACCACTTCGGCATCGACGAGGACACCCTGCACGAGCTCGGCTGGGGCTGACCCCGCCTGCGACACGGTGACCGTCCGTGGCATGCTGATCGCACACCACCCGATCGTGTGCACCGCTCCCCCAGGGGTCGATGGCCCCGCGTGACGAGATCGGGTGAGCACGGCCCTGTCCGTCCCCGATACGGAGCGACCATGGCCCCACCGTCCGAGCCGACCCCCGGCGCCCGCCGCCCGACCGCGGCCGAGCTCGACCCGCACCCGTCGTGCAGCTGGGTCGAGCTGACCGTCGGCGGGATGACCTGCGCCTCCTGCGCGGCCCGCATCGAGAAGAAGCTCAACAAGCTGGACGGCGTGGTGGCGACCGTCAACTACGCCCTGGCCACCGCCACCGTGGCACTGCCTCCCGGGCGGTCTCCGGCCGAGCTGATCGGCGCGATCGAGAAGGCCGGATACACCGCCCGGATCAAGGTCCCCGAGGCGGTCGCCGGGCCCGACGCGGACGACGAGGGTGGGGACGGCGGGGACGGCGCGCCGGACCCGGCCGCGGAGCTGCGCCAGCGGCTGCGGGTGTGCGCCTGGCTGGCCACCCCGGTGGTGCTGCTGGCCATGGTGCCGGGGCTGCAGTTCACCGACTGGCAGTGGCTGTCGCTGTGCCTGGCCGCGCCGGTCGTGGTGTGGGGCGGGTTGCCGCTGCACCGCGCGGCCTGGACGAACGCCCGGCACGGCACGGCGACCATGGACACGCTGGTCTCGCTGGGCACCGTGGCCGCGTTCGGCTGGTCGCTGTACGCGCTGTTCCTCGGCACCGCGGGGGCACCCGGGATGACCGATCACCTGTCGCTGCGCGCCTCCGGCAGCGACGCCGGGGACATCTACCTGGAGGTCGCCGCCGGGGTCACCACGTTCATCCTGGCCGGCCGGTACTTCGAGGCCAGGGCCCGGCAACGGGCCGGGGCCGCGCTGCGCGCCCTGCTCGACCTGGGCGCCAAGGAGGCCTCGGTACTGCGCCCGACCCCGGGCGGCGGCGAGCGGGAGCAGCGGGTGCCGATCGGCACGCTGGTGGCCGGCGACCGGTTCGTGGTCCGGCCCGGGGAGAAGATCGCCACCGACGGCGTGGTGGAGTCCGGCTCGTCGGCCGTGGACGCCAGCATGCTGACCGGCGAGTCGATCCCGCTGGAGGTGGTGGCTGGCGGCGCGGTCACCGGCGGCTGCGTGAACGGCGACGGCCGGCTGGTGGTGCGGGCCACCCGGGTCGGCGCCGACACGGAGCTGGCCCGGATCGCCACCATCGTCGAGCAGGCCCAGTCCGGCAAGGCCGCCGTGCAGCGGCTGGCCGACCGGGTGTCCGGCGTGTTCGTGCCGGTCGTGCTGGCGCTGGCCGCGACCACCCTGATCGCCTGGCTGGTCCTCGGCGCGGGCCCGGCCGCCTCGATCACGGCCGCCGTGGCGGTGCTGATCATCGCGTGCCCGTGCGCCCTCGGGCTGGCCACGCCGACCGCGCTGCTGGTCGGGACCGGCCGGGGTGCGCAGCTGGGCATCCTGGTCAAGGGCCCCGAGGCGCTGGAGTCGAGCCGGGGAGTCGACACGATCGTGCTGGACAAGACGGGCACGGTCACCACCGGCCGGCTCGCGCTGGTCGCCGTCGTCCCCGCGCCCGGCGAGCAGCCCGCCGAGGTGCTGCGGCTGGCCGCCGGCCTGGAGAGCGGCTCCGAGCACCCGATCGCGCGGGCCGTCGTCGGCGCCGCCGAGAGCCAGTTCGACCGGCTGCCCCCGGTCGACGGGTTCGCCAACGCCCAGGGGCTCGGGGTGCGCGGCCAGGTGGACGGCCTCGCGGCGGCGGTCGGCCGGCCCGGCTTCCTCGCCGAGCTGGGCATGCCGCTGCCGGCGGAGCTGACCGGCGACCACCGACGCGCCGAGGCCGCCGGGCGCACCGTCGTCGCGGTCGGCTGGGAGGGCCGCGCCCGCGGGTTGCTCGTGGTGGCCGACCGGGTCCGGCAGAGCAGCCCGACGGCGGTCCGCGAGCTGCGCAGGCTGGGACTGCGGCCGATCCTGCTCACCGGCGACAACGAGCACGCCGCCCGCGCGGTGGCCGCCGCCGTGGGCATCGACGAGGTGATCGCCGGGGTGCTGCCCGCGCAGAAGGCCACCGTGATCCGCGAGCTGCAGCGCCGGGGCTCCTCGGTGGCGATGGTCGGCGACGGGGTGAACGACGCCGCCGCGCTGGCCTGCGCCGACCTCGGGCTGGCCGTGGGCACCGGCACCGACGCCGCCATCGAGGCCGCCGACCTGACGCTGGTCCGCGACGACCCGCGGGCGATCGCCGACGCGATCCGGCTGGCCCGCCGCACCCTGGCGACGATCCGGGGCAACCTGTTCTGGGCGTTCGCCTACAACGTGGTGGCGCTGCCGCTCGCGGCGACCGGCCAGCTCAACCCGATGATCGCCGGCGCCACGATGGCGTTGAGCTCGGTGTTCGTGGTGAGCAACAGCCTGCGGCTGCGGCAGTTCACGCCGACCCGCGAGGTCACCGGGGCCGGCCAGCCGGAGGTGCTGCACCGCGTCGAGCGGATGCAGCGCGACCTGCTCACCAGCGCCCGCGGCCACACCGCCGTCGACCAGCGCACCCGCCACCGGCGCCCCTGAGCCCGCCGGGGCCGGTCACCCGCGCCGCCGCGCAACACCGTGGCGCCGGGGGCGACCGGTCACGGGACGCCGGGCCAGTCGTCGCCGCCACCGGTGACGTCGCCGGGCTCGGGCGGGTCGGTGTCCCAGGAGACCAGCCGCCAGGCACCCGCACCCAGGTCGCCGCCGGGCAGCGGGGCCAGCACCACCCGGCCGGCGTTCGGGACCGGCCGGGTGTCCGCCCACTCGCCGATCATCGCGCCGGCCGCGACCCGGATGGCCGCACCGTGGCTGGCCAGCACGAGTTGCGGGCGCGGGCCGTTGCGGTCCTCGGCCCGCCGGCCGGTGGGGTCCCCGGTCGAGCCGGCCGCCCCGTCCCCGGCCGACCCGGCCGACCCGTGCCTGCGCCACAGCTCGGCCACCGCCGGCAGGTACCGGGCGCGCAGGTCGGCCGCCGATTCGCCGCCGGGCAGCGGACGGGTCAGGTCGCCGTCCGCCCAGGCCTTGTAGACCTCCTCGAACAGCGCGCGGGCATCCGGGTCGTCCCGGCCCTCGAGGTCGCCGCAGAACACCTCCTGCACGCCCTCCAGCACCGTCACGTCGAGCCGGTGGCGCTCGGCGATGGGGGCGGCGGTCTGCCGGGCGCGCAGCGCGGTGGAGGCGTACACGGCGGCCACCGGCTCCGCCGCGAACCGCTCGGCCGCGGCCCGCGCCTGCACCAGGCCCCGCTCGTTCAGCGGTGGTCCCGGGGGAACCGAGTCGAGCGCCTTGGCCACGTTGGCGGCGGTCTGCCCGTGCCGCACGAGGACCAGCAGCGGCGCCGTCACGCCTGCCGTCCCGCGCGGACCTCGTCGAGCCAGGCGGCGGCCGCGCCGAACCGCTCCGGGTCGGCCACGTCCGCCGCGCCTCCGAGGGCGCCCTCGGCACCGTGACCGTTCGCGGACGGGGAGACCGCGCCCGGGCCGTCCGGCACCTGCGCGCGGGGGTACGAGCCGAGGAAGCGCACCTTCAGACAGCGCCGGTGCAGCGCGGCCAGCGCCTCCCCCATCGCCGGCTGGGCCACGTGGCCGGTGCAGTCCAGATGGAACCAGTACTCGTCGCGCCTGCCCTTGATCGGCCGGGACTCGATGCGGGTGAGGTCGATGCCGCGCACGGTCAGCTCGGCGAGCACCCCGAGCAGCGCACCCGGCCGGTTCTCCGTGGTGGCGGCGAGCGTGGTGCGGTCGTGGCCGGTGGGTGCCAGCGGCGGGGCGGGTCGGCGGACCAGCACGAACCGGGTCACCGCGGCGGCGTTGTCGGCGATGTCGTCGGCCAGCACCTGCAACCCGTGCACCTCGGCCGCCACCGGCGCCGCCACCGCCGCGTCGACCTCGCCGCGCGCCACCTGGGCGGCCGCCTCGGCGGTGGAGCTGGACATCAGCACGGTCGCGCCGGGCAGGTTCGCGGCCAGCCAGTGCCGGGTCTGCGCCTCGCCGTGCGGGTGCGAGGCGACGGTGCGGACGTCCGCGGCCGTCGACCCCGGCCGGACCATCAGCGCGAACCGCACCGCCAGCAGCGCCTCCCGCGCGATGACCAGCGGAGGCTCCACGACGAGCGAGTCCAGCACCGCGGGAACGCCGCCCTCGACGCTGTTCTCGATCGGTACGCAGGCGGCGTCGGCCTCCCCGGCGCGCACCGCGGCCAGCGCGGCGGTGCTGGTGGCGCTGGGCAGCAGCTGCGCGCCGTCCGCCTCGGGGAGCCGGCGCAGGGCCTGCTCGGTGAAGGTCGCGCGGGGACCGAGGAACGCCAGTCGGGACACGCCGCGAGCCTAGCCGCGCGCCGGATCCCCCCTAGGCTGGACGGGTGGGTACCGATCTGGAGCTGGTCCTGGTGGCGGTCGACGAGCCGATGGCGGCGGCCTGGGACGGGCTCGCCGCGAGCCGGCCGTGGGCGCGGGTGCACCGCGGCTCGGTGACCGACCTGACGGTCGACGCGGTGGTCAGCCCGGCGAACTCGTTCGGCTTCATGCGCGGCGGGATCGACGGCGTCTACGCCCGGTGGCTGCCCGGCATCGAGGACCGCGTCCGCGCGGCGATCGCGGACGCCTCGGGCGGTGAGCTGCCGGTCGGCGAGGCGCTGGTGGTCCAGACCGGCGCGGAGCGGCCCGGCTGGCTGTTCTGCGCCCCGACGATGCGCCGGCCGGGAGAGCGGCTGGACCCCTCAGGCGACGCCGCGGCACGGGCCGCGCGGGCGGTGCTGGGCCGCTGGCGGGACGGGACGCTGCCGGACGGGCGGCCGGTGCGGGACGCGGTCCGGTCGGTCGCCCTGCCCGGGCTGGGCACCGGGGTCGGCGGGCTGGCGCCGGAGGTGTGCGCGCGGCGGGTGGCCGAGGCGCTGGACGAGCTGCTCGGCTGACCGGGTCCACCTCGGTCGATCAGCGCGACCGTCAGACCAGCAGTCCCAGGTCGACGAGCTCGGCGGCCGGGCGGGCGGCGGGGCCGCAGCCGCAGCGGGCGAGCAGCCCGCGCACGGCGCCGCCGGCCGCCTCGGAGAGCTTGCCGGCCTCGCGGGCCAGCACCTGCGGGTCGGTCTCCGCCAGCGCGTCCCGGACGTCGCCGTTCACCAGCGCCCTGGCCACCGCGACCAGCAGGTTCAGCATGCCGTGGTCGGTGCGGCCGGTGTCGCGGTCGGTGTGCCGGACGGCGTGCGGCAGGCCGAGGCTGGTGGTGAACCCGGCGGGTGCGCCGTCGGCGGCGACCACGAAGTCGGCGACCTGGTCGACGGTCGGCACGTCGGAGGCCCGGACGCCGCCGCAGCGCAGCTTCGGCGTGCAGCCGTGCGCGGAGACGCGGCGCACGGCGGCGAGCCACTGCGCGGTGTCGCCGGCCAGCGGCCGGCGCGGCTCGACCACCGGCAGCACGTCGTCCGGGACGAACTCGGAGACCCGCTCCAGCCACGTCGAGTCGACGTCGGCGGGGGCGGCGGTCTCCACCTGGCACGGGGTGAGCAGCGACTCCCGGGACGCGACCAGGGACAGCGCCTTGGGCACCGCGCTCAGCCCGGTGTCGACCATCAGCGAGATGTCGACCGGGTCGGCGGGGCGCAGCTTGGCCAGCTCGGCGACCAGCTCGGGCAGCCGGGACACCGGGCACACCAGCTGGCCGGTGAGTCCGCCGTAGACGCTGTCGCGGGCGGTCAGGTAGCCGGTGAGCACCTCGGACATCGGATGGGTGGCGTGCTTGCGCGCGACCAAGGAGGTGTCGTCGACGAGCTGAGCGAACAGCGCTGGGATGGGGGCCGGAGACCCGCCGGGCTCAAGCTCGCGCTCGCACGACACGGGGCGAACCTAACGGCTGCACCGGCTGAGAACCAAAACGCCCGGCCAGCGGCCCGCAGCGGGCGGGGTGCTGTGCCGGACTTCGATCGGGTGTACCGCCATCCGCCGTTTGTAAGTTAGGCTCGCCTAACAATCACTGGAGGTGAGCTCGTGGGCAGTACCCGACTCCGCAGGCCGCTGGCGCCGTCCCATGCCGAGCGTGCGCGCAGCATCGCCCAGCGGGGCGGCCATGCCGCCGTCGTCGGCCTCGACCAGACCCAGCGGGTCGTGCCGTTGCTGCACCATCTGGATCCGGACGGTACCGCCACGCTGCTGGTGCCGACCGACCACGAGCTCATGGAGTGCGTCAGGCAGGGGCCGCGCAGCGGGTTGCCGGCCATGCTGGAGATCACCGACACGGCACCGGTCACGCTGCGGGAACCGATCCGGGGGCTGCTCTGGATCAGCGGCTGGCTGGTCGCGCCGGGGCCGACCTACGCCCGCAGGCTGGCGCTGGACGTCGCGGAGGTCCGGCCGCACCCGCGCCTGCTCGACCTGGGGCACGGGGCCAGCGTGCTGCGGCTGCGACCCGGTTCCGCCGTCATCGCGGACGCCGAGGGAACCGGCCCGCTGGCGCCCGGCGAGCTGTCCGCCGCCTCTCCCGACCCGTTCTGCGAGCTGGAGGACGGGTGGCTGCGGCACCTGGAGGAGGCGCACCCCGACGTGTTCACCTCGCTGGCCAGGCACCTGCCCGAGCAGCTGCGGCAGCTCACCGGCTGCCGGATCCGGCCGCTCGGCGTCGACCGGCTGGGGCTGCGGCTGCGGGTGGAGGCCGACGACGGCGACCACGACGTGCGGCTGGCGTTCGCGGCGGCGGCGGACACCGCCGAGGAGCTGCGCACCCAGGTGGGGCTGCTGGTCGGCTGCCCGTTCCGGGGGGCGCACTGACCGGCCCGACCGGGGCGGGCGGGCGCTGGTCAGGCGCTGGAGGTCGCGTTGGGGCGCTGCCTGCGCTCCAACGGCGGCATCGCCCGCACCCAGCCGGTCACTTTGCGCTCGCAGTAGAACGAGACGAACGGGATGGTGCCGGCGAGCACCACCAGCAGCGCCCGCACCGGGCGCCAGCGGCACCGCTCGGCCAGCACCAGCGAGCACACGACGTAGATCATGTACAGGAACCCGTGCAGGGCTCCGACCACCGCGACCGGCCCGCTGTCGTGCCAGATGTACTTCATCGGCATGGCGATGCAGACCAGGACGATCAGCCCGGTACCGGTGATGTAGGCCATCACCCGGTAGGCGCCGAGGGCGACCTTGCGGCTATCCATGACGGCCGACCGTTCCTCGCGACGAGCGTGGCATGCGGCCGACAATACGCGCGGCGGCGGGCGCGCCCGCCGAGGCTCGGTCAGCGCCCGGAGCGCTCCGCGTCCTGGGCGGCCAGCGCGGCGAGCATCCGGTTGTAGGCGGCCAGCTCGGGGTCGTCCTCGTCGTCGAGCTGCGCGGGCTGGGCCTGCGCGGGGCCGGCGTCCCGGGCGCTGTCCCCGGCGCGGGCAGCGTCCCCGGGCCGGGCGCCGTCCCCGGGCCGGGCGCCGTCCCCGGTGCGGGCGGCGTCGGCGGGCCGGCCGGCGTCGACCCCGTCCGGCGGGGCGACCCCGTCCGGCGGGGCGGCGGCGTCCGGCGGGGCGGCGGCGTCCGGCACGCCTGCCGGCTGCTCCGCCTCCTCGTCCAGCCGCCGCGACTCCAGCCGCAGCATCCGCCACCACATCACCGTGAAGAACACCGCGAACAGCGGCCACTGCAGCGCGTAGGCGTAGTTCTGCAGCGAGTGGGTGACCTCCGAGCGGCCCCACTGCCACCGGCCGAGCAGCAGGCAGCTGACCGCCGTGACCACGATCAGGACATGCCCGGCCACCCAACGGGGGGCGAACACGAACCGGCGCACCAGGCCAGGGTAGCCGCCCGCACCGGACGACCCGGTACCGTCCGGCCGCGTGACCGGCCTGCTGCGTGACTGGGTGGCCCCGCCCCGGCCGGCCGGTGATCCCGCGGTCGAGGGGCGGGAGCGCCGGCTGCTGGTCACCGAGCTGTGGGTGGTCTTCGGCATCACCCTGGGCATGTCCGGGCTGCGCAGCGCGCTGTCGCTGGTCCAGTCCCTGCTGCGGCCCGGACCGCTGTCCCGCCAGCACGTGGCGCTCAACGCCCCGGCCGCGGTGAACCAGTTCGTCGACCTGGCCCTGCAGCTGACCTCGGTGCTGCAGCTGGTCGGCTGGGGGGCACTCGGCGCCTACCTGCTGGTGCGCTCCGGGCTGACGCTGCGCGCGGTCGGCCTCGACCGGGATCGCCCCGGCCGCGACGGGCTGCTCGCGGTCGGGCTGGCCGCGCTGATCGGCATCCCGGGGCTCGCCCTCTACCTGGTGGCGCACGCGCTCGGACTGGCGCTGACCGTGCAGCCCAGCACCCTGAGCGACACCTGGTGGCGGCTGCCGGTGCTGATCCTGTCCGCCGCCGGCAACGCGTGGGCCGAGGAGGTGCTGCTCACCGGCTACCTGCTCACCCAGCTGCGCCGGCTGGGAGCCTCGGAGAACGCCGGGCTGCTGTGCTCGGCGGCGATCCGCGGCTGCTACCACCTCTACCAGGGCTTCGGCGGCGGTGTGGGCAACCTGGTGATGGGGCTGGTGTTCGGCCGGGTGTGGCAGCGCACCGGCCGGTTGTGGGCGCTGGTGGCCGCGCACACGCTGCTGGACGTGGTGGCGTTCGTCGGCTACGCGCTGCTGTCCGGACACGCCTCCTGGCTGCCCTGACCGGCCGGACGGGCACCGCCGGACCGGCTACGGAATCCCGGTCGCGGCCGGTCCGTCGCGCGGCTACCGTTCCCGGCGTGCACCACTATTGATTCGGGGCCGACTCCCGCACACCGGTCCGGCTGCTGCGCTCGTTGCTGCGGGCGCTGGCCGGCGGTGTGGCGCTGTCGGTGCTCTGCCAGCTGCTGGCCATGGTCCCGGCGGCCCTGCTCCCGCTCGCGGTCGGCCGCGCGGTCGACGCGGTCCTCGACCCGTCGGTCGGCCCCGGGTGGCACTGGGTGGTCGCGGTGCTGGGCCTCGGCCTGGCCCAGGCGGTCGGGGTCGGGGTCGGCGAGTAGGTCGTGTCCCGGCTGTGGCTCTCCGCCGCCGTGCGGGTGCAGCGCGCGGTCCTCGGACACGCCGCCCGGGTGGGATCCGCGCTGACCCGCCGGATCCGGGCCGGCGAGGTGGTGGCGGTCGGCTCGTCGGACGCCTTACCAGATCGGCGACCTCTTCGAGATCGTCGGCCGCGCCGTCGGCTCGGCGGTGGCGTTCGCCGTGGTGGCCGCGGTGCTGCTCGGCTACAGCCCGCTGCTCGGCGCGGTGGTGCTGGTCGGGGTGCCGCTGGCCACCCTCGGGGTGGCGCCGCTGGTCGGCCCGCTGCGCCGGCGTACCGAGGCGCACCGCGAGCAGGTGGGGGTGGCCACCGCGATGGCCGCCGACATCGTCACCGGGCTGCGGGTGCTGCGCGGGATCGGCGGGGAACCCCGGTTCGCCGACCGGTTCGCGGTCACCAGCCAGCGGGTGCGCCGAGCCGGGGTGGCCGCCGGGCGGATCGACTCCTGGCTGGTCGGCATCGAGGTGCTGCTGCCCGGGCTGGTCACCGTGGCGGTCACCTGGCTGGGCGCCCGGCTGGCGCTGGCCGGCGAGCTGAGTGTCGGCGAGCTGGTGGCGTTCTACGGCGTCTCGGCGTTCCTGGTTATCCCGCTGGGCATCGCCACCGAGGCCGCGCACGCCGCCGGGGAGGCGCTGGCCGCCGCCGGCCGGGTGTGCACGGTGCTGCGGCTGCGCCCCGCGCTGGAGCCGCCCGCCGACCCCGTGCCGCTGCCGGCCGGCGCGCTCGGCGTGCACGACCCGGAGCTGGGCGTGCGCTGCCCGGCCGGTGCGCTGACCGTGGTGGTGCCGCCGGCGGCGGTGGCCCCGGAGGTGGTGGCCGACCGGCTGGGCCGCTTCGTGGACTCGCCGGTGCGCGCCGGCGGGGTGCCGCTGCGGGACGTCGACCCCGACGAGCTGCGCCGCCGGATCCTGGTCGCGCACAACCAGGACGTGCTGTTCTCCGGCCCGCTGGCCATCGAGGTCGGTCCCCCGGTGGCCGGAACGGCCACCGGGGTGGGCCTCGGCACCGCGCCGGACGCCGGCACCGGGCTCGACCTGGATACCGCGCTGTGGGCGGCGGACGCGCACGACGTGCCGGCGGGGCTGCCGGCCGGCGTGCACAGCCCGCTGGCCGAGCAGGGCCGGACCTTGTCCGGCGGGCAGCGCCAGCGGCTGCTGCTGGCCAGGGCGCTGGCCCGGGATCCCGACGTGCTGGTGCTGGACGAGCCGACGTCGGCGGTGGATGCGCACACCGAGGCGCGCATCGCCCGGCGGGTGGCCGCCGTGCGGGCCGGCCGGACCACCGTGGTGATCGGCCACAGCCCGTGGTGGGCCGCCGTGGCCGACCGGACGGAGACGCTGTGAGCACCGGGCCACTCCCGCTGGCCGACCCGCGCCACGCCCGCCGCTGGCTGTGGCGGGTGGCCACCGAGCACCGGGCCACGTTCGCCGCGGCGGTGGCACTGTTCGGGGCCTCGACGGTGGCCGGGTTGGTGGGTCCGCCGCTGCTCGGTGAGCTGCTCGAGCGGGTCCGGCGGGGCACCGACACCGTCTCGGTGGATCTGCTCGCGGCGGGCTTCGCGGCCGTCCTGCTGGCCCAGGCCGTGCTGCGTCGCTCGGCGCGGTTCGTCGCGGCGGTGCTCGCCGAGCGGGTGCTGGCCGGGGCGCGCGAGGAGCTGGTGCGGGCAGCGGTGCGGCTGCCGCTGGACACCGTCGAGGCGGCGGGGTCCGGCGAGCTGCTGAGCCGGGCCACCTCCGACGTGGACAAGCTGGACGAGGGGTTCCGGCAGGCCGCCCCGGAGATCGCCGTCGCCGCGGTGGTGGTGGCGGCGATCTCGGTCGCCATGGTGGTGACCTCACCGCTGCTGGCGGCCGTCGCGCTCGTCTGTGTGCCGGTGCTGGTGCTGGCCACCCGGTGGTACCGGCCCCGCGCGGTGCCGATCCAGGAACGGGTGCTGGCCCGCTGGGCCGAGGTGCACGCGAGCACCCACGAGACCGTCCGGGGCGCGCGCACGGTGGAGGCCCTGCGGCTGGCCGGGCGGCGCGGGCGTCGATGCCGCCGGGAGCGCCGGCGGGGCCTGGCGGCTGCGCGGCGTGCGGTTCGGCTACCGGGCCGGGCGGGAGGTGCTGCACGGGATCGACCTCGACCTGGCCCCCGGGGAGCGGCTGGCCGTCGTCGGGCCGTCCGGGGCCGGCAAGTCCACCCTGGGCCGGCTGCTGGCCGGGGTGAACGCGCCGGACTCGGGCTCGGTGACCGTCGGCGGCGTGGAGCGCTCGGCGCTGCCGCCCCGGCGGCGCCGGCGGGCGGTGCTGCTGGTCACCCAGGAACAGCACGTGTTCGCCGGCAGCGTCCGGGAGAACCTGACGCTGCCCCGGGAGGCCGCCGACGGCGAGCTGTGGGCGGCGTTGCGGACGGTCGGCGCGGATGGCTGGGCGTCCGGGTTGCCGGCCGGCCTGGACACCGAGCTGGGCGACGGCGGCGCGCCGGTGCCGCCCTCGGTGGTGCAGCGGCTGGCGCTGGCCAGGCTGGTGCTGGCCGACCCGCCGACCCTGGTGCTGGACGAGGCGACCTCGCTGGTGGACCCGTCTGGCTCCGGCGCGCTGGAACGGTCGCTGGCCGCGGTGCTCGCCGGGCGCACCGTCGTGACCATCACCCACCGGCTGGCCTCGGTCGCCGACGCCGACCGGATCGCCGTGCTGGAGGCGGGGCGGGTCGTCGAGTTGGGCACGCACGCCGACCTGCTCGCGGCCGGCGGGTCCTACGCCGAGCTGGTGCGCGCGGCCGCGAATCCGGGCCGGATCGGCCCGCGGCACGGGACGTCCTCCGGCCCCGCCGCACCGCCGGTGGATCCGGCCGCCGACGCGGTCGAACCGCACTAGGCTCCGGGGGGTGAGCCAGTCGAGCGGGCAGACCAGGGTGGACAGCGAGGTGGGCCGGCTGCGCGCGGTGCTTCTGCACCGCCCGGGCGCCGAGCTGACCAGGCTGACCCCCAGGAACAACGACCAGCTGCTGTTCGACGGCATCCCCTGGGTGGCCCGCGCGCAGCAGGAGCACGACGCGTTCGCCGCCGCGCTCGCCGGCCGGGGCGTCGAGGTGCTGCTGCTGCCCGACCTGCTGCGTGCCGCGCTGACCACCCAGGAGGCCAGGGAGGTGGCCGTCGACGGAGTGCTGGACGAGCGCAGGCTCGGGCCGCCGCTGGCCGCGCTGCTCGGGGAGTTCCTGGCCGACCTGCCGGGCGAGCAGCTGGCCGAGACGCTGATGGCCGGCCTGACCTTCGGCGAGCTGCCGGGCGGCTCCACCCCGGGCTCGCTGGCGTCGTCGCTGGTCCGCACGATGCACGAACCGGCCGACTTCGTGCTCGACCCGCTGCCCAACCTGCTGTTCACCCGCGACTCCTCGGTGTGGCTGGCCGACCGGGTGGCGATCACCTCGCTGGCCCTGCCCGCCCGCCGCCGGGAGACCGCGCTCACCGACCTGATCTACGCTCACCACCCCCGGTTCGCCGGCACCAAGCGGGCCTACGAGGCGCACTCCGCCCCGGTGGAGGGCGGCGACGTGCTGTTGCTGGCGCCCGGCGTGCTGGCCATCGGCGTCGGCGAGCGGACCACCCCGGCCGGTGCCGAGTCGTTCGCCCGCTCCGCGCTGGCCGACGGGCTCGCCGAGGCAGTGCTGGTGGTGCCGATCGCGCAGTCCAGGGCGACGATGCACCTGGACACCGTGTGCACCATGGTCGACCGCGATGCGGTGGTCATGTTCCCGACGGTCGCGCACACGCTGCGGGCGTTCACCGTGCGGGCCGGCGGCTCCGGAGGCATCGAGGTGTCCGGGCCCGCGCCGTTCCGGGCGGCCGCCGCCGAGGCCATGGGAGTGCCCGAGCTGAGGGTGATCGACACGGGGCTGGACCCGGTGACGGCCGAGCGGGAGCAGTGGGACGACGGCAACAACACCCTCGCGCTGGCCCCCGGAGTCGTCGTGGCCTACGAGCGCAACACCGAGACCAACGCCCGGCTGGCCGACTCCGGCATCGAGGTCATCCCGATCGCCGGGTCCGAGCTCGGCTCCGGCCGGGGCGGCCCGCGATGCATGTCCTGCCCGCTGGTCCGCGATCCGCTGGACTGAGCCCGGCGGCACCGGCCGGAGCCCGGCGGTCGGCCCGCCCGAGCCGGTGCTGGCGTCTTCACCGCCAACCGGCCGGCGGCCGTGCTCAACGCCCTCGCCCCGCGTTCATCGCGGTGAGTGTCCTGACACTGCGTCGCCAAAAGGACACGATCCGCTTACCGACCACCTATCCTGATGAACATGGTCAGCGATGACACGTTCCCGACGTTGCTACTCGCGCAGGTCCGCGGCGAGTTCACCGCCGCGCAGCAGTACACCGCCGTGGCGGTGTGGCTGGACGGTGAGGACCTCCCGCAGCTGGCCGCGTACTTCTACGCCCAGGCCGCCGAGGAACGCAGCCACGCGATGATGATGGTCCAGTACCTGCTGGACAAGGATCTTCCGGTGGCGATCCCGGGCGTCGACGACGTGCGCAACGACTTCACCTCGGTGCGCGACGTGGTGGAGCTCGCGCTGCACCAGGAGCGCGAGGTCACCGAGCAGATCACCACCCTGGCCAAGGCCGCGCGCGACCAGAGCGACTACGTCGGCGAGCAGTTCATCCAGTGGTTCCTCAAGGAGCAGGTCGAGGAGGTGTCGTCGATGTCCACGCTGCTGCGGGTCGTCGAGCGGGCCGGGGACAACCTGTTCCACATCGAGGACTTCGTGGCCCGCGAGGTCGCCAGGGGCGGCGGGACCGACCCGACCGCGCCGCCGGTGGCCGGCGCCTGACGCCCAGGGGTCGTCGGCTACCGGGGGGTCGTCGGCTGCCGGCCGCCCACCACGGGCCGGCCCGGCCGGTCGGCCCGCCCGACCGGGGCCGGGCGGGCGGGACCGACGTCAGCGCAGGGTGATCTGCCGGCCGGCCAGCGAGCCCCGGGCGCGGTGCTCGGCGTCGGTGAGCGGCTGGTCGGCCAGCGACCGCAGGGTGCTGGTCAGCCGCGCGGCGAACGCCTCGGCGGGCGCCACCCACTCCTTGACGTGCATCTCCTTGTCGAGGTCCCACACCGGGACGAGCAGCCCGTGCGCGCGGAACGAGCCGACGTACCGGGAGCCCTCGCCCAGCTCCAGCTCGCCGCGCACCTGCAGCCGGGCCAGCGCGGCGACCAGCTGGTCCTCCGGCTCGGGACGCACCCAGCGCAGGTGGGACTTGGCGCCGGCGTCCACCCAGTAGGCCCCGCGCACCCCGTCACCGCGGACCAGCTCGGTCGGCATGATCGCGTTGTTGGCGTGCTCCAGCGCCGCGGCGGCGTCGCCGCTCGGCTCACCGGCGTCCTCGGGCAGCCACCAGGTGAAGTCGGTGTACAGCGTGACGTCGAGCTCGGCGTCGGGCACCACCAGGTCGTGCAGCCGCACCGGGCCGGACTCCGGGGTGTCCAGCGCGGGACCGGCCACCGCCAGCGAGGTGCTCGGCTCGGCGGTCAGCGCCCAGCGCAGCGCCCGGCCCAGATCGGTGGCGATGTCGCCGGTGCGGGTCTGCACCTGCAGGCCGACCAGCGCCTCGCCGTTGGGACGGACCAGCGCGGCGGCGGCACCCGGCAGCACGGTGGCCAGCCGGGCGGTGCGGTCGCCCGCGAGCGCCTTTCCAGCCTCGGACAGCGTCAGCCCGGCCGTACCGGACGGCACGAACTCGCGCATCGCCACCAGGTCGCACTCCGCGGCGAGGCCCTCGAAGGGGCGCAGCACGATCACCTCGTCGCCGCCGCCGTGGCATGCCTTGTACCGCTTGCCCGAGCCGCAGGGGCAGGGCTGCTTCGGGTTCGGGCCGTCCGTGCTGGCGGCGGGGCGGGGCCGGGTCCTCGTCTTCTTGCTCATCGCCGCAATACGCTACTGGTTCGCCCCGCGCACGCCCGGCGCAGGGCCGCCGAGCGGCGCCTAGCCCGCCGCCGCCGGCTCGCGCACGGAGATCACGGTCGGTCGGGCGACGACCCTCGGCGGGGCGACGAGCGCGGTCAGCCAGACCACCACCCTGGCGGTGGCCACCGCGGTGGCGGCGGCGAGCAGGTCGGCCAGGGCGTGCAGCTCCACCCCGTCGGCCATCGCCTGCACCCCGGAGCGGAACACCCAGACGACCGCGAGCACGCCGAACACCACGTTCGCTGCCCACAGCGCCCACCAGACCAACAGCAGGGTGGACGGCCGGGGCCGCTCACCGGCCGGGCGACCCAGCGCGGCGTGCTCCACCTCGGCGAGCACCGAGCCCGGGACGCTCAGGTTCAGCCCCGGCACCAGCCAGCCCACCAGCACCCAGCGGTTGCTCCGCGACGGGCGGATGCCGGATCGGCGGGCCGCGGCCGCGCGCACCCGCACCACCCAGAGCAGCAGGTAGGCACCGACCGCGATCGACATCAGGGTGCACACCCAGGACGCGGCCAGCACCAGCGCGTCGGAGGCCGCCACCTGGCCTGCGTTCAGCGCGTCGTCGCGGCTGAACAGCAGCAGCACGTACCGCCACACCTCGGCGGCGCCGGCCAGCCCGGCCAGCATCGCCACGCCGCGCAGCAGCGGGACCAGCAGCCCGGCCTGCGCGACGACCGCCTCGGTCACCGGACGCTCGGCCTTCGGCTCGTCGACCCCCTCGGTGCGTTGCCAGGGCAGCGCGGGGAAGCCCCAGCTGGGCACGGCGGTGTACCGGGGCGGGCCGGCGTACCGGGGCCGGGGCAGCGGCGGGAGGCCCGCGCCGCGCGTCGGCGGCGCGGAGGCCACCCACCGGGTGGGCACCAGGAACTGGCCGCAGTGCGCGCAGAACACCGCGTCCTTCGCGCCGGGTGGCTGCGCCCGCCCGCAGCGCGGGCAGTTCACGCCGACCGCCGGTGCACGCCGACCATCACACGACCTCCGGCTGGCCGGGCCCGTCGCCGACCATCGTACGGCCGGCGGCGGCCCAGGCCTGCATGCCGCCGTCCACGTTCACCGCCGGATAGCCCTGGGACACCAGGAACGCGGTGACCCGCGCCGAGCGCCCGCCGGAGCGGCAGATCACGTACAGCGGCTCCTCGCCCTCGGGCAGCTCGTGCAGCCGCCCGGAGAGCTCGGACATCGGGATGTGCACGGCGGTGGGGGCACGGCCGGCTGTCCACTCGTCGGGCTCGCGCACGTCGACCGGCCGGGCCCCGTCGGGCAGCTCGGCCACCGTGATGCTCGGCACCTGGGAGGAAGTCACCTCGCCATGGTGCCACCTCCCCCTGTCAGCCCGGGGTGAGGCGGCACCCGACACGGGGGCCGGACCCGGTCGGGTCCGGCCCCCGTGGGCCGTGCACGGGCGTCGAGTCAGCGGGGGGCCTTCACCTCGGCGCGCTCGGAGCCGGCACCGGTGAGCGAGCGCACCTCCATCTCGGCGTAGCGCTCCTCGTCGTGCTCCTTGCCCGCCCCGACCAGCGTGCCGACCACGCCGAGCAGGAACGCCAGCGGGATGGACACCAGGCCCGGGTTGGCCAGCGGGAACCAGTGGAAGTCGGCCGTCTTGAACATGGAGGTCTCCTTGTTGCCGGAGACCGCCGGGGAGAAGATGATCAACCCCACGGAGATGATCAGGCCGCCGTACATCGACCACAGCGCGCCGGTGGTGTTGAACTTCTTCCAGAACAGCGAGAACAGCAGCGTCGGCAGGTTCGCCGAGGCGGCCACCGCGAACGCCAGCGCCACCAGGAACGCGATGTTCTGCCCGTTGGCCAGGATGCCGCCGATGATCGCCACCACGCCGAACACTACGGCGGTCCTCCGGGCCACCTTGACCTCCGAGGTCGGCGAGGCGGACCGGTTGAGCACGTTGGCGTAGACGTCGTGCGCGAACGAGGCCGACGCGGTGATCGTCAGCCCGGCGACCACCGCCAGGATCGTGGCGAAGGCGACCGCGGAGATCAGTCCGAGCAGCACCTCGCCGCCGAGCTGGAACGCCAGCAGCGGCGCCGCCGAGTTCACCCCGCCGGGCGCGTTCTTGATCACGGTCGGCCCGACCAGCGCGCCCGCGCCGTAGCCCAGGACCAGGGTGAACAGGTAGAAGATGCCGATCAGCCAGATCGCCCAGACCACCGAGCGACGGGCCTCCTTGGCGCTGGGCACCGTGTAGAACCGCATCAGGATGTGCGGCAGGCCGGCGGTGCCGAGCACCAGGGCCAGGCCCAGCGAGACAAAGTCGATCTTCGAGGTGCCGGTCTTGCCGTACTGCAGGCCCGGACCGAGGATCTTGTCGCCGTTCGTGCCGGCGTTCTGGACCGCGGAACCGAGCAGCGCGGACAGGTTGAAGCCGTAGATGCCGAGCACCCAGACGGTCATCACCGCGGCGCCGACCAGGAGCAGGCTGGCCTTGATGATCTGCACCCAGGTGGTGCCCTTCATCCCGCCGACCAGCACGTAGACGATCATCAGCGCGCCGACGACGGCGATCACCGCGGACTGCCCGTCGAACAGCGTGGACTTGTCGTCGGGGACGCCCAGCAGCAGCGAGATCAGGCCGCCGGCACCGGCCATCTGGGCCAGCAGGTAGAAGAACGAGACCACCAGCGTGGAGACGGCCGCGGCCGCGCGCACCGGACGCTGCCGCATCCGGAAGCTCAGCACGTCGCCCATGGTGAACTTGCCCGTGTTCCGCAGCAGCTCGGCGACCAGCAGCAACGCCACCAGCCACGCCACCAGGAAGCCGACCGAGTACAGGAAGCCGTCGTAGCCGACGGTGGCGATCGCGCCCGCGATGCCCAGGAAGGACGCCGCCGACAGGTAGTCGCCGGAGATGGCGATGCCGTTCTGCGTGCCGGTGAAGGAGCGACCGGCGGCGTAGTAGTCGGAGGCCGTGCGGTTCTGCCGACCCACCCAGAAGACCACCACCAGGGTGACCACCACGAAGGCGAGGAAGATGCCGATGTTCAGCGCCGGCTTGCCGACCGTGGCCGCGGCCAGGATCCGCTCGTTCACGCGTCGTCCCCGTCCCCTTCGATGCGGCCCCGCAGCCGTGCGGCCAGCGGGTCCAGGTTCTTGTTCGCGTACCGCACGTAGATGGTGGTGATGGCGAACGTGGTCACGAACTGCAGCAGGCCGATCAGCAGACCGACGGTCAGGTTGCCCGCGAGCTTGATGGACATGAACGCCGGCGCGTAGGCCGCCAGCAGCACGTAGACCAGGTACCAGACCAGGAAGGCCACGCTCATCGGGAACACGAACCGGCGCAGGCGGCTGCGCAGGTCGGCGAACTCCGGGCTGGCCTGAACCTGCGCGTACACCGAGCTGTCGCCCAGCGGACGATCACTGGTCGTACTCACGAGCATTCTCCTTCGGTGCCGCTCGAGGCGAGCAATGTCGGACGAACGATAAGCACGCGCCCTCTCCCGCCGTCTCCACCCGGGCACGGTGCGCGACCTCGACCGGGGCCGTTCACCATGACGCGGGTCACTGACCGTTGCGCTCAGCGGTCTTTTCGACACGCTCAGTTGGCGGCATCACCCTAGGGCACCGCACCCACGCCCGGTGGCGTGTTGATCGAACCGCCGCTCGGCGCGGAGCAAATTCACTCGTTCGTGTGAAAGGTTCGAACCGCACGGGAGGGCTCAGCTGAGCCGGCGGGCCCGGTCCTGGCTCAGCCCCAGCCGCTCCGGGGCGTGCAGCCGCAGCAGCAGCCGGGGCACGTCCGGCAGCACCCGCTTCGCGGTGAGCTTGCTGACCACCGCCATGGTCAGGAACGCCGCGGGCACCGTGACCAGCGCCGGACGGTCCATCAGCTGACCCAGCCAGCCGCCCGGGGTCAGCCCGAACAGGCTCATCGACACCGAGCCCGCGGAGCTGAGCCCGCCGACCAGCAGCCCGCAGATCGCGCCCCGGTCGGTCAGCCCGGTCCACCAGATACCCAGCAGCAGCAGCGGGCAGAACGTCGAGGCGGCCACCGCGAACGCCAGCGCCACCGTCTCCGCGAAGTCCAGTCGGGTCGAGCCCAGCGCCATCGCCAGCGGGACCACCCCGGCGATCACCGCCGCCACCCGGAAGTCACGCACACCGCCCTTGGGGAACAGCGACGGGCTGGTGGAGAGCACCCCCGCGATACCGACCACCAGCCCGGACGAGGTCGACAGGAACGCCGCCCACGCCCCGGCCGCGACCAGCCCGCCGAGCAGCGTGGCCACCGTCCCGCCGCCCAGCGCCGCCGTGGGCAGCAGCAGCACCGCCGCGTCGGTGTCGCCGCTGACCAGCAACTGCGGCACGTACAGCCGGGACAGCGCGCCGAGCAGCGTGGGCAGCAGGTAGAACGCGCCGAGCATGGCCAGCACGGCCACCGTGGTCCGCCGCGTCGCCCGGCCGTCCGGGTTGGTGTAGAAGCGCACCAGCACGTGCGGCAGCCCCATCGTGCCCAGGAACAGGGCCGCGATCAGCGAGTAGATGCCGAACAGCTGGTGGTCGGCGTCCCCGGACAGCGGGGTCAGCCAGCTGGAGTCCCGGACCGGGGCGCCCGCCGGGACCGGCACCGAGGAGCCGGCCGCGAAGCCCAGCCGCGCGCCGGCCAGCACCGAGTGGTTGCCCGGTCCCCAGGTGACCAGGCCGTCGGCCCGCTGGCCGTCCAGCACGCCCTGCGCGTCGACGTTCACCGGCTGGGTCACCTGCAGCACCACGTCGGTCCGGACGTCGACGGTCGTGTCCGTGCTGAACTGCGGGGGCGCCGGCCGGTTGAACGGGCGGTGGTCGCCGCCGACGTAGACCACCAGCACCAGCGCGGGCAGCGCCAGCGCGGTGAACTTCAGCCAGAACTGGAACGCCTGGACGAAGGTGATTGAGCGCATCCCGCCGAACACCACGGTGGCCACCACGACGACGCCGGCCGCGACCATGCCGGTCCAGGCGGGCAGCTCGGGCACCACCGTGGCCACGGTGAGCCCGGCGCCCTGCAGCTGGGGCAGCAGGTACATCCAGCCGATGATGATCACGAAGACCGTGCACAACCGCTGCACCGCCGGGCTGCGCAGGCGGAACTCGGCGAAGTCGGGCACGGTGTACGCCCCGGAGCGGCGCAGCGGGGCGGACACGAACAGCAGCAGCGCCAGGTAGCCGGCCGTGTAGCCGACCGGGTACCACAGCGCGTCCGGGCCGTCCTTCAGGATCAGCCCGGCGATGCCCAGGAAGGACGCGGCGGACAGGTACTCCCCGGAGATCGCGCCGGCGTTCGCGGTCGCGCCGACGGTGCGGGAGGCGACCAGGAAGTCGGACGTGCTGCGCGCGAACCGGACCCCGAACGACCCGATGACCGTCGAGGCCACCGCGACGATCGCGATGCAGCTGAGCGCCACCACGGCGGCCGGGGTCATCTCGCAGCGCCTCGAGTCAGTTCTGGATGTGGTCGGCGAAGACCTGCTCTAGCCGCTCGGCGGACCGCGCGTACCACCAGCCGAGGGAGAGCAGGAACGGGTAGGCGAGCACGCCGAGCAGTAGCCAGGGCAGCCGCAACCCGAACAGCTCGAACCGCCCGAGCACCGGGAAGATCACGAACATGGCGGGCAGCGACCCCAGGGTGATCAGGGCGATGCCGCCGATGCGCAGCGCCAGCGCCAGCTGCGACCGGATCAGGCTGGAGCTCAGCACCTCGCCGACCTGGGTCAGCTCCTGGACGTCGACCACGGTGCGCACCGGGCGGGTCTTGCCCTTGCGGGCGGAGAGCACCACCCGGACCCGCTTGCCGCGCGCCGGCTCGGGCGGCGGCGGGGCCGGCGGCTCCGGCTCGGCACGCGGCACCTCGATCGGCTGGCTCCGCTCCGCCGGGCCGGACTCGGGGCGCGCCGAGCGGGGCCGCTCGGTGGGGTCCTGGCGGACCCGGGAGAAGACCTCGGTCACCTCGGTGGGCGACACCGGCGACGTCGGACCGGACCCCTCGACGGAGTGCCGGGGCACGTAGTCCAGCCGGGGCGACCGCGCGGCCGGCCCGGTGCCCCGGCGGGCATGCCGGCCTCCGCTGTTCACCGGGCGCCCGGATCCTCCCGGCACGCCGGGGTTGGTGGTCTCGGTGCTGTCCCCGTCCGAGACCACCGACGGCGCGTGGCCGTCAGCGTCCACGCCTCGACACCTCGTCCATCACCGACCGCGCGCGGCGGGCCCACCGGCTCACCGCTGGCTCCACGAGTGCTTCGGGTCCCGGACCAGGCGGTCCTTGAGCTCGCGGGTGTGCCGGCGGCTGACCGGCAGCTCGGCGATCTCCGGCCCGGTGCCGATGCGCACCACGTACCCCGAACCGTGCGTGCGCAGCTCGGTGACCAGCGGCAGGGACACCAGGTACGAGCGGTGGATCCGCACGAACCCGGCGTCGCGCCAGCGGTCCTCCAGCACGGACAGCGGGATGCGCACCAGGTGGCTCTTGTTGTCGTTGGTGTGCAGCCGCGCGTAGTCGCCCTGGGCCTCGACGTAGCGCACCGCCGAGCGGGGCACCAGCTTCGTGGTGCCGGCCAGCTCGACCGGGATGACCTCGTCGTCGCCGGGGCCGGCGTCGCCCGGGATGCCCCCGGGCTCGCTGGGTGCCACCACCCGGCTGGACAGGATGCGGTCCAGCGCGTTACGCAGCCTCTCGGTGCGCAACGGCTTGAGCAGGTAGTCGACCGCGCCGACGTCGAACGCGTCGACCGCGCGGTCGTCGTGCGCCGTGACGAACACGACCGCGGGCGGCACCACCATCGAGGAGAACACCCTGGCCAGCTCCAGGCCGTCCAGCCCGGGCATCCGGATGTCCAGGAACACCACGTCGACGTCGGTGCTGCGGGCGATCGGGGCACCGGTCACCGGGTGCACCGGCACCTGCCCCCCGGGGGCCAGCCCGTCCCTCGGCCGCTCGCGGGTGCTCAGCAGACGGAGCGCGTCGTTGGCGTTGGACGCCGTCAGGACGGTGCCGATCCGCTGGTCCTGCCCCAGCAGGTACTCCAGCTCGTCGAGCGCGGGCTTCTCGTCGTCCACTGCCAGAACGACCAGCCCACCAGACCCATCAGTGCTGTTCACTGTCTCCTCATCCTGACCAATTTCCCCCGGGTCGGACCACATCTTCGCATCGGGTCAAGCCCGCCGCGGGTCTTACCGCCCGTCAATGGTGGCGTCCATTCTGGCTGAGTGCCAGGTCCGATGCGGTGTTCGCCACACTTGCGGCCCGGGCGGGGAGCGAGACTACAGACCGAAACGACTCCACGCCGCCCGGACTTCCATTGCCTGCAGCATGTCCTCCACCAGCGACGACGCCCCGATGCGCGCCGCGGGGCCGCCCACCCCCAGCCTGGCCAGCAGCGGCTTGCGGCCCTCGACCAGGATCGGGTCGGCGTCCGGGAAACGCTCGGCCAGCACCTCGCGCGGCGTACCGAGCGCGTCGACGAGGCCGAGCTCGACGGCCCGCTTGCCGGTCCACACCTCGCCGGTGAACAGCTCCTCCGCCGGATTGGTCGCCGTCAGCTTGTCGCCCCGCCTGCTGCGCACCCAGTCCTGGAACAGCTCGTGCACCTGGCCCTGCATCTCGTTGAGCCACGCCACGTCCTCGGCCTTCTCCGGCAGGAACGGGTCGAGCCGGGACTTGCTGTTCCCGGCCGTGTAGAGGCGACGCTCCACGCCGATGCGCTCCAGCAGCCCGGCCAGGCCGAAGCTCTGGCTGACCACGCCGATGGAGCCGACCAGCGACGTCGCGTGCGCGAAGATCTCGTCGCCCGCGCAGGCCAGCCAGTACCCGCCGGAGGCGGCGACGTCCTCGCAGAATGCCAGCACGGGCACCTCGTGCTCGGCGGCCAGACCGCGGATCCGGTCCGCGATCAGGGCGGACTGGGTCGGCGCGCCACCCGGCGAGTTGATCACCAGCGCGACCGCGGCCAGCCGCTCGGCGGTGAACGCGCGCTTGAGCACCGGTTCCAGCGAGCTGAGGTTGAGCGCCGGCTTGGGCATCGGCCCGGCCGCCGGGGTGATCACGCCGTGCAGCCGCACCACGTTCACCACCGACCGGTCCGCGCGGTCGCCCAGCTTCCCGGGCAACCGGCCCGTCACTTCCCTCGGCAACATGTCCAACAACTTCGCTCCGCCTGTCATGGCGACCAAGCTACTGGCGCGGCCGGTGCGGCGGTCGCAAGGCCGGGCAGCGCGTCGGTCGGATCGCGCCGCCTGGCCAGCCCCGCCCGGCCGCCGCCGGAGCCCCGGCCGCCGGGGTGCCACCGCCGCCCGGGTCGGGACGGCGCTGCGACAGCACACCACGACCCCCGGCCCGGCCACCACGGACACGCTCGGCGACATCCGTCACCGGCCGGACGCGCAGGTCCGTTCGTTCGCGATCGCACACGGCGCCTACGGGGCGTTCAGACGCGGATGCCGGCGCGGAACTTCGGCACCCGCAGCGTGATCTTCGTGCCGGCGCCCACCGCGGTGTCCACCACCAGGCCGAAGTCGTCGCCGAACGCCGAGCGCATCCGGTCGTCCACGTTGCCCAACCCGACGTGCGCCCCGGACAGGTGCGAGTCGGTGAGGTCCTCGCGCAACCGGGTCGGGTCCATGCCGACGCCGTCGTCCTCCACGCTGATCACGCACTCCGCGCCGGAGTTCTCCGCGGTCAGCGTGATCAGCCCGCCGTTCGGCTTGCCGGCCAGCCCGTGCCGCACCGCGTTCTCCACCAGCGGCTGCAACGCCAGGAAGGGCAGCACCACGGAGAGCACCTCGGGCGCGATCTGCAGCCGCACGTCGAGCCGGTCGCCGAACCGCGCGCGCTCGATCGTCAGGTACCGCTCGATGTTGGTCAGCTCGTCCTGCAGGGTCGTGTACTCCCCCGCCGACCGGAACGAGTAGCGGGTGAAGTCGGCGAAGTCGATCAGTAGCTCGCGCGCCCGGTCGGGGTCGGTACGGATCAGCGAGGAGATCGTGGTCAGCGCGTTGTAGACGAAGTGCGGGGAGATCTGCGCGCGCAGCGCGCGGACCTCGGCGCGGTTCAGCCGCGCCCGCGACTCGTCGAGCTCGGCCAGCTCCAGCTGGCTGGAGATGTACCGGGCGACCTCGGCGGTGGCCCGCAGCAGCACCGGCCCCGCCGTGGAGTCGGTCAGCGCGCCGAGCGTGCCGACGATGGTGCCCTCCGTCTCCAGCGGCACCACCACGATCCCGCGCACGCCGCAGTCGTCGCGGCCGCAGTCGATGGCGGAGTGCGAGGCGACCTGCTGGCGTCCGGTGTCGACGACCTGCCGGGCCAGCTCCACCACGTCCATCGTGTGGTGGTCGGACTCGCCGTCCCAGGCCAGCGCCTGCGGCTGGGCGTCGGTCATGGTCAACGCGCAGGTCTCCAGCAGGGTCCGCAGGTAGGGCAGGGCGAACGCGGCGGACTGCCGGGACAACCCCTCACGCAGCGCGGGCGCCGCCAGCGAGACGGTGTGCAGGGTGGAGAAGGTGGCCCGTTCCAGCGGTGAGGCGAACGCCCGGCGACGGGCCCGCCAGAGCATGAACAGCGCGGCGGCTGCCACGATCAGCACCGTCACGAGCAGCACCAGGAGCGCGCTCGGCGAGGACAGGAAGTCGGGCACGGTTCATCTCACGAGGCGGGAGAGTCGGCGGTCCGCAAGCGGTTTCCCACCGGTCTGGCAGGTCGGACAGTACTGGAAGGACCGGTCGGCGAAGGACACCTCCCGTACGGTGTCACCGCAGACCGGGCAGGGCAGCCCGGTGCGCGCGTGCACCCGCAGCCCGGAACGCTTCTCACCCTTCAGCCGCGCGGCGTCCTGGCCGACCGAGCGGGCCACGGCGTCGCTGAGCACCTGGTGCATGGCCTCGAACAGCGCGTCCCGCCTGTCCTCGGTCAGCCGGCCGGCGACCGCGTAGGGGGACAGCTTGGCCACGTGCAGGATCTCGTCGGAGTAGGCGTTGCCCACGCCGGCCAGCACCGACTGGTCGACGATCAGGTTCTTGATGCGCTCGGTGCGCCCGTTCAGGATCTCGTCCAGCCCCGCCCTGGTCAGGTTCAGCGCGTCGGGGCCGAGGCGGGCGATGCCGGGAACCTGGCCGGGGTCGGTGAGCACGTACACGGCCAGCCGTTTCTGGGTGCCGGCCTCGGTGAGGTCGAACCCGGGGCCGCCGGCGCTGTCCAGGTGCACGCGCAGCGCGATCGGCCCCTTGCCGGTCGGCTTGGGCGGCACGGTCGATGCGGTGTCGTGCCAGCGCAGCCAGCCGGCCCTGGACAGGTGGGTGACCAGGTGCAGCCCGTCGCAGTCGAGGTCGAGGAACTTGCCGTGCCGGGCGGCGCCGGTGACCGTGCGTCCGGCCAGCGCGGACGCCGGGGGGTCGAAGGTCTTGAGCGCGCTCATGCTGGCCGCGTCGACCCTGGCCACCTGGTGACCCACGGCGTGGCCGCGCAGGTGGTGGGCGAGCGCCTCGACCTCGGGAAGCTCGGGCATCCGCTCAGGTGACCGGCTGCAGCGGGCCGTCGGTGTAGGCCGGGGTGGCCCGGGTGCGGATGCTGCGGATGACCAGCTTCTGCTCCTCGCGCGCCCGGCTGACCCCGCGCACCATGCCCACCCAGTGCTCCGGCTCCAGGTCGTACCCACCGGGGGTCTGCGCCACCAGGGTCCACGGCCGGCGCAGCAGCCACCGGACCGGGAAGAAGCCCACCACGATCAGCCCGACCAGCACCATCCACCACGGGATGTGCACGTCGCTGGGCATCCAGCTGAACAGCGCCACGTAGAACAGCAACAGCAACGACAGGATGGTCACCGCGGCGGCGCGCCCGCCGTCCACGTCGTGCTCGAAGTCCTCGCCGGTCGCCGGCATGGAGTACTCCATCCGCCGCCGCACCGTCCAGGTACGGCCGTCGGACCCGGTGACCGTCTTCGACCTAGTGACCATGTCGCTTCTGCCGTCCGCTCCGCGCGCGACCGCGCGTCGCCCGCCGCTTGCCTCCCCCGGATTCTCCCACATCCGAGGGGTGCAGCGGCGGGACGACGCGACGGTCGTGCACGTTCCGTTACAGGTCGGACCGCTTCCGCGCGATCATCGCGGTGTAGTTCAACGGCGAGCCGTTGGTCGCCAGCCGGTGTTGGTACAGCGTGGTGTCGACCACCTCGAGCGCGCCCGAGTCGATCGCCCGGTGCAACATCCCGGCGAACCCGGTGGTGTCCGAGTCGGCCAGGAAGTCCTCCTTGATGTTGAGAATGACCCAGCCGCCCTCGTCCAGCAGGTTGTAGGCGGTGCGGAAGCACTCGGTCGGGATGTCCCCGAAGCCGAGGGCCGCGATGCAGGTCATCGCGTTGAACCCGTAGCTGTCGAGCTCGGTCCGCTGCCCGTCGGTCAGTGCCGTGAGGTCCGCGACGTGGTAGCCGCGGTAGACGTCCGGCCGGTCCCGCTCGGCCGCGGCGGCCGCCTCGGGCAGGATGTCCGCGCCGACCACGCAGTCCACCCCGAGCTTGGCCAGCTCCTCGCCCATGATCCCGTTGCCGGCACCGAGGTCGAACACCCGCAGCTGCCCCGGGGGCACCCCGGCCTGCTCCAACTTGCCGCGCAGGAACTCGCACATGAAGCGCGGCGAGTCGCACTGCAGGGTGTCGTAGAATATCTGCTCGTAGAGACCCGGTATCTGGAAAATTTCGCCGTAGTCATGGAATCGAATTTCCCGCCAACCATTGTCCGTCTCAATGACGAACCATTCCGCGTCCTGATCGTATGAACGCGAGGGCTCCGGCAGGGCGATTCTATGTCCCAGGCCAGGAGAAACCGAATTCGGCCCCATCCCCGACAATGTCGTCGTTCGATCTTTCTGACCCATAAATTTGAGCGTAACACAAGAAATTCGCCCACGCTATTTTAGTGGATCACTTGACAAGAGCGGATCCCGCCCACTATCAACGGCGGGATCCGCCCTGGTCAGCCGCCAGGACAGGCCCTGATCAGCAGTTCTTGCCGGTGTTGATGCAGTTCGCCGCGAACTTGAGCACCTGGTCCGAGGCGATGTTCATGAAGTCGGAGTGATCCGTCTTCGGGTTGTGACGCTGGTCGGGGAAGCTGTCCAGCGCGAAGTTGCGCCCGTTCGGCCGGTCGTAGGTCAGCGTGATCCGCAGCTTCGGAATAGCCTTGAAACCACGCTTGCACGAGCCGTCGTCACGCGGGAAAGACATGTGCGAACGCTGGTCCTTGGCTGACAGGTCCTCACCGTTCCAGCAGCTCGGGAACTCCAGGATCCGCTCCAGCCTGCTGCCCGCCGGGCACAGCGGGTACTTGTCGGTGATGCGATTCTCGAAGCCGGTGCAGGTCCACTGCGCATTGGCGTTCTTGTCGCCGTTCGTCACGGCCTTCGCGTCGCCGGTGATGATCTGCAGGTCGTCCGGCATCGGGACGACCTTGCCCTTCTCGTTGCCCAGGAACCGCAGGTCGACCGACTTCGGCTTGACGATCCGGCCGAAGTTGCCGTCCTTGCCGCCGCCGTCCTCGTCGGCGTCGGTGCCCTGCTGGTCGGTCAGCCGGACCACCGGCCAGAAGAACGCCGACTGGTTGTTACGGTCGCAGGTGGTGGCACCGGCGTGCAGCGAGTCGTCGGTCGAGTTGGCGTCGGTGGTCTTGTTGCCCACATAGTCGTGCACATGTTGGGCGCCGTTGCGCTTGCCCGGGGCAGCCATGAAGTTGTCCGAATTGTCGTGGTCGTCGATGCCGCAGCGGGCCACGAAGCTGCCGGTCGAGGCGTCGTCGTCGTTGCGCGGCCGGTCGTTGTCCGCGCGGACGTCGTTGATGTCGACGAAGTCGTCGTCGTCCGCCGCGCCGGCCTTGTCGCGGCCCGGGAACTCCTCGTCCTCGTCCTTCTTGCCGTCGTCCTTCTTGTCCTTGCCCTTGTCCTTGTCGCCCTTCTTGTCCTTCTTGTCCTTGTCGTCGTCCTTCTTGCCCTTGCCATCGCCCTTGTCATCACGGTCACCCTTGTCACCGCGGTCACCCTTACCGCCGCGGTCACCCTTGTCACCGCCGCGGTCGCGGTCACCACCGTCACCACGCTCGCTGGCCGAGAGCCGCGTGCCGTCGTTCTCGTCCTTGGCGGCCGCGGTGCCGGCGACCGTCACGATCCCGGCGCACACGAGCACCGCCATGACCAACGCCAGCAGTGCCGTCGGCCGAGGGAGCCGATGTCGTCCTGGTCGAACCATCAGTGTTCTCTTCTCGTGATCGAGGGGGAGCGGACGGCCACCGAACCGTTGAAGCCGGTGATGCCGTGTCGGGTGCGCGCGCGGGAACGCAGCAGCCGG
>DASXJJ010000202.1:0-6325 GCA_036497465.1 Pseudonocardia sp. | reverse complement strand
CTGCCGCGACCGCGAGCACATTGTCGAGCTAGCCATGACCCCGGACGTGCTCACCGGGTTCTCCTCCTGGCTGGAGGCCAGCCCGCCCGGCGGGTTGGGCTACCGCCAGGCCTCCTGACCCCGGTGCTCAGTCCGCCGGTGTGTCGGTGGCCTCCGCGCCGCCGCCCGGCCGCCACAGCACGTCGCCGTCCGGGTTGGCCACCCGTCCCAGGATGAACAGCAGGTCGGACAGCCGGTTGAGGTACTTCGCGGTGAGGTCGTTGGTGCGGTCGGCGTCGACCTCCAGCAGCGCCCACACCGAGCGCTCGGCCCGCCGCGCCACGGTGCGCGCCACGTGCAGGTACGCGGCCGCCGGGGTGCCGCCGGGCAGGATGAACGAGTTGAGCTTGCCGAGCCGGGCGTTGAACTCGTCGCAGGCCGCCTCCAGCCGCTCCACGTACGCCTCGGTCACCCGCAGCGGCGGGTACTCCGGGTCGGGCACGATCGGTGCGCAGAGGTCGGCCCCCACGTCGAACAGGTCGTTCTGCACCGCGCGCAGGATCTCGGCCACGTCGCGGGCCGGCGCGCCCGCCGCGAGTACCACGCCCAGGGCGGCGTTGCACTCGTCCACGTCGGCGTAGGCCGCCAGCCGGACGTCGGTCTTGCGGACCCGGCTGAAGTCGCCCAGCGCGGTCGTGCCGGCGTCTCCGGTCTTCGTGTAGATCTTGGTCAGGTGCACGGCCATGCGGGGAGCCTACGGCCGATCACGCGGTGGCGCCGCCGCCGACCAGCGGCGCTCGCCGCCGAGGGGGAGGCCGCGCGACCGGCGGGCCCGGGCGGCCGCTAGCGTGCACCCGTGGCAGAGCACTTCCGGGTGAGCGGCGGCGCGCGGCTGGCCGGTGAGGTCGAGGTCGTCGGCGCGAAGAACAGCGTGCTCAAACTGATGGCCGCCGCGCTGCTCGCCGAGGGCACCACCACCCTCACCAACTGTCCGGAGATCCTGGACGTCCCGCTGATGGCCGACGTGCTGCGCAGCCTGGGATGTGCCGTCGAGATCTCCGGTGGCACCGTGTCCATCACCGCCCCGGAGACCCCCCTGGAGGCCGCCGACTACCGCTCGGTGTCCAAGCTGCGCGCCTCGGTGTGCGTGCTCGGGCCGCTGGTGGCCCGCTGCAAGAAGGCCGTCGTCCCGCTGCCCGGCGGCGACGCGATCGGCTCCCGCCCGCTGGACATGCACGCCAACGGGCTGCGCAAGCTGGGCGCCCGCACCGAGATCAGCCACGGCAAGGTGGTGGCGCACGCCGAGGACCTGCGGGGCGCGCAGATCTGGTTGGACTTCCCCAGCGTCGGGGCCACCGAGAACATCCTGATGGCGGCCGTGCTGGCCGAGGGCACCACGGTGATCGACAACGCCGCGCGCGAGCCGGAGATCGTCGACCTGTGCACGATGCTGCAGCAGATGGGCGCCAAGATCGAGGGCAGTGGCAGTTCGACCCTGACCGTGCACGGGGTGAGCGGCCTCCAACCCACCGAGCACCGGGTGATCGGCGACCGGATCGTGGGCGCCACCTGGGCGTTCGCGGCCGCGATGGCCCAGGGCGAGGTCACCGTGCGCGGGGTCGAGCCGCACCACATCGACCTCGTGCTGGACAAGCTGCGGTCGGCGGGCGCGGTGATCAGCACCGGCGAGGACTCGTTCACCCTGGCCATGCCCGAGCGGCCGCGCGCGGTCGACTTCGTCACCCTGCCCTACCCGGGCTTCGCCACCGACCTGCAGCCGATGGCCATCGCGCTGTCCGCGGTCGCCGACGGCACGTCGATGATCACCGAGAACGTCTTCGAGGCCCGGTTCCGGTTCGTCGACGAGATGGTGCGCCTCGGGGCCGACGCGCGGACCGACGGCCACCACGCCGTGGTCCGCGGCGTCCCGCTGCTGTCCGGCGCCCCGGTGTGGGCCTCGGACATCCGGGCCGGGGCGGGACTCGTGCTGGCCGGGCTGTGCGCCGACGGGGTCAGCGAGGTGTGGGACGTGGAACACATCGACCGCGGCTACCCCCGGTTCGTGGAGAACCTGCGTTCGCTGGGTGCCGACATCGCGAGGGTGACCGCCGAACCGGAGCGGTGAGCCCGGTGACGGGGGCCGGGTGATGAGCGTCGGGAAGGACGTCGGGAAGGACGCCGAGCGGTCCGCGCGGCGGCTGGCCGGCAGCGAGCCGATGCGGCTGGGCGCCCGCGCCGGGCTGGTGGCGAACGGGGTGCTGCACCTGCTCGTGGCCTGGCTGGCCCTGCGGGTGGTGCTCGGCGGGCGGGGCAGGGCCGACCAGGCCGGCGCGCTGCAGACGGTCGCGGCGGACCAGAACGGCCGGCTGCTGCTGTGGCTGGTGGTCGCCGGGTTCGCCGCGGTGGTGATCTGGCGGCTGCGCGAGGCGGTGTGGGGCTTCCGGTACCTGACCGACTCCGGGCTGCGCACCCGCAAGCGGCTGTTCGCGCTGGGCCAGGTCGCGATCTACCTGGTGCTCACCGGGCTGGCCGTGCGGGCGGCGTCCGGGTCGTCGGAGGGCAGCGGCGGCCAGGGCCTCACGGCGGAGACGCTGCGGGTGCCCGGCGGCCGGTGGCTGGTGGTGGCGGTCGGGGTGGGTGTGCTGGTGACCGGCGTGGTGATGGCGGTCCGGGGCTGGCAGAAGGCGTTCACCGAGGACATGGACCTGGCCAGCGCCCGCTCGGTGGCCCGCGCGCTCACCGTGCTGCTGGGCCGGTTCGGCATCATCGCCAAAGCGGTGGCCTTCGTGATCATCGGTGCGCTGGTCGGGGTGGCCGCGCTGACCTACCAGCCGGCCCGCGCGGAGGGGCTGGACGCCGCGCTGAAGACGCTGGCCGCGCAGCCGTTCGGCCCCCTGCTGCTGGCGCTGGTGGCGCTCGGGCTGGCCAGCTACGGCGCGTTCTGCTTCTTCGACGCCCGCTACCACCGGGTCTGAGCGGCGCGCCCGGGGCCGCCCACCGACCCCGGTGGGCGCGCCGGTGCTTGGGATTGTGAGCAGGAGTACCCGGCGGGTCGGGTACCCCGCAGTAGGATCGACGCGTTCACTGTGGAGCGGAGGTAACCGGTGCCGTACCCGACCGACCGCGAGCGCGACCGACCGTGGGTGATGCGGACCTACGCGGGCCACTCGTCCGCCGCCGCATCCAACGCGCTGTACCGGCGGAACCTGGCCAAGGGGCAGACCGGCCTCTCGGTCGCGTTCGACCTGCCCACCCAGACCGGGTACGACCCGGACGACGAGCTGGCCAAGGGCGAGGTGGGGAAGGTCGGCGTGCCGGTCAGCCACATCGGTGACATGCGGCAGCTGTTCGACGGCATCCCGCTGGCCGGGGCGAACACCTCGATGACGATCAACGCGCCGGCCATGTGGCTGCTCGCGCTGTACGTCGCGGTGGCCGAGGAGCAGGCGGCCGAGGAGGGCGTCGACGCCGCCGAGGTGGTCCGCCAGCTGGCCGGGACCACGCAGAACGACATCGTCAAGGAGTACCTGTCCCGGGGCACGTACGCCTTCCCGCCCGACCCCAGCCTGCGGCTGGCCACCGACCTGGTGACCTGGACGGTCAGCCACGTGCCGAGGTGGAACCCGATCAACATCTGCCCGTACCACCTGCAGGAGGCCGGCGCGACACCGGTGCAGGAGATCTCCTACTCGCTGGCCACCGCGATCGCCGTGCTGGACACGGTCCGCGACTCCGGGCAGGTGCCGCCGGAGAAGTTCGGCGCCGTGGTCGCGCGCATCTCGTTCTTCGTCAACGCCGGGCTGCGGTTCGTCGAGGAGATGTGCAAGATGCGCGCCTTCGTGACGCTGTGGGACGAGATCACCCGCGAGCGGTACGGCATCGAGGACCCCAAGCAGCGGCGGTTCCGGTACGGCGTGCAGGTCAACTCGCTCGGGCTGACCGAGGCGCAGCCGGAGAACAACGTGCAGCGCATCGTGCTGGAGATGCTCGCGGTCACCCTGTCCAAGGACGCCCGCGCCCGCTCGCTGCAGCTGCCGGCGTGGAACGAGGCGCTCGGCCTGCCCCGGCCGTGGGACCAGCAGTGGGCGCTGCGGATGCAGCAGGTGCTCGCCTTCGAGACCGACCTGCTCGAGTACGACGACCTGTTCGAGGGCAGCCGGGTGATCGAGGCCAAGGTCGACGAGCTGGTCACCGGGGCGCGCGCGGAGATCGACCGGGTGCTGGACATGGGCGGCGCGGTGGCCGCGGTCGAGTCCGGCTACATGAAGGGCCAGCTGGTCTCCTCGCTGGCGGAGTACCGGCGGCGCATCGAGTCCGGCGACGCCGTGGTGGTCGGGGTGAACAAGTTCGACACCACCGAGCCCAGCCCGCTGCAGGCCGAGGGCGCCAAGTCGATCGAGACCGTCGACCCGGCCGTCGAGCAGGCCGCCGTCGAGGCGATCCGGCGGTGGCGCGAGCAGCGCGACCACGCCGCCGTGGAGCGCACGCTGGGCGAGCTGCGCGACGCGGCGAAGACCGACGCCAACCTGATGGATGCCACCATCGCCTGCGCGCAGGCCGGGGTGACCACCGGCGAGTGGGCGGGCGCGCTGCGCGAGGTGTTCGGCGAGTACCGGGCGCCGACCGGGGTGTCCATGGCCACCGCCACCGGGGAGGCCGCCGAGCAGCTGGTCGCGGTGCGCGAGCGGGTTCGGGCCACCGGCGAGGAGATGGGCACCCGGCTGCGGATGCTGGTCGGCAAGCCGGGGCTGGACGGGCACTCCAACGGCGCCGAGCAGGTGGCGGTGCGCGCCCGGGACACCGGCTTCGAGGTCATCTACCAGGGCATCCGGCTGACCCCGTCGCAGATCGTGGCGGCGGCGGTGCAGGAGTCGGTGCACGTGGTGGGGCTGTCCGTGCTCTCCGGCTCGCACCTGGAGGTGGTGCCGGCCGTGGTCGAGGGGCTGCGCGCCGCCGGGGCGGAGGACATCCCGGTGATCGTCGGCGGCATCATCCCGAGCGAGGACGTGCCGGTGCTCACCGAGCGGGGGGTGGCCGCCGTGTTCACCCCCAAGGACTACGCGCTGACCGAGATCATGAACCGGATCGTCACCGTGATCCGGGACCGCAACGGGCTGCCCGACGACGGCTGACGCCACCGAAGGCTGGCGGCGACGACGGCCGACGGCACCGAAGGCTGGCGGCGCGGACCCGGTCAGCCCTGCTGGCAGAGCTCGGCGGTGGTGAGGTCGGCCGGCGGGAGGTTGGCGGCGGTGACCCCGAACGGGGCGACGATGCGCGTCCACTCGCCGGAGCGCTGCAGCGCGGCCAACCCGCCGTTGAACGCGGCGCACAGGTTGGCGTCGGCCGGGCGGAACGCGAAGCCGCCGACGGTGCGGCGGGGCCTGCCGTTGATGGCCGGGTTGATGCCCCGGGTCACCTCGACCCCGGTGGCGTGCTGCTGGGCCACCAGGCGGCGCAGCGAGATGTCGGTGAGCGCCCCGACCGGCACCGAGCCGTCGAACACCGCCTGGAACAGGTCCAGCTGCGAGCCGTAGGCGTGGATGCGCTCCTCCGGGATCTTGGCGTCCCGGGCGAACTCCTGCTCGACGCTGCCGTCCAGCACCGCCACCGGCACGTGCGCCCGCGCGATGTCGGCGAACGTGTGCAGCCGCCTCGGGTTGCCCTCGCGGACCAGCAGCGAGGTCGCGGCCACGAAGTCCGGCGCCGAGAACATCACCCGGGCGCAGCGCCCCGGGGTGATGCTCATCCCGGCCGCCACGATGTCCAGCATGCCCCCCAGCAGCGCGTCGATCAGCTGCCCGAAGGGACGCTGCACGGCTTCCAGCTCGGTGGTGCCCACCCCGGCGAGCACCGCGCGGGCCACCACCGGGGACTCGCCGGTGATCTGCCCGGACAGGTCGAGGTAGCTGAACGGTTCCTCGCCGGAGATGCCCAGCCGGATCGTCCCGTTCTCCCGCGCCCGGTCCAGGGCCGGGGCCCGGGTGGTCCCGCAGCCGGCCGCCAGCAGCCCGGTGCCGGCGAGGGCGAGCACGCGGCGGCGGGACAGCATCCGGTGACTCTAGGTCAACTGCAGTTGCCACGGGTACTCGGCGCGGCCGGCCGGGCGCCCGACCACCCGGTCCGGCGCCCCCGGCCGACCCGTCAGCCCATGCTCTTCGCGCCGTCGATGGTCTCCCGGATGATGTCCGCGTGCCCGGCGTGCTGCGCGGTCTCGGCCACGATGTGCAGCAGCGCCCGCCGCGCCGACCACCGCGCGCCCGGCTCGAACCACGGCGCCTCGGGCAGCGGGTGCGAGGCGTCGAGATCGAGCGTGGCCACCAGCGCGTCGGTGCGCCGGGCCACG
>DASXJJ010000201.1:0-3107 GCA_036497465.1 Pseudonocardia sp. | reverse complement strand
GCGCGGCCGCCAGCGCCCGACCGTCGCCACCCCGCTCACCTGGGACGAGGTGCGGGCCTGCACCCACGCCGAGGACCTGGTGTTCACCGCCGCCGACCTACCGGACCGGCTGGCCCGCCACGGCGACCTGATGGCACCGCTACTGGGCGAGGGCCACCGACTGCCCTCGTGAGTGGTAAGTGGTCCCCTGGGACCACCTACCACTCACGGCTCCGGAGCTCAGTCGGCGCTGGTCAGGTGGAGCAGACAGGCTTGTTCGGGTTCGAAGGTGGGTAGCTGGATCCCGACCTGGGTGAGGACGGCGCCGGTCAGCAGCGCGTCGCCATGGTCGAGCCAGCCGGGGTGTGCGCGCTGGTGCCGCCGCGCGGGCCCGGCCGGTTCGACCAGGCTCAGCCGGTAGCGGCGGTCCGGGTCGAGCCCGGCGAGCCGCACCCGATGCGGGCGGATGGTGTCGCTGACCGCCAGCTGCACGTAGCTGAACAGTGCCTCCGAGGCGTCCGGGGCGACCACGCCGTGTACCAGGGCGGCCGGGTCGGGATGGTCGACCCGCACCACGTCGCCGCTGTGCAGCAGCCCGCGAACCTGCTTGTAGAACGCGATCACCGCGGCGATGCCCACCTGCTCGTCGGGGGTCGCGTCGGCGATGTTCCACTCGAAGCCGAAGTGGCCGAACAGCGCGGTCGCGGCGCGGAAGGACAGGTCGTGCACCCGGCCGGTGGTGTGTGACCGGGGTGGCCCGATGTGCGCACCCATCAGCTCCGGCGGCAGGAACACCCCGGTCCAGCGCTGGATGGTCTGGCGCTCCAGCGCGTCGTTGCAGTCGCTGGTCCACACCCGGTCGGCGCGCTCGAGCACCTCCAGGTCGATGCGTGCCCCGCCGGATGAGCAGCTCTCGAACTCGACGTCGGCATGCCGGGCCCGGAGCTCGTCGAACAGCCGGTAGTACGCCACGGTCTGCGCGTGCACCCCGGCCCGGCCGCCGTGCCCGGCGCCGATCAGGTCCCGGTTGTGGTCCCACTTGACGAAGGCGATGTCGTACTCGGTGAGCAACCGGTCCAGCCGGTCCAGGATGTAGGCGTAGGCGGCCTGGTTGGCCAGGTCGAGCACCTGCTGGTGGCGCTGCGCGGGCGGCAGCACACCCGGCGCCGGGGCGAGCACCCAGTCCGGGTGGGCCCGGTAGAGGTCGGAGTCCGGGTTGATCATCTCTGGCTCGAACCACAGGCCGAACTCCATACCGAGCCCGCGCACGTGCTTGATCACCGGGTTCAGCCCGTCCGGCCATACCGTCTCGTCGACGAACCAGTCGCCCAGCCCTGCGGTGTCGTCGCGGCGGTGCCGGAACCACCCGTCGTCCAGCACGAACCGCTCCACGCCCAGCTGGGCGGCCGTGTCGGCCAGCCGACGCAGGGTGTCCAGGTTGTGGTCGAAGTAGACCGCCTCCCAGGTGTTGAGCACCACCGGCCGGGGCCGGTCCGCCCACCGCTGCCGGGGTGGGCGCGAGCGCAGCCAGCGGTGGAACGCGGCGCTGACCCCGTCGATGCCGGCCGGCGAGTAGGCGGCGTAGAGCCACGGGCCGGCGTACTCCTCACCCGGGGCGAGACTGAGCTCGCCGGGCAGCAGCAGTTCGCCACCGCCGAGCACCGGGCGTGAGTCGGGCTGGTGCTCGGCGTAGGTGACGTGGTTGCCGCTCCACGCCACGTGCAGCGCCCACACCTCGCCATGGCGGAACCCGAACCCGGGTGTGCCGGCGAGCAGCCCGATCGTCGCGTCGTGCCCGGTCCTGCCGCGGCGCCCTTCCCGCACCCAGCTACCGAGCTCGAAGGTGTGCCGCCGCGGCTGGCGCTCCCTGCAGTGGATGCCGGTGAAGTCGAGCAGTTCGCCGGCCCGCTCCGGCACCGGCAGCGCGGCCTCCAGGCCGTCCACCGTGTAGGGCGCCTCGCCGTCGTTGCGGATCCGGTGCCGCAGCCGGAGCAGGCCGGACGCGGTCAGCTCCAGCTCTCCGGTGAGGGTCAGCCCTTCCTCCGGATCGGTCGCGACGTAGCCGATCCCGCGCGAGCCGCCGGACACGGAGGTCAGCTCGAGCGAGGGCGACCAGGCGGTGCCGGCCCGGTGCCCACGCAGGCCGGGGCGTCCGGAATGGCCGGCGCCCGGATCGGGCACCAGGGTCAGCGGTACCGGCTGGTCCGGCACGTTGGGCGGCAGCCCGGGCCCGGTGACCTCGGCGAGGGCGGCCAGCTCAGCCTGGTCGAGCGAGCAACAGCACGGCCAGCCCCAGGGCCAGGATCGTCTGGCTGCCGATGTTCAGCACGACGTATTCGGCGGTGACCCCGAGCGCGTTCCAGAACAGCGGGTCCTGGGCCAGCCTGACGTAGTTGCCGAAGCCGATGAGCGTCGGCGGGCTCAGCAGGTCCCAGTCGGTGAGGCTGAGGTAGAGCGCCCGCAGCGTCGGCCACAGGAAGAAGGCCCCGAACCCGAGGGCGGCCGGGGCGAGGAATGCCATCGCGGCCAGGCTCTCGCGCTGGCGCCACCCCACACCCCGCCCGGTCCTCGGTGTCGGGTGCACCGCGACCGGCGGCACGGTGGATCCGGGTAGGCCCATCTCAGCCACCTCCCTGTGACCAGCCCGACCCAACACGTTCGAACAATTCACCCGATCGTGCACTGTATGGACGTCCTCTGTCCAGGGGTGTCCGAGTGCTTCTTGCGCAATGACGTCCGATTTGACGTGCGGTTAAGCCTTTCCGTCACTTGATGGACACGATCCGGAGCTGTGCGCGCTCGATGTGCGTTTCTGTTGATTTGTTCGAGCGCGGGTCGCCGCACACACGTCGGGACCGCCGCACGCACGTTCCAACCTGTGTGCGGCGGCCTGGCGCTGTGTGCCGTCGGTGTGGGGGCCCGTCCGGTGTGCTGCCCACGCCAGTGCACCGGTGCCACTCGGTTCGCCGGGCGCTACTCCTAGACTTGGCGCGGTGAGGCCAGATGCGGCCGGTGCGCGGCGCGGGGCGACGCACCCGTACCTGACGGGCCCGTACCCCCGCGCGCTGGTGCACCGGGGCTGGCGGCTCGGCGAGCTCGCCGGCCTGGAGAACTCGATGGCCTCGTTC
>DASXJJ010000200.1:0-2712 GCA_036497465.1 Pseudonocardia sp. | reverse complement strand
AACTAGAGCGCCGCGGTGGGGCTGCTCGACGTGGTCGAGGTCGGTGAGCTGACTGATGTCGGGCTGGCCGGCGGTGGGCTGGCTGGCGGTGGGCTGGCCGATGGCGGGCGTGCCCGGCTGCCGGTCGAGCAGGTTGCCGAGCTGTACTACGCGCTGTCCGAGCGGCGGTGGTCCGCCCCGGCCCCGCCGACCGCGGCGCTCTAGTTGCCGCCCTGGTCGGCAGTAGCCGTCGGCGTCGGTGCCGGGCTCACCTCGCCCGGGACCGTCCGTTGGGTCGTCGGGATCGCGGGTCGGCCCGCGGCGCCGTGGCCGGGGGCGCCGGTCGGGACGTCGGCCGCGGTCGGGGTGGGGGCACCGCCGGCGGGCGGCGTCCCCGGCAGGGCACAGCCGGACGCGGGAGCGGCGACACCCCGGCACCGCGCCGGTGGGCCGCCCTTCCCGGTCGACGGCCGCGTCGGGCCCTGGGCGACCCCGCCGCCGGCGCCGGCGGCAGGCCCAGTCTCCCCGAGCTTGGTCGGCGCGAACAGGTTCTGCTGGGCGGGAGTGCCGTCGGGCGCGGGCTGACCCGGCTGTGCGCCGTTCGGTACCGGAGCCACCACCTGCTTCGCCGGGTCCTCCGTCCCGACCTTCGCGGGGTCCCCGGGCGGCGCCGGTGCCGCGTCCTTGCCGCCGCCGTGGCTCGCCGGCGCGCCCGCTGCCTTCGCGGCCTGCTCGTCGGCCACGGTCTGGCTCCCTTCCGCGCCGCGGGCCGCGGCCTCCGCGTTCTTCGCCTGGACTTCCTTCGCCCCGGCCTCCTCGTTCGCGGTCGCGGCGGCCTGGTCGGCCTGTACCTTCTCGCCGGCCAGCTTCGCGTTGTTGGCGCGCGCGTCGTTCACGCGCCCCTGCGCCAGGTCGATCGCCCGGAGGTTCTCCGGCGTCGGGTTGGCGTCGGCGCGGGCCCGTGCGGCCTCGACCTCCTTCTGGAGAGAGGTGAGCGTCCCGGCGGCGACCGCGATCTCGGCGGCCTTGGCGTTCGCGGCGGCGGTGGCCTGGTCGGCGGCCTTCCGGGCGGTCAGCGCATCAGCGGTCTTGGTGTCTGCCGTGGTCCTCGCGGCGTCCGCCTGCTGGGCCGCCGCGGCCGCGTTGGCCTTGGCGTCGACGGCCGCCTTGTCCCGCACGGCTTGGGCGGGATCGGTCTTCGTGCCCTCGGTGCCCGGGCACTTGGATGAGTCCGGGTGGTGCGTGCAGAAGCCCCCCTCCTCCCCGGTCCAGTGCGGGTTGCCGCGCCGGTGGCGGGGCGTGTCGTCGTGGATGTCGACCACTGTGTAGATGGTGATGATGGTCGGCGCCGCTCGGACGTAGGTGACCGTGGTGGGCGCGAAGTGTGGCCAGGCCGGGCCGGCGTAGATGGGCTGCTGGTAGCTCGGCGCCGCGGTCAGCGGGTTGCCGCTGAAGCACTTCACCCGGGGCTCGCCGAGGTCGTTCACGAACACCGAGGTGCCGGCCTGCAGCACCGCCGGATAGGCCGAGAATGTGTTGTCCGCGTAGCCGTAGCTGGTGACCGCGGTGTCCGCACGGAGCACCACCGGGTTCAGGCTGGCCACGTAGCCGGGGATGTCGGTGGTGGTGATGCCGAGCGCCTCGGCCCACGCGGTCGCCTTGGCCGGCTCCGCCTCCAGGTTCCCGCGCAACGTCTGCGCGTCGCAGCTGGACCGGTCACCGGACTCGGCGAACAGCCCGGCGGTGTCGCCGGAGAACGTGCCGGTGGCACCGGAAGGCGGGGTGACCCCGGTCTGGTCCTGGCCGACCGGGGGCATGAACGGGTTGGCACCGGCGGACGAGGTGGGCTCGAGCTGCACCTCTGAGGCCGCACGGGTAGTGGCGCGATCGGTGGGGTGGGAGGTGCCGCCGGTCCACCACACGCCGCCGCCGATGCCGACCACGAGCACCCCGACGGCGAGGAGGACCTTGGCCCGCCCCGAGATTCCGCCCATCGGAGGAGGCCCGGGTGGAGGAGTCCCGGGTGGAGGGGGTTGCTGCCATGGGCCCGGTTGGTATCCGCCCGGTGCCGGGAAGCCGGTCTGCGGCGGGTAGCCGCCGTGGCCCGGCTGCCGCGGGTAGCCGAGGGGCGGGCTCGGAGGGCCGCCAGGCGGTGGGGGTTGCTGAGGTTGCTGCTGTGCCGGATAGCCGGGAGGCGGCGGGTAGCCGGGAGGAGGGGGATTCTGGGATGGCCGGTGGGGTGGGTGTTGCTGGTGTGGCCGGCGGGGCGGGTAGCCGTTGTCATTCATGGCTGAGTGCCTCCTCCGAGCCGGCTCGGCGATCGCCGACGGCATCCGTCCCGGAGGACGTGCCTAAGAGGCTCTCAGAAATGTTGCAAGGTCTGCATGCTGCATTCTGTTGATGTCGCGGACCGGTAGCTGCCCCCGAAGGACGCGGCGCTCCCGCCGAAGAGGGCTCGGGTACGGATCGCGCTACGACCGTTGGGCCAGTTGGTCGAGGGGGAGGGCGCCCCGGCTCAGCACGGTGCGGATGGCGAACGTGCTGCGCGCATCGACGACCGGGCCGATCGCGAGCACCTTGTCGAGCAACAGTTCCTCGTAGGCCGCCAGGCTCGGCACCACGGCCTCGACCAGGAAGTCGGCCTCGCCGGAGACGACGTGGCACGCGACCACGGCCGGGATCTCGCACAGCGAGGCCTCGATGTGCCGCGAGGTCTCCCGGGAGTGCTGCTCG
>DASXJJ010000199.1:0-3023 GCA_036497465.1 Pseudonocardia sp. | reverse complement strand
CGGGTTACGCGGTCCAGAACGTCGACCAGAGCAGGCGCGACGACAGCAACCACCGGGCCTACCGGGACAGCTCGCGACGCGACAGCCACAACGAGGTCGACTCGCACAACAGCACCGACTACCGGAACACCACCGACCGGTACTGACCGGCGGATCTCGGCGGCCGCCCGGACCGGGCCATCCGGCGACGGCCGCCGAGCACCCCGCACCGGCGACACCGCGGGCGGGAGACACCTCGTACCCTGAATGCCGGAGTGACCGCCGGCCACGAGGCGTCCCGTGCCCGGCGGCGTGCGGCGAAGGGACCACCGGTGCGTAGGGAAGCGTTGAAGGGCCACCTCGACGGCCTCCTGCTGGCCACCCTGGAGTCCGGCCCCGCGCACGGCTTCGCGGTGATGGCGGAGCTCAAGCGGCGCACCGGTGGCGCGGTCGACCTGGAGGGCGGCACGCTCTACCCGGCATTGCGGCGGCTCGAGGAGTCCGGGCTGATCAGCGGCACGTGGAGCTCCGGCCCCGGACGGCGCCGCCGCGAGTACGAGCTCACCGACCGGGGCCATCGCGCGCTGTCCGAGGAGCGGGGCTCCTGGCGCTCGTTCGTCGCGACGATCGAGGCCGCGCTGGAACCGCACGCGCCGGCGCCCGCCTCCGGAACCGCCGGATGAGCGGGCCGGACGACACCGCGGCGCTCGACGCCTACCTCGCTGAGGTGGGCCGGCGGCTGTCCGACCCGGATCGCGGGGAGGTACTCGACGAGCTGCGCGACCATGCGCTGTCCCACGCGGAGAGCCTCGTCGCCGCCGGGGTCGCCGACCGGGAGGCGGTCGCCGTCGCGGTGCGCGACCTGGGTCCGGTCGACCGTCTCGCCGGGCGGCTCCGCGCGGAGCTGCTCCGCCCCTACCTCCGCAGGCTGAGCGCCGCCCTCCTGCTGACCGGGCTGGCGTGCGCGGCCACCTGGACGGCGGTGCTGCTCGCCGGGCCCGCCGAACCGTGGGACGAGCGGACCGAACCCGCGCTGGTGGCACTGCTGGACGTGAGCGGCCGCTGGTCCGCCGAGTCGGCGCTCGGTCTCGCGGCGACGAGCGTGCTGACGCTGCTGCTCACCGGCCGGATGCGGTGCTCGCCGCGCAACCGCTGGACCTCCCAGGTCCTGGCGATCACCGCCGCCTCCGCGAGCCTCGTCCTGGGCATCGCCACGGGCCTGCAGCTGCTCGTCTACCTGGCCATCCGGGCGCACGTGTCGGCGGCGTCGCTGGCGTGGCCGCTGGTGATCACGACGGCGCTGCTCACGCTCGGAGCGGCCCCCCTGGTGCTGCACCCGCTGCGCGGGGCGCTGCGGCTGTCGTCCGGCGCGGCCTCCTGACCGAGCGAACGGGGGTGGAGCGCCGGTGTTCCGGTCGCGGATGCCGCGGACAGCCCGAAGAACAGGCCCGCGAGGAGCACCAGGACCAGCACGACCGTCTCGTACCCGTCGAGTCGCCGTCCGGGGATCGGCGCGGGCCACGACCGGCGCATCAGCGTCGCGAAGCCCGGATCCTCCAGCTCGATGCCCCGCTCGATCTGGTACAGCGCATCGCGTTCCCGCTTGTTCATCATGACGGCTTCCTGACGACTGGCGCTTCCACCGACCGGCGGGCAACGGACCGGACACGACGCCCACCGAGAGTAGGACCACTACATTCGGGTGTCCACGCGTGGCCACGCCCTCGAGCCTCAGGCAGACCTCAGCCGGCGCGCGACGGGACCGTCACTCATGTAGGACGACTACCGTTAACGTCACCGAGGGCGGCGCTCCGGCGGCCGCCGGAGAACCATCAGCGCTTCCCCACGGGAGAACCATGTCCTCACCACCGTCCGACGTGGCCGGTCCGGACCCGAACCGGACCCGTCGCGTGCTGCGCAAGCTCCCGCACGTGACGCTGCTGTTCTGGGTCCTGAAGATCGTCGCGGTCACCCTGGGCGAGACGGCCGGGGACCTGTTCGGCATCACCCTGCAGATCGGCTACGTCCGCACCGCGGCCATCTTCCTGGCGTTCTTCCTGGTCGTCCTGGCGGCCCAGGTGTGGGGCCCGCGGTTCCGCCCGGTCCTGTTCTGGGCCGTCGTCCTGGGCACCAGCATGGTCGGCACCGAGGTGTCGGACTTCCTCGACCGCGGGCCCGGTCACGGCAGCGCCGCGAACGGGGTCGGCTACGGCTGGGGCGCGGTCATCCTCACCAGCCTCCTTGCGGTCATCTTCCTGGTGTGGTGGCGCACCGGGCAGACCTACGACGTGGAGAACATCGCCAGCCGCAGGGGCGAGCTCCTCTACTGGATCGCCATCCTCGTCTCCAACACCCTGGGCACCGCCAGCGGCGACTGGCTCTCCGACGACACCGGGCTGGGGTTCCGCACCGCCTTCCTCATCATCGCCTCGATCCTGCTGATGATCGTCGCCGCGCACTACCTGACGGGCATCAACACCATGCTGCTGTTCTGGCTGGCGTTCATCCTCACCCGCCCGCTGGGGGCGGCCGGCGGCGACTCGCTGATCAAGCCGACCGACGAGGGGGGCCTCGGCTGGGGCACCCTGTGGGGGTCGATGGCCCTGTTCGCCGTGCTCATCGCCCTGATCGTCCACCAGACCGCGCAGCTGCGCCGTCGACCTCTCGAGCCGCTGCCCTACCCGGTCAACCGGCTCACCGGCGAACCGCAGCAGCCCAACGGGGCGCTGGTCGACGCCCCGACCCGCACCGGCGGCGACCCGGCGCCCCGCCCCCGCGAGACCGACCCGAGCGGCCCGGACCACCGGAGCCACTGACCCGTCCGCACGCCGACCGGCCGAGGCCCCGGTCGGTGGAGCCTGGCGCTGCACCACCATCCGGACCGGTCATCGGGCGGCCGCGGCGGCGGGGCGGATCCGGCCGCGCGCCACCAGCTCGACGGTCAACCAGACCGCGATCGTCTCCGCCGCCAGCAGCCCGACCAGCACCAGCAGCTGCGCGGCCCCGGCCTGAACCGGATCACCGCTGCCGAGCAGCACCCCCAC
>DASXJJ010000198.1:0-49304 GCA_036497465.1 Pseudonocardia sp. | reverse complement strand
TGCCGTCGGCCGAGGGAGCCGATGTCGTCCTGGTCGAACCATCAGTGTTCTCTTCTCGTGATCGAGGGGGAGCGGACGGCCACCGAACCGTTGAAGCCGGTGATGCCGTGTCGGGTGCGCGCGCGGGAACGCAGCAGCCGGACGAGTCCGGCGATGGTGCTCAAGGCCGCAATGATCATCATCAAGGTGCTGAGTCGGACGGACGGGCCGCTACCGGAACTGCTGGCCAGCGCGCCCGCGGACGCCAGCGTCGTCGCGCCCTCGGCCGAGCCGTCCGGGACCACCCCGGACCCGCCCAGTGCGGCGAGGTGGCGGGTGGCCACCCGTTCGGTCTGGCCGGCCAGCGAACGCATCTGCTCGTTGCGGGTACCCGCACCGAGCTGCCTGGCCTGCGTCAGGGTGGTCGCGCAGGCGTCCCGCAGCCGCTCGACCACGGCGTGGTCGTAGCCGCTGCCGGACTCGCCGGAGATCTGGCTCAACCAGCCCTGCTGCGTCGAGGTGGGCTGGCTGGGAAGGGCGACTCCGAGCGCGGCGGCCCTGGCGCGCACCTGGGCGGCCAGCGGTCCGAGGTCGGCGGCCATCGCGGCGGCGACGGTGCGCACCGCGGGGTCGTCGGCCGCCTGCTCGGCCTGCTGGCTGACCGGGATCTGCCAGAGCGTGCTCTGGCGGAGTGCGATCAGGAAGTCACGGTCGCGGGGGCCGACCGGGCCGGAGGAACTCTGCGTCAAGGCAGTTCCGTCCTGGCCCGGTCCGTTGGAGGTGGACGGGATGGTCGACCAGCTGACAGCCAGTACGACGAGCCCGGTGAGGACCGCAAACAGGACTGTCCAGCGCGGTCGGGGAAACGTGTCGGGGAGCACGACAAAGGCCTTTCTCCGGCTCAGCCGGTCGTACGACGTCGCGGGGGAGCGCGCGACGTGGCACACAGCGCGGTCGAAGCGGGGAGCATCGGGGGGAGCGGCCGCGTGCCGGGACTCATTAAGGCGGATAGGGCGGCCGAGGATGTGGAAACTGAGAGCGCACGCAACTCGGCGGTCACCGCTGGGCGCCCAGTTGCGGCGTACTCGGCCGAACGGCCGCATCAGCTGCGCTCACTGCCGGTAACGGTCTTCAGGAAAACCTAGAATTCACTGGTCCGCACGGGTTATCCGACCGCTCACCGATTGTCACGACACGGATGTCGCGCGACGCTGGGCCGAGTGCAGCAACCACGCCCCACCACATTTCGGCGGTACCGCCTGCTGTTGGCGGTGCCGTCCGACCGGTCCACCGGACCGCTGCTGCGCGCCCTGCGATCGCACTCGTTCGACGCGACGGTGATCCATGACGCCACCCGGGTGCTCGACACGGTACAGACCGGGCGTTTCGCCGCCGTCGTGCTCGAGGTGGGCCTTCCCGGGCTCGACACGGGGGCGGTCCTCGCGGGGCTCACCCGGCTGGCCCCGGACACCCCGATCCTGGTGCTGACCCCCCGGGAGACGCGGGACCAGGTGGTCGCCGGGCTGACCGGTTCCCGGGACGACTTCCTCCTCACCCCGTTCGGGGCCGACGAGCTCATCACCCGATTGAGGCTTCGGGTGCGCGACCAGGAACCGCAGGAGCGCTCGCTGGCCCGGCGCGGTGACATCACCGTGGACACCGCACTCGGCCTGGTCAGCGTGGACGGCAAGCTGATCACCCTGACGCCGACCGAGTTCGCACTGCTCACCATCCTGATCAGTCACCCCGACCAGGCGCTGTCCCGCGAGCAGCTCACCGCGATGCTGTGGCGCGACCCGCCCTCGTCCAACGTGATCGAGGTGTACATCGGCTACCTGCGGCGCAAGCTCGGTCAGGACCGGATCCGGACCGTGCGCGGCGTCGGCTACCTGCTGGAGGACTGAGCCCGGCTCCCCGGAAACCCGGCGGCGCCGGTGGTCGTGATCGCCGATGCTGACCGGCGTGCTCACCCTGCTGCGCGCCATCCCGCCTACCGCACCCTGTGGTCGGCGCGGGCGGTGTCGTTCCTGGGTGACTCGCTCAGCCTGGTCGCGCTGCTGCTGTACGTGGCCGACAGCACCGACGAGGCCCTCGCCGTGGCCGCGTTGCTGCTGTTCGGCGAGGTGCTCCCCGCACTGCTGGGGCCGGTGGCCGGCGCGCTGAGCGACCGGTTCGAGCTGCGCCGGATCATGGTCGGCTCCGAGCTGGTCCAGGCCGGGCTCACCGCCCTGGTCGCGCTCTGGCTGCCCGCGCTGCCGCTGCTGCTCGGGCTGGTCGCCCTGCGGGCACTCGCGGCGCAGGTGTTCGCCCCGGCCTCGCGGACGGCGGTCGGTGCGGCTGGTCGACGGGCCGAGGCTGGTCGCGGCCAACGCGGCGCTGGGGCCGGGGCTGGGTACCAACGGGGCGGAGGCCGCCGGGCCGCTGCTGGCCGCCGCCCTGCTGCCGCTGCTCGGGTGCGCGGGGTGCTGCTGGTCGACGCAGCCACGTTCGTCCTCTCGGCCGTCCTGCTGGCCGCTGCTCGGTGGGTGGTGGTCCACCGGGTTCACCGGGGCGCCGGTGGCTGCGGCGCTGCTGCTGGTCGGGTTCGCGGTGAGCAGCGCGGGGAACCTGCTCACCGGCCTGAGCTGGGCGGTGGCCGTGGCGTTCGGGCTGCAGGCGGTGCGGGGGCTGGGGCTGGCCGCGATGGACGTCGGGGCGACCACGGTGCTCCAGCGCGGCGTGCCCGACGCGCCGCGGGGCCGGGTGTTCGGCGCCTTCCACGGCGGGATCGGGGTGGCCGCGGGGCTCTCCTACCTGGCCGGCGGCCCGCTGCTGGACGCCACGTCACCGCGCACGACGTTCCTGGTCGCCGGCGGCGCCGGGCTGGTCGCCACCGCGGCCACGCTGGTCGGCCTGCGTGGCCGTCGCCGTCCGGACGGCTAGGAGGCGGTCACCCGGCGCGCGGCCAGGCGCTCCTGGTTCGGCCAGCGGACGTCGGACGCCCAGCCCAGCTGCTCGAACCAGCGGATCACCCGGGCGCTCGGGTCGAGCTGGCCGCGCAGGGCGCCGTGCCGGGCGCAGGTCGGGTAGGAGTGGTGCAGGTTGTGCCAGGACTCGCCGAACGACGGGATGGCCAGCCACCACACGTTGCGCGAGTGGTCCCGCACGGTGAAGTGCTCGGCGCCGAAGACGTGGCACACCGAGTTGACCGACCAGGTGATGTGGTGCAGCAGCGACACGCGCACCAGGCTGCCCCAGAAGAACGCGGTCAGCGCGCCCCACCAGGACCAGGTGACGAGCCCGCCGACCAGCGCAGGCAGCAGCATCGAGGCCAGCACCAGCCAGGAGAAGCTGTCGTGGATGCGGCTGATGTCCTTGTCCGCGACCAGGTCGGGGGCGTAGCGCTTGCGGTTGGTCCGCTCGGAGCTGAACAGCCATCCCATGTGGGCGAAGAACAGGCCCTTGGTCAGCGCCTTCCAGTCGTTGCCGAACCGCCACGGCGAGTGCGGGTCGCCCTCGAGGTCGGAGTACTTGTGGTGGCGCCGGTGGGTGGCCACCCAGTCGATCACGCCCATCTCCAGCGACAGGCTCCCGGCCACGGCCAGTGCGATTCGCAACGGCCGCGTGGCCTTGAACGAGCCGTGGGTGAAGTACCGGTGGAAACCGACGGTGACGCCCAGCCCGGTCACGACGTACATCACCGCGAAGATCGCGACGTCGCTCCAGCCCAGCCAGCCGGCGCCCCAGGCCACCGGGACCGCCGCGACCAGTGCCAGCAGCGGCAGCGTGACGAAGACGACCAGCAGGACGCGTTCCAGCGCGCTTTTCGGTTCGGGCTCCAGATCCGGTCTGGTCGAGCTCGAGGATGCGGCTGGTGCAGTGGTCATCTGTTTCCTCTGGCAGGCGGGCATGGACCGTGCTGACCTGTCGGCCGGTGCTCGACGGAGCGTGCGAACCCGGATTCCCATCGTGACCGGGATCACGGCGAGTCGCATCGTGAGCCCGAGAACTTAGGGAGGCCTAATTCGTTACTTTAGAGCCCGGAACACCCCGGGACAACGGCAGTGCGGCCACTCTCACGTGACGCACGGGTCACAACCGTGTCCGGTCAGCCCGGCCAGAGATCCAGCGTCGGGGGCAGTGCGCCCTCGAGCTCGAGCAGCCAGCGCTTGGCCGGCAGGCCGCCACCGAACCCGCCCAGCCCGTCGGCCGCCAGCACCCGGTGACACGGCACGACCACCGGCACCGGGTTGGACCCCATGATGGCTCCGACCCGGCGGGCGGCCAGCCCCCGGTGTTCGGAGCGGTATGCGCCGCTGCGCACGGCCAGCTCGCCGTAGGTGACGGTGGCGCCGTAGCCGACCCCGGCGTGCAGCGCGGTCAGCACCGTTCGCTGGTCGCCGGAGGTGAGCCGCCAGTCGACAGGCTGGTCGAAGCGCCGGCGCCGGCCGGCCAGGTACTCGGAGAGCTCGCCGGCCACCGACGCGCAGCGCTCCGGGTCGGCCACCGGCTCGACGCCCAGCCGCCGGCCGGCGTCGGCCACCGCCCGCCGGCCGGCCGCCGCGCCCCCGTCGGCGGCGGCCGAGCCGAAGTGCACCAGCGCCACGCCGTGCTCGGTGACAGCCAGGGTGAGCGCGCGCAGGGCCGCCGGCGCCGCCGGATCCGGCGCCGGGACCACCGTCCAGGCCAACCCCACCCGGACATTCTGGCCGGTCACCCCGACAGAACCGGACCCGGCGCTCAGCCGGTGGGGAGCTCGGCCAGCCAGCCCGCGAGCCGCTCGTCGAACCCGTCGATCTCCTCCATCGGGTAGTGGCCGATCCCGTTCAGCACGGTGCACCGGGCGCCCGGGATCCGCTCCGCCGCCCACCGCACCGCCGGCACGTCGAGCCACAGGTCGTCCGCGCCCACCACCAGGTGTACCGGGCAGCGCACGTCGGGGAGTCGTTCCCGCAGGTCGTGGGTGGTCCAGCCGATCAGGTCGGAGGTGGACACCGCAGGGTCCTCGCGGCGGTGCATGGTGGCGATCAGCTCGGCGCGCGCGGCAGGAACCGAGCGGCCCAGCACGGCCAGGGTGCCCAGGTAGGTGCGGTCGGTGCGGCTGGGCGCGGCCACATCGGCCAGCTCGCGGCGCAGCCCCCGCTCGGGCGGGCGGTCGCCGGTCCACGCGTCGGCGGCCAGCGCCACCACGCCGGCCAGCCGGTCCGACGCGCGGCAGGCCAGGTCGAGGGCGATCTTGCCGCCGATCGAGCAGCCCACCACGTACGGGCGCGCCAGCTCGAGCCGGTCGAGCAGCCGCAGGCACCAGGCCGCGTACTCGCCGAGGTCGGTGACCGGGCCGCCGGGCGCCGGCTCGGACCGCCCGTGCCCCGGCAGGTCGGGCACCACCACGTGGTGGCCCCGCGCCGCCAGCCCGGCGGTGACCCCGCGCCACTGCACGCCGCTCTGCCCGGCGGTGTGCAGGCACAGCACCGGGGTGCCCTCCCCGGCCAGCTCGACGAACACCTCCGCCCCGTCGAGCTCCAGATAACGGGCGGTGTGGCTCACGGTGCCTCCTCGAGGGCCAGCTCGCGCGCGACGTCGATGACCAGGTGCAGCACCGAGGTCAGCCGCAGGTACTCGTAGCCTGCGCCGCGCACGGTGAACCCGCCGGTCATCGCGGTGCGCATGAACTCGTTGTCCTCGGCGGTCAGCAGCCGCACCCAGGTCAGCTCGTCGGCGCCCAGGGTGAAGGTGGCGCCCCGCGGGGTGCGCGCCACAGCCTCCAGCACCCGGCCCCGGTAGATCCGCAGCTGCACCTCGTCCTCCCCGGCCCGCAGCCCGACCGCGCCGTCCCAGCTGGCCAGCGCCTCGGCGAAGGCCGGCCGCCGGCCCAGCCGCTCGGCCAGCGCGCGGCCCCAGGCGACGGTGCCGACGTCGCGGCCGACCGGGTCCGGCCCGGCGCCCCGGGCGGCCAGCCGGCCGGAGGCGGTGCCCTCCTGGCACACCGCGCCGCCGGCGTCGCGCAGCGCGAGGTGCCAGGTCACCACTCCGGTGTCGCCACCGGCGGAGCGCCTGCGGCGGATCGTGGTCAGCTCCGCCCGCAGCGGCTCCCCCGGCCGGGGCGGCCGGACCTGCGTCCAGCTCCCGCCCAGCCAGCCGTCCACCGCCACCACCGCCCGCAGCAGGTCGGCGGCGAGCCCGAACGGGCTGGCCAGGTCGTTCTCGGTCACCGGGTACCCGCCGAGATCGCGCCGCTCGCCGACGGCGCAGTCCTCGAACCAGCCGGTGCGCACGGTCGTCACCACATCGACCCCCTTGCCGATCGCGCCGCCGCGAACCAGCCTTCCTTGTAGCGACTCGACGCCCGTCCCGCCATCCGGGTGACCGCCTCGACCGTGGGACCCGGCACGCGGGCACCCGGCCGGGGTCGCCGCCCGACGACGTGCCGCCCGACAAGTTGCAGCCCGACGACGTGCAGCCCGACGACGTGCAGCCCGAGGAGCCGACCGCGATGACCACCGAGAGCGACACGCGGACGACCGACCGGGACGACGTGCTGGCGCGGCTGCGCAGGCTGGAGGACGCGCAGGCCATCGGCCAGCTGCGGGCGCGGTACTGCCAGTGCCTCGACGACGGCCGGTGGGACGAGCTGGCCGCGCTGTTCACCCCGGACGGCGCGTTCGTCGGGCTGGCCACCGCCCGCGGCCGCGACGAGCTGCGGGAGTTCTTCGCCGGGCTCCGCGACGGGCCGCTGTCCGCGTGGTGGCACTTCAGCGCGAACGAGACCGTCGAGGTGGACGGCGACACCGCGACCGGGCAGACCTGGCTGTTCCAGCCGTGCGTGGTCCAGGGCGAGGCCCACATCGCCGCCGGCCGCTACCGCGACCGGATGGCCCGGGTCGAGGGCCGCTGGCTGTTCGCGGAGCGCGCGGTGACCTTCTTCTTCTGGACTCCGCTGGTGGGGGGCTGGGCGCCGGGGCGGATGGGCTGGCCGCCGGCGGCCGCCGCGCTCGACGAGCGGTACACCCTGGAGAGCCGCCGACAGGAGGAGCAGCCGGGGTGAGCGCTCAGTAGAAGCCGTCCCGCCCGGGGCCGTCGCGGTGGCCGAGGTCGCCGCTGATGTCCCGGGCGGTGCGCAGCAGCAGCGGGACGACCTCGGACTCCAGCAGGGCGGGCTCCATGCGCCCGGCCGAGGTCGAGGAGGCGAGCGCCGCCACCACCGCCCCGGTCCGGTCGTGGACCGGGGCGGACACCGACACCAGGCCGTACTCCAGCTCGCCAGCGACCAGCGACCAGCCCCGGCCGCGGACCTCGCGCAGCGCCGCCCGGAACAGCCCGGGGTCGGTGACGGTCCGGTCGGTGAGCCGGCGCAGGCCCGACCCGATCACCCGCTCGACCTGCTCGTCGGGCGCCCAGGCCAGCAGAGCGCGGCCCATCGAGGTGGCGTGCGCGGGGACCCGGGTGCCCACCGAGACGTTGATGCTCATGATCCGCCGCACCGGGACGCGGGCCACGTACACCACGTCGGTGCCGTCCAGCGCGGCCAGCGACGCGGACTCGTGGGTCCGCTCGGCGAGGGCGAGCAAGTGCGGCTGGGCGACCTCGATCATCGCGTGCGAGGCGGTGTAGTGCTGCCCGATGGACAACACCCTCGGGGTCAGCCGCCAGCGGCCGCCGGTCGCGTCGACGTAACCCAGCCGCTGCAGGGTCAGCAGGATGCGGCGCACCGCCGGCCGGGACAGCCCGGTGGCCGAGGCCAGGTCGGCCAGCGTCGGCGTGACGCGCTCCTCGTCGAACGCCAGCAGCACCGCAAGGCCGCGCTCGATGCTCTGCACGAAGTCGCGGTCACCACCCGCACCGGTCGTCGGCGGCATTCTTCGGGCTCCCCTCTTGACGCCGAGGTGTGAGGCACCCCACTCTGAGAGCTGCACGCACAGCGAACAATATGTACGCAGAGCGTACATCAGGTGCGGACCGGACGCGAGGGAGCGGCCATGACCGTCGATCCAGCCGACCTGCGCCGCTGCCTCGGCCACTTCGCCACCGGCGTCACCGTCGTCACCTGCTCGACCGGCGGCCCCGGCGAGGGCGCTCCGCACGGTGCCACGGTGAACGCGTTCAGCGCGGTCTCGCTGGATCCGCCGCTGGTGCTGGTGTCGCTGGACCGCCGCTCGCGGGCCTGCCGGTACCTGGACGGCAGGCCGTTCACCGTCAACCTGCTGACCGAGCAGCGGGACGACGTGGCGCTGCACTTCGCCGGTCGCCCGATGGACCGCCCGCCCGGGTGGCGGCCCGGCGGCGCCGGCCTGGCCCCCCGGCTGGACGGCGCGCTGGCCTGGATCGCCTGCACGCCGTGGCGGCGCTACGACGGCGGCGACCACGTGCTCTTCCTCGGCGAGGTGCAGCGCTTCGAGTACTCCGGCGCCGACCCGCTCGTCTTCTACCTCGGCGCGTTCCGCCACCTCGGCCAGGCCCGGCCGATCCCGCCGGAGGCGGTTCCGTGGCTGGGGTCGGCCGACTGCCCGGGCCTCTCCTGGTTCGCCCCCACTCCCGCTTCGCTGACGCAAAGGAGCACGGCATGACCACCACCGCCCAGGCCAGCACCGACTCGGACACCCATACCACCCGGCCGTTCACCGGTGCTGAGTACATCGAGAGCCTGCGCGACGGGCGGGAGGTGTTCATCTACGGCGACAAGGTCGCCGACGTGACCGAGCACCCGGCGTTCCGCAACTCGGTGCGCACCACGGCCCGGCTCTACGACGCGCTGCACGACCCGGCCCAGCAGGGAGTGCTCACCACGGCCACCGACACCGGCAGCGGCGGGTTCACCCACCCGTTCTTCCGCACCCCGCACAGCGGCGCCGACCTGGTCGCCGACCGGGACGCCATCGCCGCGTGGGCGCGGATGACCTACGGCTGGATGGGCCGCAGCCCGGACTACAAGGCGTCGTTCCTGGGCACCCTCGGCGCGAACTCGGAGTTCTACGCGCCGTTCGCGGACAACGCGCGGCGCTGGTACACCGAGTCGCAGGAGAAGGTCCTGTACTGGAACCACGCGATCATCAACCCGCCGGTGGACCGCGACCGCAATCCCGACGACGTCTCCGACGTGTTCATGCACGTCGAGCAGGAGCGGGACGACGGTCTGATCGTCTCCGGGGCGAAGGTGGTGGCCACCGGCTCGGCCATCACCCACTACAACTTCATCGCGCACTACGGGCTGCCGATCAAGAAGCGGGAGTTCGCGCTGGTCTGCACGGTACCGATGGGCGCACCCGGAATGAAGCTGATCTGCCGCAACTCGTACTCGGCGGTGGCCGACGCCACGTCGAGCCCGTTCGACTACCCGCTGTCCTCCCGGTTCGACGAGAACGACACGATCTTCATCCTGGACAAGGTCAAGATCCCCTGGGAGAACGTCTTCATCTACGGCGACGCGGAGAAGGCATCCACGTTCTTCCCCGGCTCGGGCTTCCTGCACCGGTTCACCTTCCACGGGGTCACCCGGCTGGCGGTCAAGCTGGACTTCATCGCCGGCCTGCTGATGAAGGGCGTCGAGGTCACCGGGACCAAGGACTTCCGAGGCATCCAGACCCGGGTCGGCGAGGTCATCGGCTGGCGCAACATGTTCTGGGCGCTGTCCGACGCGATGGCCGCCCAGCCCGACCAGTGGATCGACGGCGCGGTGCTGCCCCACCTGGACTACGGGCTGGCCTACCGGTGGTTCATGACCGTCGGCTACCCGAGGATCCGGGAGATCATCCTGCAGGACCTGGGCAGCGGGCTGATCTACCTGCCCAGCCATGCCAAGGACTTCTCCTCGGCCGAGCTGCGGCCCTACCTGGACAAGTACCTGCGCGGTTCGAACGGCTACGACTCCGTCGAGCGGGTCAAGCTGATGAAGCTGATCTGGGACTCGGTGGGCTCCGAGTTCGGCGGCCGGCACGAGCTGTACGAGCGGAACTACTCGGGGAACCACGAGGGCGTCCGCGCCGAGCTGCTGTTCGCCGCCGAGCAGTCCGGCTCGGCGGCGATGATGAAGGGCTTCGCCGAGCAGTGCATGGCGGAGTACGACCTGGACGGCTGGACCACGCCCGACCTGCGCGACCACGACTACGCCTCCATCTTCCCGAGCTGACCCGTACGGAACCGCACCGATCCGCACCGATCCGCCGACCACCACGCAAGGAGAACCGCAGTGACCACCACCGAGTCCACACCGTCCATCCCCGCGCAGGGCGGCTCGCCGACCGCCGCCGGCTCCGGTGCGAACGCCTCCGAGACGTTCCGGGCGAGCCGCGCGTCCGGCGCGGAAGCGGCCGCCGTGTCCATCGAACGCGTCGACGAGCTGGCCCGCGCCGTGCTGGGCGCCGTGCACGACGTCATCCGGGACAAGGACGTCACCTACCCGGAGTTCCAGGCGGCCAAGCAGTGGCTGATGGACCTCGGTGACGGCGGCGAGTGGCCGCTGTTCCTGGACGTGTTCGTCGAGCACGTCGTGGAGGAGGTCGCCGCCCGCACGCAGAGCGGCACCCTGGGCAGTATCCAGGGGCCGTACTACGTGCCCGACCAGCCGCGTATCGCCAGCCCCGCCACCCTGCCGGCCCGCCCGGACGAGAAGGGCGAGCGGCTGGTGTTCTCCGGCCGGGTGGTCGACCACGACGGCAACGGCCTCGCCGGTGCCGAGCTGGACATCTGGCAGGCCGACGCCGACGGCTACTACTCCGGGTTCGCCCCGCACCTGCCCGACGGCAACCTGCGCGGCGTGGTGGTGGCCGACGGGGAGGGCCGCTTCGAGATCACCACCATGCAGCCCGCGCCCTACCAGGTCCCGACCGACGGCCCGACCGGCGCGCTGATCTCCGCCGCCGGCTGGCACCCGTGGCGGCCCGCCCACCTGCACCTGTTCGTGCAGGCCCCGGGTCACCGCCGGATCACCACCCAGCTGTTCTTCGCCGGCGGCGAGTGGCTGGACAGCGACGTCGCCGAGGCCACCAAGCCGGAGCTGGTGCTCGACCCCCGGCGCGGCGAGGACGGACGGCTGCACTCCGAGTACGACTTCGTGCTCGAACCGGCCTGAGCGCGCCCACCGGAGCCGACGGAGCAGGTCGAGGAGGGCGGGCGGCGACGGTCGTCCTGGTCGTCACCCCGTCGGCCCAGCGCCCGCCGGCCCTGGCCGCGCGGCCGGCCGACTGACCCCCTGCGCGGGATGTCGTTCGTCGCCCGCGGTGCCCCCGTTCACCGCGCGCGACGGACGGCACCCCCGGACGGGGGTGGCGACAACCCCCCGATCCCGTCATTCGTCGTCCCGAGCCACCCAGTCGCCGTGTCGGAGTGGGCATTTCGGTCACGAGGTGGTTACGGTCTACATCAGCTGGCCGGTGTCCCACCGGCTAGGCGCCTGGCCGGTTCGCCCTCAGCCCGCCTACCGGCACTCCCCCAGGCTCCTACAGCGTGTTGGCGGGCGTGCGGTGCCGAAGCTCCCCTCGGCGGCGTGGGCGAGGAGGTACCAGCATGGGTGCGCACAGTGCGGCACAGTCGGCGCTCTTGACCCTGACGGGTCAGCAGCGGGCCACTCTCGGAGCGGTCGCCGCCGGGGCCAGCGTGGCCACGGCCACCATGACGGGCACGTTCCCCGCCATCCAGCCCGACCTCCCCGATCTTTTCGGGGCGAGCGAGACCACCACGACGTTCCACCAGGTCAGCCCGGCTGCCTCGCAGCGGACGGTCACCGCCGCCGCGCCCCAGGCGGCAGCGGCGGCGCTCCCCGGCCCCCGGGCCGCGTCGGCCAGCTCGCCGCTGTCCGTGGTCCCGGCCGTGACGGACGGCCCGACCATGGCTACCGACATGCACCAGAGCGACGCCCGGCAGATCGCCGCGCTGTCCAAGTCGGTGAGCATGCACGACGCGGAGACCGCGCGGGTCGCCAAGGCCGCGCAGGACGCGGTCGCCGCGAAGGCCGCACAGTCCGCGCTCAAGGTCCCGGCCAGCATCGGCGGGGTCTCGGTCAGCGGGCTGGCCGGCAGCGCGAAGGCGGCCACCGCGCTCAGCTACGCGTCCAAGAAGCTGGGCCTGCCCTACGTGTGGGGCGCCGCCGGCCCCACCGCGTTCGACTGCTCCGGGCTCACCCAGTGGGCGTTCAAGCAGGTCGGGATCAGCCTGCCGCGCACCAGCCAGGCGCAGAGCCACGTCGGCACCGCGGTCTCCAAGGGCGACCTGCGCCCCGGCGACCTGGTCTTCTTCTACTCCCCGGTCAGCCACGTGGGCATCTACCTGGGCAACAACAAGCTGCTGCACGCCTCCGAGTCGGGTGAGCCGGTGAAGGTCTCGGACATGTCGAACTTCCCATTCCACAACGCCCGCCGGGTCTGAGCAGGCATTTCCCGACCGGGTCACCGCGCAGGAAGTTTTCCGCGCGGGTGTCGATACCGGGGCGACGCGTTCGTGTAGAGGGTGTATCCAGCCACTCCCAGGAGGCACCCCATGACCCGGTACCTGCTCAGCGTCGTCCAGCCCAGCGTCGGCGAGCCACCGTCCGCCGATCAGCTGGCGCGGATCGTGGCCGACCTCGAGACGTTCCACCAGGATCTGCGCGCGGCCGGTGCGTGGGTGTTCGCCGGCGGGCTGCACGGCCCCGACTCGGCCACCATGGTCCGTACCGAGGGCGACGACGTGCTCATCACCGACGGCCCGTTCGCCGAGGGCAAGGAGTTCCTGGGCGGGCTGTGCATCGTGGAGGCACCCGACCTGGACGCCGCGCTGGAGTGGGCCTCCCGGGCGGCCAGGGCCACCACGCTGCCCATCGAGGTGCGTCCGTTCCACGACGAGCGCTGACCGCCACGTGGCGGAGGTCGACCCGTCGTCCGTCGAGCGGGTGTTCCGCGCGGAGTACGGGCGGGTGGCGGCCGTGCTGGTCCGCGTCCTCGGCGACATCGAGCTGGCCGAGGAGGCGGTCCAGGACGCCTTCGCCGAGGCCGTCCGCCGGTGGCCGGAGACGGGGCCACCGCCCGCCCCGGCCGGTTGGCTGATCACGACCGCCCGGAACCGGGGCGTCGACCGGCTGCGCAGGGAGGCCACCCGGGACCGGCGGCACGCCCAGGCCGCGCTGCTGCACACCCCGGACGAACCGGAACCCGAGGCGGCGGAGATGCCCGACGACCGGCTGCGGCTCATCTTCACCTGCTGCCACCCGGCGCTGGCCGCCGGCGCCCGGGTGGCGCTCACCCTGCGACTGCTCGGCGGGCTGTCCACCGCCGAGATCGCCCGGGCGTTCCTGGTCCCCGAGACGACCATGGCCCAGCGCCTGGTGCGGGCCAAGCGCAAGATCCGGGACGCGCGGATCCCGTACCGGGTCCCGCACGAGGCCGAGCTGCCCGGCCGGCGCGGCGCGGTGCTCGCCGTCGTCTACCTGATCTTCAACGAGGGGTACACGGCCAGCTCCGGGGAGTCCCTGGTCCGCGACGAGCTGTGCGCCGAGGCCGTACGGCTGGGCCGGCTGCTCGCCGCGCTGATGCCCGACGAGCCGGAGGTGCTCGGGCTGCTCGCGCTGATGCTGCTGATCGAGTCGCGGCGGCAGGCCCGGACCGGCCCGCGCGGCGAGCTGGTGCGGCTGGCCGACCAGGACCGGAGCCGGTGGGACGCCGGGCTGGTCACCGAGGGCCAGGACCTGGTGCGCCGTTGCCTGCGGCGCAACCGCCCCGGGCCGTACCAGGTACAGGCCGCCATCCAGGCCGTGCACAGCGACGCGCCGGCGGCCGCCGACACCGACTGGCGCCAGGTGGTGGCACTCTACGACCAGCTGCTGGCGCTCACCCCGAGCCCGGTGGTCGCGGTGCACCGGACGGTCGCGCTGGCCGAGCGGGACGGTCCGGCGGCGGGCCTGGCCGCGCTGGAGGCCCTGGGCACGCGGGCCGAACCGGGCGAGCGGGCCGACCCGGGCACGCGGGCCGAGCCCGAGAGACTGCGCGGCTACCACCTGTTCCACGCGGTACGCGCCGATCTGCTGCGACGGTGCGGACGGCCGGCGGACGCGGCGGCGGCGTACCGCGTGGCGATCGCGGGCACCGGGAACGCCGCCGAGCGGGCGTCCCTGCGCGCGGCACTGCTCGAGGTCACCGGCGAGCCCTGAGCCGGCCGGCGGCGGCCGCACGGCTCCCCGGCGGCGGCCGCACGGCTCCGCGGGCCCGCCGGCACGGGCCGCGCTCAGCGCGGCGCGGGTCCGCCCGTGCCGGCGAACGAACCATCGGCAGCCGTGCCGGGCGACGAACCGTCGGCAGCCGTGCCGGGCGACGAACCGTCGGATCCCGATCCACCGGCTCCCGAGGCCCCACCGCCGGGCGACGCACCGCTCGACGCACCGCTCGACGAGCCGGCCGGCCCCGATCCCCAGCCCGAGGACGAGGACGAACCGGCCGGGAACACCTCGGGCGGCCACCGGTGGGCGGAGGACGAGCCCGGCGCCGGGTGGTCCGCCGGATCACCGGCAGAGCCGGCCGGACGGGACGGCCCCTGCTCGGGGGAACCAGCGGAACCAGCGGAACCGGCGGAACCGGCGGAACCGGCTGGGTGATGGGCCTTCTTGCGGCCCGGCGCGTGTCGGGACGGCCGGCCGGACGCGGAGCGCCCACCGGTGCCGGCCTGAGTCGCCGAGCGCCGGGCGGTCCCCGGGTCGTCGGCCGCCCGTGCCCCCGTGCCGTCGGCCCCGGACCCGTCGGCCCCGGACCCGTCGACGCCGGTCCCGCCGGCTCCGGACCCGTCAATCCCGGACCCGGCGGCTCCCGTGCCGTCGATCGCACCGCCGCCGGACCGCGAGCCCGAGGCCGGACCGCCACCGGGCGCCAGCCCCGCACCCAGGTCGGGGCGGGCGGCGCCGGGGGTGCGGTCGGCGGGACCCGCGCCCGGGGCGAACCCGGGGACGGCGGTGCGGGACTGGCCGGGCGCGGCGACCGCGAGGAGGTTGCTCGAGCCGATCCCGGTGGCGTCGACGGTGACCCCGATGCCCAGTGCACCGATCAGGGTCAGCGGTACGGCCACCGCGAACTGGTGCACGGTCTGGCGCACGGCGGCCCCCGGGTGCTGCTCGACAACAGGCTCTTTGTACCCCTCAATTACCTCATAAACCACAAATGTCACACACCAGCGCGACGAATCACCACCGAATCACCAGGTGGTGATGAGCCCGCCGTCGATCCGGAAGTCCGCTCCGGTGACGTTCGCGCTCCGGTCGCCCGCCAGCAGCAGCACCAGGTCGGCCACCTCGGACGGCTGGGAGAAACGGCCGGTCACCGAGCCGCCGGCGGCGCCGTCGATGACGTCCTGGGCGCTCGCACCGGTCGCGCCGGACACCGAGGCGGCCACTCCGCCGTCACCCAGCCACAGGTCGGTGGCCACCGGCCCCGGGCTCACCGTGTTCACCCGGATGCCCTTCGGGCCGACCTCTTTGGACAGGCCCTTGCAGAAGGCGGCCAGCGCGGCCTTCGCGGCGCTGTAGTCCAGCACCAGCGGGTCGGGCAGGCTCGCGTTCACCGAGCAGACCGTCACGATCGAGCCCTGCCCGGCGGCGAGCATGGCCGGCAGCGCGGCTCGGGTGGCGCGCACCGCCGACAGCAGGTTGAGGGTGATCGACCGGTTCCAGTCCGCGTCGGTGATGGACAGGAACCCGCCGGTGCGGGCAGGGGCGCTGCCCACGTTGTTGACCAGGACGTCGATCCGGTCCCCGGCGAACTCCATCAGCTCCGCCGGGCCGTCGTCGGTGGCCAGGTCGACCAGCAGGGTGCGCACCGGCCCGTGCTCGGCCAGCTCGTCCAGCTCCTTCGAGGAGTTCCGCGCCGCGGCGACGACGTGCGCGCCCTCGGCCACCAGCGCCCGTGCCACCGCGAGCCCGATCCCCCTGCTCGCCCCGGTGACCACCGCGACCCTGCCGCCCAGTCCGAGTTCCATCGCCGCTCTCCCGTCCGGGGCCGCCCCTACGGCCCGCATCGGCGATCCTGCCAACCGCACCGCGGCCCCGTCTGCGGCCGAAGGGGCCTCAGGCGGCGGTGTCCCGGACCGCCCGGTGTACCCAGGCGAGCTTGTCCACGACGGTCGGGGTGAGCACGAACGGGTAGAGGTCGTCGCGGCCCATGCCGCGGTTCACCGCGTTCAGCGCGTAGCTCAGGGGCAGCCACCGGTCCAGCAGCGCCTGGAACGGCTCGCCGTCGGAGGGCTCGACGGGTTCCGCGGCGAGCTCGGGGACGGCGGTGGGCTCGACCCGCATCCCGTAGGCGGCGGCCGTCTGCAGCGTGTCGCGGATGTGCAGATAGTGCGCGAAGGTCTCCGCCCAGTCCTCCCAGGGGTGCATCGTGGCGTAGGCGCTGACGTGGTCGGTCGCCCAGCCGTCCGGCGGCCCCTGCTCGTAGTGCCGGGTCAGCGAGTCCTGGTAGTCGGCGCGCTCGTCGCCGAACAGCGCGCGGAAGCCGGCCGACCGGCCGCCCCGCTCCACCAGCACCATCCAGTAGTAGTGGCCGGTCTCGTGCCGCAGGTGCCCGAGCATGGTCCGGTACGGCTCGCCCATCTGCTGTCGCACCCGCTCCCGGTACGGGTCGTCGGACTCGGCCAGGTCGATGGTCACGATGCCGTCCTGGTGGCCGATCGTCACCGGTCGGCCCGCGCTGGAGAGCAGGTCGTAGCCCAGGCCGCCGGGCGCGTCCGACCAGCCGGTGACCGGCAGCCCCAGGTCGAGCAGCTGGTACACCACCCGCCGCTTGGCCGCCTCGGTCTCGGCGAACGCCGCCAGCGCCGCCGGGTCGGAGTCGGCAGGGCGGGTACGGGTGAGGCGGCAGGACGCGCAGAGCTCCCCGGGGCCGTCGGCCAGCCAGTTGCAACCGGCCAATCCCTGGTTGGCGCACCGCCGGGGGCCCGACCGCTCCTCGTAGCGGACCAGGGCGAGCCGGTCGGCGGCGAAGCCCAACGCCTGCCCGCAGCGCAGGCAGGCGCTGTTCTCGAAGAACACGAGCTGGGCGCAGCGGGGGCACCGGAAGGAATCCACGGGCCACGGTAACCGCGGCCCTCGGCGGCCAGCGCGACCCGAGGCTCAGCCGGGCTCCTCCAGCGGGTAGAGCCCGGGCAGGTTGACCACGATGGCCTCCTGGGTGCTGCGGGAGATGACCACCACGGCGGGGTGGTCCGGGTCGGGGTTCTCCTCCCGGTGCGGCACGAACGGCGGCACGAACACGTAGTCGCCGGGGCCGGTGTCGATGCGCACCTCGTCGGTGCCGTCGTGGAAGACGAACGCGGGATGGCCGGTGACCACGTAGATCGCGGTTTCGGACTCGCCGTGGTGGTGGTCGGCCGACGCGGTGGCCGGCGCGACGTGCGTCTCCCCCATCCAGATCGCCTCGGAGCCGACCCGGGCGCCGCTGATCGCGGCCAGCCGGGTCATGCCGCCGCTCTGGGCGGTGGAACCGTCCAGCTCACCGGCCCTGACGTGGTGCAGCCGGGTGCGCAGCGGCGCGGCACCGCGCTCGGTCAGATCCGGGTGGAACCCGTCGTGCGTGCCCATCCGCTGGCCCCTTCCCGTGTCGACCCCCCGCCGGCCCCGGGGCGTGGGGTACATTCTGCGCCACGCGACAGCGTTGTTCGCTCGGCGACCGCCGCACCCGCGGCGTCACCCCGAACCGGCGGAGCCCCGGTCCGCCCCCGAACCATCACCCGAGACATCCTCGTCACGCCCCGACGCGGCCATCGCCGCCTCGCGTCCGCCCGCCGCCCGGAGCGGCGGTGCACGCCGGAGGAGCGCATCTGATGCTTCGAATCCCCAACCCCGTCACCTACCCCTGCGCCAACTGCGGCGAGTCCGCGGTGCTGGTCGAGTTCCCGACCGGCCTGCACCCGGTGCACTGCGGCACCTACCGCGAGGAGTGCACGCCGTCCCGGCCGGGCCGGAGCACGGTCAGCAGCCCGCCCGACACCCGGCCGCGCGCCCGGCGCTGGCTCGGCCGCTTCACCCGCTGACGCCGCCCCGGATCGCGTCGGCCGGCAGCGCGTCGGCCGGCAGCGCGTCGGCGGGCAGGTAGCCCTCGCGGGCCAGCTTCCACGTAGCCGAGCTTCAGCGCGTCCCGGTACACCGCCTGGGACGTCGGCGTGACCAGCATCCGCACTCCGGGGGCGACCGTGCGGCCGCGCACCGTGTCGGCGGCGATCCGCAGGTCCTCCAGCTGGCCGTTCGCGCAGGAGCCGAGGAAGCACTGGTCCACCGCCCGCCGCTCCACCTCGGTGACCGGCACCGCGTTGCGGCTGACCGCGCCCGGCCGGGCCACGTGGGGCACCAGCGCGGACAGGTCGATCCGGCGGACGTCGGCGTAGTCGGCGTCCGGGTCGGCGTCGGCCGGGGTGTACGGGCGGTCGGTGTGCGCGTCGAGGAACTCCCGGCGGGCGTCGTCGGCGGCGAAGGTGGCGAAGTCGGCCGAGACCTCGGCGGCCTGGGTGGCGACGGTGCGCCGGTCGTTCATCGGCACCGACGCCAGCCCGGGGCCGCCGAACTCCAGGTTGTGGTTGGTCGCGTCGCCGTAGCTGCCGGCGATGTGCGGGAAGATGTCCTTGCCGCTGACCAGTGCGGGCTTGGTGCCGGTGAGCTCGTGGCGGATCGTCGGCGCCACGGTGAACCAGGTCCGCCCGGTGCACATGATCGAGTACACCTCGGTGGGCGCGAGCCCGCGCGCGCGGCGGTGTTGAACGCCCCGCCCGCGCAGGTGTGCGAGTCGGTGCAGGCCAGCACCTCGCCGGGGCGGGCCAGCCCGTTCTCCGCGATGACCTGGTGGCAGACGCCGTGCCGGCCGACGTCGTAGAACCGGCTGATGCCGAAGTCGCGGGCGAACTTCCGCGCCCCCGGCCCGCCCTCGGCGTCCCGCACGGTCGGCGCGGGCACGGCGTGATCCATGATCACCGCGGCCCAGTCCGGGTCGTTGATGCGCGGCGGCTCGATCCACCCGGTGGCGAACTGCAGGTCGATCAGCACTGTCATGTCCACCTCGGACACCACGGTCCGCCCGACGTGCACCTCGTCGAGACCGGCCGACCGGGCCAGGATCTCGATCCTCGTCGTGCTCACGCCGACGCCTCCTGCCCGCCCGACCGGTAGCGCTCGCCCAGCTCGGACCACTCGCGCAGGCCGACGAGGGAGAAGAGGTCGGCCGGCGTGCGCGGGATGAGCTCGCTCGTGTCCACCCCGCGCAGCTCGGCCAGCGAGCGGACCATCGCGGCCGCGGCGGCCGCCACGCACGCGGTGGGGTGGATGGCGATCCGGAAGCCCAGCGCGGCGAGCCGCTCGGCCGGGGTGTCCGGGGTCAGCCCGCCCTGCACCATGTTGATCAGCAGCGGGGCGGACACCTCGCGGGAGATCCGCTCGATCTCCGCCGCGTCCTGGGGCGCCTCCACGAACAGCACGTCGGCGCCCGCCTCCGCGTAGGTGTTCGCCCGCTCGATCGCCGCGTCCAGCCCCAGCGGCCCCCGGGCGTCGGTGCGCGCGATGATCACCAGGTCGGGGTCGGTGCGGGCGTCCAGCGCGGCGTGCAGCGTGTCCAGGTACGCCGCCGGGGTGACCAGCTCCTTGTCCGGCAGGTGCCCGCAGCGCTTCGGGAACGCCTGGTCCTCCAGGTGCAGCCCGGCCACCCCGGCGCGCTCGTACTCCCGCACGGTGCGCACCACGTTCAGCGGTGCGCCGTAGCCGCTGTCCGCGTCGGCGATCAGCGGGATGTCACCCAGCACGCCGGTGACCATCCGCACCCGCTCGACCATCTCGGTCTGGCTGACCAGCCCGATGTCCGGCAGCCCGAACCCGGCGGCGGCGGTCCCCGCCCCGGTCAGGTAGGCGGCGGAGAACCCCAGCCGGGCCGCGAGCGAGGCGGAGATCCCGTCGAACACCCCGGGCGCGGTGATCAGCTCCCCGGAGCCGAGCAGCTCACGCAGCCGCGCGCGGGGTGAGACGGTCAGGGCGGCTGCCCGGGTGGGTGTCGGAGCCATGCGTCCTCCGGTGTCGTCAGCTCGGTGTCGTCAGCTCGGTGTCGTCAGCTCGGTGTCGTCAGCTCGGTGTCGTCAGCTCGGTGTCGTCAGCTCGGTGTCGTCAGCTCGGTGTCGTCAGCTCGGGTCGTCAGCTCGGGTCGCCGAACAGGCCGCTCAGCTGGTCGCAGGCGGCGAGCAGCCTCGGCGCGAAGGCACGCATCCGCTCCCCGGTCCACCGGTCGGCGGGGCCGGACACCGCGGCGGACAGTGGCGCGCCGTCCGCCGCCGGCCGGCCGACGGTGCCCAGCACCGGGGCGGCGATCCCGGCCACGCCCGGGTGGTTGGCGCCGAACGAGAGGGCGTACCCGTCCGCCCGGACACCGTCCAGCTCGACGCGGACCCCGGCGGGGTCGTCGGCACCGGCGGTGACCCGCTCGGCGTCGTCCGCCGGGAGCTGCGCCAGGATCGCCAGCCCGCTCGCCCCCCGCCCCAGCCGGGTGCTCTCCCCGATCCGGGCCGCGCGGCGGACGACCTGCTCCGCGCTCTCCGCACCCAGCACCAGCACCGAGCGGCTCCCGGCGCGCACGTGCAGCGTGGCCGTCTCACCGGACGCCGCGGCCAGTGCCCGGAGGGTCGGCAGCGCCGCCGCGTACGCCGTGGCCCGGGGCAGCACGGCGGCCGCCATGCCGACCATGCGGCTGCCCACCCGGTAGCCGCCGGACTCCTGACGCTCCAGGAACAGCTCGTCCTGCAGCACCCGCACCAGCCGGTAACAGGTGCTCTTGGACAGCCCGGCGGCCTCCTCCAGCTCGGCCAGCCGGACCGGGCCCGGCGCGGTCGCCACGATCTCCAGCAGCCGCACCGCGCGCCGGGCGGTCTCGGCGCCCTCGAACTTCACCGCGGTCTCGGTCATCGGGTCCCGGTCGCCATCGGGTCTCGGTCAGTAGTTTCACCATGTGAATCTGTGATGCCGTCATCAGGAACCTTACGGCGGCCCTGGTGAGCCGTCAACGGCACCTGCCGGATCCGCGCGCGAACCGTCCGTGACACACCCTCCACTGAGAGTTGCGGGTCATCTCGTTTCGATTACGCTGCGCAGCACATCGGATCGAGCTCCCCCTCGTTGATCCGATGCAAGCCCGGTCACCCCCGATGTCCGTCTGTGTCTGGAGTTCGTCCGATGTCCGGTCGTCACCGCAAGCCCTCCTCCACCAGCCTCCGTCTCGTCCAGGCCGGTGCGTTGACGCTGATGGCAACCGCGCCGCTGGCCGCCGTCACCGGTTCCGCACTGGCCGCGCCGTCCGACTCGGACAGCGACTACGACACGTCGTCGGGCCACGACGAGGACTACTCGCTCAACGCCGAGCCCGACTCCTACGACTCCGACGATGCGTCCTCGGACGACGAGGACAGCTCGGAGCCGTACAAGTACAGCTTCCGCCACGACACCCCGGACCCCGAGTCCTACCAGCCGGTGCACACCGCCTCGTACCAGAAGAAGCAGCCGTCCTCGAGATCGTCCGCGAGCAACACGAAGTGGGACAAGCTGGCCAAGTGCGAGAGCACCCAGAACTGGGACGCCGACACCGGCAACGGCTACAAGGGCGGCCTGCAGTTCACCGACTCCACCTGGCGGTCCTACGGCGGCAAGAAATACGCGCCGTCCGCCGACCAGGCCAACCGGGACGAGCAGATCGCGGTGGCCAAGAAGGTGCAGCAGGAGCAGGGCTGGAACGCATGGCCGTCGTGCAGCAAGAAGCTCGGCTACAGCTGAGCCAGGGCCCGGCCGGCACCAGCGCTTAGGCGACAGCGCTCGGGCGGGCGCTCAGGCCGGTGCGGCCAGCGCGGCCGCCCGGCGCCGGTCGACCCGATAGTCGGCCAGCTCGATCCTCCTCAGCTGCCGCGCGTACTGGGTGGCGAACCCCGGGTACATGGCGGCGTTGAACCCGTCCGGTGTGAGGTACCAGCTGCGGCAGCCGGAGTTCCAGGTGGTGCCGGCCAGGCGCCGCTGCAGGTCCCGGTTGAACCGCTCCTGGCTGTCCGCGCGCACGTCCAGCGCCCGCACGTCCCGCTCCAGGATCAGCTCGACCGCCGCCACGGTGTAGTCGATCTGCGCCTCCAGGTAGAGCAGCGCCGAGTTGTGGCCCGGCCCGGAGTTGGGGCCGAAGGTGAGGAACAGGTTGGGGTAGCCGGCCACGTTGACGCTCTTGTACGCGTAGGCCTCGCCTGCCCACTCCTGCCCCAGCTCGCGGCCGCCGGCCCCGGTCACCGGGAACGGGGTGCCGCTGTGGTTGACGTCGAACCCGGTGGCCAGCACGACGGCGTCCACCTCGTGCTCGATGCCGTCGGCGGTGCGCACCCCGTTCTCGGCGAGGGTGGCGATCGGCCAGGTGATCAGCGTGCAGGTGTCCTCCTGCAGCGCCCGGTAGTAGTCGCTGGTCATCAGCATCCGCTTGCAGCCCGCACGGAAGTCCGGGGTGAGCCGGCGGCGCAGCCACGGGTCCTTGACCTGCAGGCGCAGGTTGGCCCTGGCGACCGCCTGCACGGCGGTGGTGAACACGCTGTCCCACACCAGCCCGAGCGCCACCGCCTCGTGGCCGGCGAACCAGGCCCATCGGGCGGCGTCCTGGACCGCCGGGGCGTGCCGGAACACCGACCGCAGCCACTGCGGGTGACCGAAGTCCAGCCTCGGCAACACCCAGCCGGGGGTGCGCTGGAAGACCTTCACGCTGCCCGCGGTGCGAACCAGCTCCGGCACGATCTGCACCGAGCTGGCGCCCGTCCCGATCACCCCGACCCGCTTGCCCGCCACGTCGTAGCCGGGGTCCCACCGGGCGCTGTGGATCAGCTTCCCGGTGTAGCGGTCCAGGCCCCGGATGTCCGGCCGGTGCACGTCGGACAGCGGCCCCGAGGCCAGCACGGCGGTGCGCGCGGTGAACTCCCCGCCGTCGGTGGTCCGCGCGGTCCAGGTGCCGGCCGCCTCGTCGAAGGCCAGGTCACGCACGTCGGCGTCGAACCGGATGTGCCGGGCGAGGTCGTAGCGCTCGACCAGGTGCCGGATGTAGGCCAGGATCTCCGCACTGCCCGAGTAGGCCCGGCTCCAGTCCGGGTTGGGCGCCCAGGAGTACGAGTACAGCAGCGACGGGATGTCGCAGGCGGCGCCCGGGTAGACGTTGTCCCGCCAGGTGCCGCCGACCTGCCCGGACCGCTCCAGGATGACGAAGTCGTCGATGCCGGCCGCGCGCAGCCGGATCGCGGTACCCAGCCCGGCGAACCCGGCGCCGACGATCAGCACGGCACCCGCCCCTGCCCCGGCACCGCCCCCGGTGCGCACCGGCGCGGGCGCGCTCACCTGGCCACCGGCTCGTAGGTGAGCTCCTCGGCCCAGGTCGGCGTCTTCGGCAGCAGCCGGGTGGGGATCAGCCCGGTCACCGTGACCAGGAAGTCGGCCAGGTAGTGGTACGGGTGGGAGCGGTCGGTGACCATCGCGGCCTGGCGCTTGATCACCTGGTAGAGCGGGACCCTGCGGGTGTTCGCGCTGCGCTCGCCGATGCCGGTGAACCGGTTGAGCGCGGCGTACAGCTTCCGCTCGCTCAGCCCCATCTCGACGATGTTGTCCCGCATCTTGTTCAGCAGCGGGATGTAGATCAGCGCGAACAGCAGCATCCGGGGCTGCACCAGGCTTGCCGACTGGATGAGCAGCCGGCGCAGCGGGGCGGCACCGATCAGGTCCAGCACCTGGAAGTCGACGGCGATGTGCCGGGACTCGTCGGCGTTGATCTTCCGGAACACCTCGTGGCACACCGGGTCGTCGACCTCGTCGAGCAGGAACTTCACCAGAGCGCCGTCCAGCGCGACCTCGAGCATCGGGATGACGGTGCCCAGCACGGACAGCTGCGCGGAGTCGGCGTACCGGTCCAGCGCCTCGATCGCCAGCCGCACGTTGATGTCCGGCTCGGGCACCTCGCCGTCGGTGAGCATCCCCCAGCGGCGCATCAGGGCCAGCTCGGCGTTCGCGTGCCGCTGCTCCTCGGCGTGGAAGTAGGTGTAGATCTGCTTGATCGTCTCGTTCGGCGCCTTCGTGGCGAGCGCGGCGAACCCGCGCGCACCGACGTTCTCGATCCACACCAGGTCGGTCATGAACGCCTTGAGCCGGGGCCGCTGCTCGTCGGTGACCAGCTCGGCGCCGGGGGCGTCCCAGTCGACGTCGGCGAGCGCCCACTGCCGGTCCTTGATCGTCTCGAGCATCCGGTCGTAGTCGAAGGCCATGGCTCAGCGCTCCTGGGGCACGGGGGTCGGGGTGGGGGGCGGTGCCGGAGTCCGGGCGGGGATCGGGGGCGGCGCGGCGGGCGGGCTCGACGCGGGGGCCGGTGCCGGGGAGCCCGGCGCGAGGCGGCCGAGCAGGCCCAGCGCGCGGGTGTAGCCCGGCGGGGAGATCCGTTTGAGCAGCCAGACCGCGCGGGCGTCCCACTGCGGCACCACGTGGCTGCGACCGCGGTCGTGCGCGTCCAGGCCGGCGGTGGCGATGCTCTCCGGGGTGACCCCGGTCCAGCGCATCAGCGTGTCGGCCAGCGAGGCGGCGGCGTCGTCGATCAGCCCGGTGCGCAGGATGTCGGTGCGCACGAACGTGGGGCATACCACGGTCACCGCGACGCCGGTCCCGGACAGCTCGGCGGCCAGCGTCTCGGACAGGGCGAGCACGCCGGCCTTGCTGACGTTGTAGGCGGCCATCCTCGGGGCGGCGGCGAAGCTCGCGGCGGAGGCGATGTTGATGATCCCGCCGGCGCCGGCGGCGCGCAGCCGGGGCGCGAACACGTGGCAGCCGTGCACCACGCCCCACAGGTTCACCCCGAGCGTCCGCTCCCAGTCGGCCAGCGGCACCTCGCCGACCACCCTGCCGCCGGTGCCGATGCCGGCGTTGTTCACCACCAGCCCGGGCGGGCCGCCGAACCAGCGCTCGGCGACCCCGGCCAGCTCCTCGACGTCGGCGCGGACCGACACGTCGCAGCGGACCGCCACCGCCGCGCCGCCGGCCGCCTCGACCAGCGCGACGGTCCGCCCGGCCACCACCCGGTCGATGTCCGCGCACACCACCCGGCCGCCGCGCCGGGCCAGCTCCCTGGCGAACGCGCGCCCGATGCCGCCGCCGGCCCCTGTGACCACCGCGTCCGCGCGGTACGTCCGTCCCGTCCGGCCCCCGAACAGCCCGAGCACCTAGACCACCTCCCGGTCGGCCAGCGGGGCCGCGCCGGCCAGCGCCAGCTCGGCGGTGAGGAACGCCGCCGCCCTGCCCAGCGCGATCTCCGCCTCCGGCACCAGCACCGGCAGCGCCTGGAACACGTGCATCTGGTCCGGCCAGACCTGCAGCTCGCAGCGGCCGCCCTCGGCGCGAAGGCACCGCGCGAGGTACTCCGCGTCGGCGGCCAGCATCTCCGCCGCGCCGGCCTGGATCATCGTCGGCGGCAGCGCGCCCACCCCGGTGAAGTCGAAGGCCAGCCGGGGGTCCGCGGCGTCGGCGCCCCGGGTGTAGAGCGCGAGCAGCCGGCGGGCGCGGGCCGCCGACACCAGCGGGTCGCGGCGCACCCGCTCCCGCTGCCGGGCCAGCGCGAAGGTGAGGTCGATCAGCGGGGAGAACAGCGCCATGCCCGGCGGCGTGGGACGGCCGGCCCTGGCCAGCTCCAGCACCAGGTCGACGGCGAGGTGCCCGCCGGCCGAGTCGCCGGCCAGCACGATCCGCTCCGCCGGCCAGCCCTGCTCGAGCAGCCAGTCGTAGGCGGCCCGCACGTCGTCGCCGGCCGCCGGGAAGCGGTGGTGCGGGGCGAGCCGGTAGTCGCAGGCGAACACCGGCAGCCCGGCCATCCCGGACAGCCGGGAGGTCAGGCCCCGGTGGGTGCGCGCCGAGCACACCGCGTACCCGCTGCCGTGCAGGTAGAGCAGCACGGCGTCGCGGCGGCCGGCGCCGGGGCCGCGCACCCACTCGCCGCGCACGGACAGCCCGCCGGGGCGGGGCACGTCCACCCGGTGGGTCTCGGTGCCGGTGACCGGCGGGCCGAACAACGCCAGGAAGCCGGCCACCAGGCGGCGGGTCAACCGCACCCCGGCGGCACCGCCGGGCATGCCGGTGAGCAGCGGGCGAACCGCCGTGGTGGAGATCCGGGACAGCGTCCGCGCCCGCCGGGAGGCCTTCGGCAGGGTGCACCAGCCGGGCTCCGGCGACCGGCCAGGCGACGCTGCCCGCCCATCTGATGGCACCTGCCATCTCTGAGGTCGCATGCCATCACATTGTGGTCCGGGGGCGACCCTTGTCAAGATGGGAGGGTGAAGACCAGACCCGGGACCTACGGCGGGCGCAGCCTCGAGCAGCGCCAGGCCGACCGCCGTCGCCAGCTGGTCGAGGCGGCGCTCGAGATCTGGCGGGAGCACGGCTGGTCAGCGGTGACGATGCGGGGAGTGTGCACCCGCGCCCGGCTGACCGACCGGTACTTCTACGAGCACTTCAGCGACCGGGACGCGCTGCTGGTCGCGGTGTGGGACCAGGTGCGGGACACCACGATCGCCCGGGTACTGGACGCGATCGCCAGCAGGCTCGACCAGGATCCGATCAGCCAGCTGCGCGGGGCCATCGCCGAGCTGGTGCACAACCTGGGCGACGACCCGCGCGGGGCGCAGCTGCTGTTCGGCGAGCACACCGGCAGCGCCGCGCTGGAGCAGTGCCGGCAGCAGACGCTGCAGCAGTTCACCGACCTGCTCGTGGCACTGGCCGGCCCGCACCTGCGCGACGGCGCCGATGCCGAGGAGCTGCGGATGAGCGCGCTCATGGGCATCGGCGGCTTCGTCGAGCTGGTCACCGCCTGGCAGGCCGGCATCATCGACACCGACGCCGAGCGGGTGATCGAGCACAGCGCCCGGGTGGGCGCCCTGCTCGCCGCGCAGTACCTCCGTCAGGAGGGGTCGAGCACGACCACCGGGATGGTGCGGTCGGTCTTGGACTCGTAGTCGGCGAACCCCGGGTAGTCGGCCTTCTGCTTCTCCCAGATCTGCTCCCGCTCGGGCGACCCGGCGACCCGGGCGGTGACCCGCTCGGTGCGGGCGCCGATCTCGACCACGTTCTCCGGGTGCGCCACCAGGTTGTGATACCAGGCCGGGTGCTTCGGCGCGCCGGCGAACGAGGCGAACACCGCGTAGCTGCCGCCCAGGTCCTGGTACATCATCGGGTTGATCCGCTCCGCGCCGCTCTTCGCGCCGATGGTGTGCAGCAGCAGCAGCGGCGCCCCCTCGAACTGGCCGCCGACCCGCCCCTCGTTGGTCCGGAACTCCTCGATGATCTTCTGGTTCCAGTCGTTGACGTCCGCCACCAGGGGCCTCCTAGCCGTTGATCCACACGGTCTTCGCGTTGACGAAGGAACGCGGCCCGAACTGGGCCAGCTCCCGACCGTAGCCCGAGTTCTTGGCTCCGCCGAACGGAACCTCCGGCGTCGACTCGGTGAACTTGTTGATGTACATCATCCCGGTCTCCACCTCGGCCACGAAGCGCTGCTGCTCCTCGGCGTCCCGGGTCCAAGCGCTGCCGCCCAGCCCGAAGTCCGAGTCGTTGGCGATCCGGATCGCGTCGTCGACGTCGCGCGCCCGCCAGATGAGCGCGACCGGGCCGAAGAACTCCTCCCGGTGCCCGGGCGAGCCGTCCGGGACGTCGGCGAGCACCGTCGGCGGGTAGTAGTTGCCCGGCCCGCCCAGCGGCTTGCCGCCGGTGAGCAGCCGCGCGCCGGCCGACACCGTGTCGCGCACCTGCTGGTCCAGGGTCTCCACCGCGTCCGGGGAGGACAGCGGGCCCATGTCGGTGTTCTCGTCGGTCGGGTCACCGACCCGCAACGCCTCCATCTCGCGCACCATCTTCTCGGTGAACTCGTCCGCCACCTGCTCGTGCACGATGAACCGCTTGGCGTTGATGCAGGACTGGGCGTTGTTCAGCATCCGGGAGCTCACCGCGTTCGTGACCGCCTCGTCCAGGTCGGCCGACGGCATCACGATGAACGCGTCCGCCCCACCCAGCTCCAGCACGCTGGTCTTGACGCTGCGCCCGGCGGTCGCCGCCACCTGCCGCCCGGCCGGCTCGCTCCCGGTCAGGGTCACCGCGCGCACCCGGTCGTCCTCGATGATCGACTCGATGCGCTTCGAGCCGACCAGCAGCGTCTGGAACACGCCCTCGGGGAAGCCGGCGCGGGTCAGCACGTCCTCGATCGCCAGCGCCACCTGCGGCACGTTCGACGCGTGCTTGAGCAGGCCCACATTGCCGGCCATCAGCGCCGGGCACAGGAACCGGAACACCTGCCAGTAGGGGAAGTTCCACGGCATCACCGCGAGCACCGGGCCCAGCGGCTCGTACCGGGTGTACACCTGGGCGTCGGGCGCGGCGGGCACCTCGTACCGCTCGTCGGCGAGCATCGCCTCGGTGTGCTCGGCGTAGTACCGGCAGCCCTTCGCGCACTTGCCCACCTCGGCCTTCGCCGAGGCCAGGGTCTTGCCCATCTCCAGGGTGGCGACGGCGGCGAGGTCGTCCGCGTCGTCGTCCAGAATCTCCGCCGCGCGGCGCATCCGCCGCGCGCGCTCGGAGAAGCTCGTCGTGCGCCAGCTCCGGAACGCCTCCGCGGCCCGCTGCAGCCGCTGCTGCAGGTCCGCCTCACTGAGTTCGTCGAACTCCCGGACGGTCTCGCCGGTCGCCGGATTCGTCGTCGCAATGGCCATGCCCCGCGACTACCCCGGATCGGGACGGGCAATCACCCCGAGCCCGACGAGCTCAGCCGGCTCAGTGCCCGTCGGTCGTGTACGAGTAGTTCCCGGGCAGGTCGACGGTCTTCTTCTTGGTTCGGCTGTTCCAGCTGACGCCGAACAGCTTGACCGTCCAGGACACCGTCTTGCCCCGGTCGGACCGCGACACGTTCCGCCAGATCGGCAGCGGACCGAGCTTGCGCCGACCCCGGTAGTTCAGACCCACGAGTTCCTCCCAGCAACGCCGTCGATGATCCGGAGTACCCGCTTTGCGACCGGCCGATACGTGCGCCGCACCGCACCCGTGCTGATCCTCTACCGTCAGGCCGCATGAGCGAGCCCGATCACCCCCTCGAGCTGCGTGCCCTGCCGGGCAGCGAACGCCCGGCCGCCACCGGGTCGCGTCCCCGGGTGACGCTACCCGCCGACACGCCGGTGGAGGCGTCGCTGGTGCTGCGCCGCCGGGCCGAGCCACCCGACCTCGCGGTGATCGGCCGGGCCGGCCCCGTCCACCCGATCGGCCCGATCACCCCGGCCGAGCTCGCCGAGCGTTACGGCGCCGACCCCGCCGACGTGCGGACGGTCAGCGAGGTGCTCACCGGGCTCGGCGCGCGGGTGCTGGAGACCAACGCCGCCGCCCGGCTGGTGCGCATCGGCGGGAGCGCGGAGCTGCTCGGCCGGCTGTTCGGCACCTCGCTCACCCCGGCCGCCGGGGCAGCCGGGGGGCAGCGCAGGCGCAGCGGCGGGCTGAGCGTGCCGGCCGAGCTGGACGGCGTGGTCACCGCCGTGCTCGGGCTGGACGACCGGCCGCAGGCCCGCACCCGGTTCCGCACCGTCCTGCCGTCCGCCGTGACCAGCAGTTACACCCCGCCGCAGCTCGGGCAGGTGTACCGGTTCCCGGCCGGGACCGACGGCACCGGGCAGACACTCGCGATCGTCGAGCTGGGTGGCGGGTTCGCGCAGAGCGAGCTGGACACCTACTTCGGCTCACTGGGGCTGCGCCCGCCGCCGGTGCGTGTGGTCGGGCTGGACGGCGCGACCAACCGCCCCGGGCAGGATCCGGACGGCGCCGACGGCGAGGTGCTGCTGGACATCGAGGTGGCCGGCGCGCTGGCCCCCGGCGCGCAGCTGCAGGTGTACTTCGCGCCGAACACCGACGCCGGCTTCCTGGACGCCGTGGTGCGGGCCACGCACGCCACCCCGACCCCGGCCGCGATCAGCATCAGCTGGGGGCAGAGCGAGGACGGCTGGACGGCGCAGGCCCGCACCGCGATGGACCAGGCGTTCGCCGACGCCGCCGCGCTGGGCGTGACCGTCACCGCGGCGGCGGGCGACGACGGCAGCTCCGACCGGGCTGCCGACGGCCGCCCGCACGTCGACTTCCCGGCGTCCAGCCCGCACGTGCTGGCCTGCGGCGGCACCAGCCTCGCGGCCGACCCGGACACCGGGGCGGTGACCAGCGAGGTGGTGTGGAACAACGGCCCCGGCCAGGGCGCCACCGGCGGGGGGATCAGCCGCGCGTTCCCCCGGCCCGGCTGGCAGCCCCGAGCGGGTTCCGGGACCGGGGCCACCGCCGACGGCCGCGGCGTGCCGGACGTGGCCGCGGTCGCCGACCCGCGCACCGGCTACCGGATCCGGGTCGACGGCCGGGACGGCGTGATCGGCGGCACCAGCGCGGTGGCCCCGCTGTGGGCCGCGCTGGCCGCGCGGCTCGCCCAGGCCACCGGGAGTCGCCTCGGGCTGCTCCAGCCGGCGCTCTACGCGGCGGCCGGCGCGGACCCGGCCGGCTTCCGGGACATCACCTCCGGCTCCAACGGCGCCTACACCGCGGGCCCCGGCTGGGACCCGTGCACCGGGCTGGGCGTGCCGGTGGGAGAAGCCCTGCTCAGCGCGCTGCGCGCCGGGTCGCAGCGGGGGCGGCCGGAGTCGCCGTTGGTCTGAGCAGGTACGTTGCCTGGACGGGTTCGTTGCACAGCACGGGTACGTGTCGGGATCGTGACCGGAATTTCACTCGGTACCCCGCAACCAAAACGTCAGTCACGCGTCAATCCCCGTAGAGCCTCCGGATGCCCCGGTCCGGAGGTACTGCGATGTGGAGAGGTAACGGATGGTCAACGATCGGCGGGTTGGCAGGCGTCGCCTGGCAGCCGTGGCGAGTGGAGTGGTGGGCCTGACGGCCCTGGCCGGGAGTTTCCTGGCCATCCCCGCATTCGCCGCGCCTTCCGCTGCCCAGGCGGCGCAGCAGGCGCCGCTGGTGGCCGGTACCCCGTGTACGACCACCGCGAAGGCCTGCGTCGACCTCGACTCGCAGCGGGCCTGGCTGCTCAAGGACGGCAAGTTCTTCCGAGGCCCGGTGAAGATCTCCTCCGGCGGCAACGGCAAGGAGACCCCGATCGGGCACTCCCTGCGGGTCTACCGCAAGGAGAAGGACTGGAAGAGCAAGGAGTCGCGGCTGCCGAACGGCCAGCCGGCACCGATGCCCTGGTCGGTCTTCTTCGAGGACGGCGGCATCGCGTTCCACAGCGGCAGCCCGAACCGCTCCTCGGCGGGCTGCATCCACCTGAACCCCGCGGATGCCCAGGCCTGGTTCAACTTCCTGCAGGTCGGCGACCAGGTGCAGGTGGTGCGGGCCTCCCAGGAGATCCCCAAGCACCGCAAGGACGTGGCGGCCAAGGCCGCCCCGGCGCCCGCCGCGCAGAGCGCGGACCAGGGCTCCGACAGCGAGAACTCCGATGACGAGGACGACGACTCGGGCGACGACGACTCGGGCGACGACTCCGGCGACTGAGCCGTCCGAGCCCACCCGGCCGGCCCAGCGCGCCGGGTCACTCGGCGCACCCGACCGGCGCACCCGAACGGCTCAGCCGCCGGTCACCGGGGCGCGCGCCAGCACGGGCTGACCCTCGCGGAGCCCGGAGCGCACCTCGGTGAGCCCGCCGCCCTCGGCGCCGGCCACGATCGGCGTCCGCACCGGCTCGCCGCCGGGACCGGGGGTGTACACGGCGGTCGACGAGCCCCGGCGGACCACGGCGGCGGTCGGGACCACCAGAACGTCGCGGCGGATGTCCGTGATCACCGTCGCCTCGACCGTCTGGCCGGCCCGCAGCCGGGGGTCCGCGGCCGCGAGCACCACAGTCACGTAGTAGTCGGCCACCCCGGAGATCTGCACCGCGTCCGGGGCGACCGCCAGCACCGTGCCGGCCAGTTCCAGCCCCGGCACCGCCGACACCTCCACCCGCGCGGGTTGTCCCGCGCGCAGCCCAGCCGCGTCGGCCTCGGCGAACGGCAGCACGGCGACGCTGCCCGGGCCGCGCTCGGTGACACCGGACAGCGCCCCGGTCGCCGATGCCGTGCTGCTCACCGTGCCCCGGGCTACCGCGACCGTCGGGGCGGGTGGCGGCGCCGCGCCGGTGCACCCGGTGGTCAGCGCGCCGAGCAGGCCGATGAGCGCGGCGCCGACCAGGCCGGTGACCAGCGCGCGGCTGCTCACCCGGAGCCCGACGCGAGCAGCCCCTTGGCGATGTGCGTCACCTGGATCTCGTTGCTGCCCGCGTAGATCATCAGCGACTTGGCGTCCCTGGCCAGCTGCTCCACCCGGTACTCGGCCATGTAGCCGTTGCCGCCGAACAGCTGCACCGCCTCCATCGCCACCTCGGTGGCCGCCTCGGCGGAGTAGAGCTTCATCGCGGACGCCTCGGCCAGGCTGATCGTCCGCCCGGCCCGCTGTTTCTCGATGGCCGCGAACACCATGTTCTGCACGTTGATCCGGGCGATCTCCATCCGGGCCAGCTTGAGCTGGATGAGCTGGAAACGGCCGATCTCCTGGCCCCACAGGGTGCGGGACCTCGCGTACTCGACAGACAGCCGGTGGCACTCGTTGATGATGCCCAACGCCAGCGACGCGACCCCGATGCGCTCCACGGTGAACCCGGAGCGCACCTCGTCCCTGCTGTCGCCGGTGGCCGCGTCCGGCTCACGCTCGCCGAGCAGCCGGTCCGCGCCGACCCGGACGCCGTCGAAGAACAGCTCGCCGGTCGGGGAGGACATCAGCCCCATCTTCTTGAACGGCTTCCCCTGGCTGAACCCCGGCATGCCCCTGTCCAGCACGAAGGTCAGCACGGTGCGGTCCCGCCGGTCGGCGCCCGACCCGCCGCCCTCGTCGAGCTTGGCGAACACCACGGTGACGTCGGCGTACGGGCCGTTGGTGATGAACGTCTTGCGCCCGTTGAGGAGGTAGCCGCCCTCGCCGTCGCGGCGGGCGTAGGTGGTCATGCCCCCGAACGCGTCCGAGCCGGAGTCCGGTTCGGTGATCGCCCAGGCGCCGACGTGCTCGAAGGTGGCCAGCTTGGGCAGCCACCGCTCCTTCTGCGCGAGCGTGCCCCTGGACCGGATGGTGGCGGCGGTGAGCCCGACGCTGACCCCCATCGAGGTCACGATCCCGAGGCTGACCCCGGCCAGCTCGCTGGTCAGGATGGCGACCATCGCCTCCCGGCCGGCGGTCTCGCCGGTCGCCCCGGTGTCCTCGTCGCGGGCCGGTGGTTCGATCCCCTGGGCGCGGGCCGCCTGGGCCGCCCGCTCCCGGTCCAGCGACCTGCGCAGCGACTCCTCGGCCATCGCGCCGATGCCGAACGCCGCGTACATCTTGCGGATGATCTCATAGGGCGGCAGCTCGCCGGACTCGAGCGCGTCGACGTGCGGCCGCACCTCCTTGTCCACGAACCCCCGGATGGCCTCGCGGATCATCAGTTCGGTGTCGGACCACTCGATCATCGGCGTCGGATCCAGTCGTGAGTCGGGCTGTCGGCGTCCCCGATTGTGCACGCCGGCGACGCTCTCGGCTACCGACCGGTAACCGGGGCTGGCCGGGAGTGGCCGCCTACGCTGTCCACGATGAGCGAACAACCGGACGACCAGGTCGTCGAACTCGCCTCGCGGGTGTTCATCATGGCCAGGGAGGGCCAGCTGGCCGCGCTGGTCGCCTACCTGGACGCCGGCGTGCCGGTGAACCTGGCCAACGACAAGGGCGACACGCTGCTCATGCTCGCCGCCTACCACGGGCATGCGGACGTGGTGGCCGCGCTGCTCGCGCGGGGCGCCGACGTGAACCGGCTGAACGACCGAGGCCAGTCCCCGGTGGCCGGCGCTGTGTTCAAGGGTGCGGACGACGTGGTGCACGCGCTGGTCTCCGGTGGCGCCGACCCGAGGGCGGGCCACCCCACCGCCGTCGACACGGCACGGATGTTCGGCCGGGAGGACCTGCTCGAGGTGCTCGAGCCGCGCTGAGCTCGGACAGGGCGAGCGGTTCGGTCAAGAGGCGCCCACCCGGTTCTACGATCACCTGGTCGCGCTGACGCCCGAGGGACCGCCGTGATGGTGTTGCCGCGGCGTTCGCGCAGCCGGTCGGCGAACACGCGATGCGGCTCGACGAAGAAGGTGAGGAGCTCGCCCGTGGCGGGCATGCGATGCCGCATCGGCCGCACGAGCAGATCAACCCCGCCGGATCAACCCCGCCGGGGCAGCTGGACGGAGGTGCAGTCGCCGACCCCGTACCGGGTGCCGTCGCGGGACACCAGCACCCGCGCGCCCCACCAGGCACCCCCGGCGTCCTGGTAGGGCACCAGGTAGACCGGGCTGCCGTCGGAGACGGTCCCGGCGCGCAGCGCGGGTCCGACGTTGCGCGCCCCCTCGCACCGGGCGAGCACCGCCTGGCCCGGGGAGGTCGACGCCGGCCGCACCGACGGGCCGGTGCCCGCGATGGCCGCCACCCCCGAGACGAGCAGCAGGACCACGACTGCGACCAGGCCGTTCCGGAACGTGGCCGGGCGGGCCGCACGGATCTCCTCCTCGGACAGCGGACCGTCCAGGCCCGCCGGCGGCGCCCACGGGCTGACCGGCAACCGGCCGGCGGAGGGTGCGGTCCACGGCGGAGTCCCGTCGAACGCCCGGGAACGCCGCTGTGTGGTGGTGTGCATGTCGTCCCCCGACCCGGTGGCCTGCCGCGCTGTCGCTGAGGACATCGCGGCCGGCGCCGCACGTCGTTTCGGGGCGCGGGCCGGACCACCCGTTCGTGCCGGTGACCGGCCGCCCGGATCAGCGGGCCGGATCCGGTTCCCGATCGGGTGTCGTTGCGGGCGAACCGCCCGGGTCGCGGGGCGCCCCGCCGCGTCTGGGGTAGTAGAGGGATGCGGCGCCCCCCGGCGCAACCCGGCGAGCACGAGGAGATGGAGCACGGTGCACTACAACCACGCGGTCAAGTGGCTGAAGTCGTTTCGGCACAGCCCGGAGGCGATCTGCGCGATGTACGCCGACGACTTCCTGTTCGAGGACGTGATGCTGGACCAGCGGGGCATCACCGACAAGGGCGACCTGCACCGGCTGTTCGTGCCGTACGCCAACACCGACCCGGACAACGGCGTCGGCATCCACAACTTCCGGATCCGCTCGTACATCGGCACCCCGCGGCGCGGCCTGATCCGGTGGGAGTGGAGCCCGAAGCACGCCGGGGTCTTCCTCGGGGTGGACGTGGCCGGGAAGCCGTTCTCCACCCAGGGCCACACCTGGCACGAGTACGACGAGAACGGGCTGATCACCCGCGAGTCGTCCTGGTGGGACGCGGCCGCGGTGTTCCGCCAGACCGGCCCGGTGCACCCGACCACCTCGCTCACCGGCACCAAGGGCACGGCCACCGCGTCCGCCGACGGCGCCGGACCGGCCGGGTTCGCCCCGGCCAACGGGATGGAGCACGCGAGCCGCTGGTGCGCCGCGCTGGGCGGCGACGTGGACGCGCTCGGCACGCTGTACGCCGACTGGTTCACCCTCGAGGACACGTTCGTCGAGGACCACCTGGTGGACACCGTCACCGACCGGACAATGCTGGCCGAGAAGTTCGGCGCCATGGCCGCCGGGGAGAACGGCACCTACACGTTCACCCCGACCGAGTACCTGGCCGGCGACGGCCCCTACGGGCTCATCCACTGGACCGTCTCGGTCGAGGACGCCACCACCTTCCGGGGCATCCCGACCGGCGGCCGGACGGTGACCACGATCGGCTCCACGTTCCACCAGTTCGACGAGCAGGGGAAGATCGTGCTCGAGTCGACGCACTGGGAGGACAACCAGGCGCTGGTCCAGCTCGGGATCCCGATCGGGCGGCCGCACTACTGGGAGGAAGGCTTCGACCCGACCGCCGGCTGAGCCCGACCACGGTCACGCCGCCCGACGACGCCCCCACCAGGAGCCTCCATGTCCGAGACCTTCGTCCTGATCACCGGCGCCTGGCACGGGGGCTGGGCGTGGCGCCCCGTCGCCGAGCACCTCCGCGCGGCGGGGCACCGCGTCCTCACCCCGACACTGCCCGGCCTGGCCGACGGGGACGACCCGACCGCGCACAGCCTGGCCGACGTGGTGGACGCGGTGGTCGGCGTGGTCGAGGGGGCGGACCAGCGCGAGGTGACCCTGGTCGGGCACAGCTGGGGCGGCATCCCGGTGACCGGCGCCGCGCCGAGGCTCCCCGGGCGGCTGCGCAAGGTCGTGTACTGGAGCGCGATCGTCCCGGCGAGCGGGCACTCGCTGTACGACGAGATGCCCCCGGACTACCAGGAGATGTTCGGCGGGCTGGCCGCCGCGTCGGGGAACAACTCGATCGCGCTGCCGCTGGAGGTGTGGCAGGCCGCCTTCATGAACGACGCGTCCGAGGCCGTGCAGCGGGCGGTGCACCCGCTGCTGGTGCCCCAGCCGTTCCAGTACTTCACCGAGACGATCCAGCCGCTGGACCCGGCCGAGCTGGGCGTGCCCACCGCGTACGTGCTGAGCACCGAGGACGTGGCGCTGCCGCCCGGGGAGTACGGCTGGCCGCGGTTCGCCGACCGGCTCGGCGTGCCGGTCCAGGACGCCCCGGGCAGCCACGAGGCGCTGTTCACCCGTCCCGCCGAGCTGGCCGAGGCGCTGCTCAAGGCCTGAGCACCGGCGGCACACACGTTGCGTCGGATCAGGCCGGCGCTGCTCAGGCCGGCGCTGCTCAGGCCGGCGTGGCTCAGGCCGGCGTGGCTCAGGCCACCGCGCGTACGAAGCGGAGCACGGCGGCGTCGGTCGGCTCCGGGAGCTCCGCGTGCGGGGCGTGGCCACAGTCGAGCACCAGCAGCTCGACAGGGCCCGTGGCGGCGTCGCGCACCGCCTCGACATGCGCCACCGTGCCGTACGGATCGTCGGTGCCCTGCACGCCGAGCGCCGGCGCCGTGATGCCGGGCAGCAGCGGCCGCAGGTCCCAGGCGCGGAACTCCTCGGAAAGCCAGACGTCGTTCCAGCTCCAGAACGTGACGTCCGGGTCGCGGTGCCGCCGCGCCATCCGCGCGCGCAGGTCGCCGCCGGTGAACGCCTCCCGCGCCGCCGCGATGCCTCGCAGACCGGCCTCCTCCACGAACACGTGCGGCGCCAACACCGCGACACCGGCGACCGGGTGCGTCGCGGCGTGGATCAACGCGATCGAGCCACCGTCGCTGTGCCCGACGAGCACCGGGTCGCCCAGAGCGAGGCGCTCCCGCAGGGCGGGCACGACCGTGTCGGCCTCGTCGTTCATGAAGGTGGCGGTGCGCTCGACCCTCGGCAGGTCGGAGTACCCGTGGCCCAGCCGCGAGTAGGCGACGGCGCGGCGACCGGTGGCCTCGGCGATCCGCCGGGGGAACCCGCGCCACAGCGCGACCGAGCCGAGGCCCTCGTGCAGGAACAGCAGCGGGGCGAGCGCGGGGTCGCCGGGTATGTCCTGGTACTCGACGCGGCCACCGGGCACCGGGATCGTGGGCAGCTCCGACACGCGGCCGACCCTACGTGGCGAGCGGCACCACCCGGCCGCGGCCGCTCACAGCTCGCTGGCGAGCGGGATCCTGGCCAGCTCCGGGGAGCACATCCAGTCGCGCAGCGCCTGGGTGGCGAACACGTCGTCGGCGTTGTAGCGCAGCAACCGGTCGCGCTGGTCGGGCCGGACCCGCACCCCGTCCAGGCCCACCGCGTCGCGGTACCAGCGCATCGAGTTCTCCCCACCGGCCTCGGGGTCGTGCCAGGAGAACCCGGCGGCCGGCGCGATGCGCTTGAGCCCCTTGCCGTGCGCGCAGAGGAACCACCGGCTGACCACGGCGAACAGGTCGATCCACCGGTCGGAGGCGATGAACTCGCGCACCTCCTCGCGGGTCGGGATGCCCGGCTGCCCGGCGAACCGGTCGGCGGAGCCGAGCATCCAGCGGTTCTCCGCCTGCTCGTTGTAGCAGTACGCGGCGAAGCTCAGCCCGTGCTCCGCGCAGCGCCCGCGCAGCGCCGACAGCCACGTCCAGAACTCGGCGAACGACCGCGCCTCGTCGCGCGTGGGCAGCGGCCGCCAGGTGACGAAGGAGCGGTAGCCGGCGGGCTCGCCGAGCAGGTCGGCCAGGTCGGCACCGCCGGGCGTGGTCAGCAGGCAGCCCCACAGGTAGGCGCCGGACTCGCCGAAGCTCTCCATGTCGACGTCGACCTCGACGTCCGCCCTGGTCACCGGCACCCGCTCAACCCGGCGCACCAGCGGCAACCCGCGCTGCCACGCCCGGGCCAGCGACACCGCGTCGGCCAGCGGCATGCCGTGCAGCGGGGCCGGCGGCTCGGCGGCCGGGTCCAGCGCGGCGAGGGCGGCCACCGTGGTGACCCCGACCGAGCGCAGCGACACCGCGTCCTCGCCGCGCAGCACCAGGCTCACGTCGCCCCGCGCGGCGAGATCCGCCTCGCAGGTCGGCCACCAGGGGCAGCGGCGGCACTCGGTGACCCGGGAGGCGTCGGCCAACGCCGGGCCCCCGGTGGCGGCCGCGCCGGCCACGGCCAGCCGGTCGGCGAACCGGCCGTCGTACTCGCCCAGCGTGCTGAGCCCGCCCGGCCAGCTCGGCGAGGACAGGTCGTGCCAGAGCACCACGTCGGCGTCCAGCCCGATCACCCCACCGAGCAGCGGCTCGCCGCCGGCCGCCGCGTGGCCGAGGGCCTGCAGCATCCGGGTGAGGTGGGCCAGCCGCAGCTGGTCGCGGGTCTGCGAGCGGGGCCGCCGGTCGGGGTCGGGCGCGGCCCGCTCCGCGACCGGGGGCAGCAGCGGGCCGGTGTGCGCGCCGGAGCCCGGGTCGGTGACCCGGTGGCGCACCACGATCAGCGGGCGGTACCCGCCGCTCTCGGCCCGGATCAGCAGGTCGGCCTCGCCGCGCCGGCCGCCCGCCACGTCGAGCGGCAGCGCCGCGTTCCAGATGTAGGGGGCTCCGGCGGCCATCGCGGCGCCGGTGGCCAGCGCGCGCTCGCCGGCCGGCCCGTCGGGCACGTCGACCCAGCCGCCGGCCTGCCAGCCGACCGAGGCCGCGAGCCGCTCGCCGACCGCATCCCGGTGGGCGATCGCGTCGGTCCGGCGCTGCTCGAGCGATGGATCGGGCGCGGCGCGCGGCGCGGACTCGGCGGCCGGGTCGTGGTCGAGGTGCACGCGACGACGGCAGCGGGACACGACGGACGCGTCCAGCGCCATGCGCCCCGAGGTCACCGCCACACCGTGCAGCGTAGAGAAGGCCCCCGACGAACCGGGAACCGACGACGTCACGGGGCTCCGGCGGCCGGCCCCGAGGCCGTGGCGCACGCCCGGGAGCAGGGGCGCGACCTTGGCCGAATCGGTATCCGGCCCCCGCCGTCCTCGCCCCGGTGGACCTTGTGTCCGTCCGGAACGCTGTGTCACAGTGCGTGATCGACTCACCGGAGGTGCCGATGGTCCCCGGACACCTTCCGCCGGGTGCACCGTCATGAGGTTCTGGTCCTACCTGCGGTTCCGCTACCAGCACCTGTTGGAGCTGGCTCTCCAGCACGTGCTCATCACGGCCGTCACGGTGCTGATCGCCACGGTGGTCGGGGTGGGCGTCGGCATGCTGGTGTACCGCACCGAGCGGCCCCGCCGGATCGTGGTCGGCATCGCCTCGGTGTTCCTCACCATCCCCTCGCTGGCCCTGTTCGGCATCTTCATCGGGCTGATCGGGCTCGGCGCCTTCCCGGTGGTCATCGCGCTGGTGATGTACTCGCTGCTGCCCATCCTGGCGAACACGATCGTCGGGCTGCGCGGCGTGGACCCGGCCGTGGTGGAGTCGGCGCAGGGCATGGGCATGGGCCGGGTGGAGCGGTTGCTGCGCGTCGAGCTGCCGCTGGCCTGGCCGGTGATCATCACCGGGATGCGGGTGTCCACCCTGCTGACGATCGGCATCGCGGCCATCGGCGCCTACATCCGGGGTCCCGGGCTGGGCAACGACATCTTCACCGGGCTGGCCCGCATCGGCAGCCCGCAAGCGATCAACTACGTGCTCGGCGGGGTGCTCGGCGTGGTCATCCTGGCCATCCTGTTCGACCTGCTCTACGTGGCCGTGAACCGACTGACCACCTCGCGGGGGATCCGATGACCGACCCGGCTCCCGGCACCGGCACCCGGGTCAAGATCCAGCTGGACGAGTTGACCAAGACCTTCCCCGGCCAGTCCGAGCCGGCGGTCGACACGCTGTCCATGGAGATCCCCGAGGGCGAGATCGTGATCTTCGTCGGGCCGTCCGGCTGCGGCAAGACCACCACGATGAAGATGGTGAACCGGCTGATCGAGCCCACCTCGGGGCGGATCGTGCTGGACGGCGAGGACGTGACCAGGGTCGACCCGGACAAGCTGCGCAGGCGGATCGGCTACGTGATCCAGCAGATCGGGCTGTTCCCGCACATGACGATCGCGCAGAACATCGCCACGGTGCCGAAGATGCTGGGCTGGACGCGGCAGCGCATCGACGAGCGGGTGGACGAGCTGCTGCGCACGGTGGGCATGGACCCGGACGCCTACCGGGGCCGCTACCCGAAGGAGCTCTCCGGCGGTCAGCGGCAGCGGATCGGGGTGGCGAGGGCGATGAGCGCCGACCCCGACGTGATGCTGATGGACGAGCCGTTCGGGGCCATCGACCCGATCACCCGCGACCGGTTGCAGAACGAGTTCCTGCGGCTGCAGGCCGAGATCAAGAAGACGATCATCTTCGTCACGCACGACATCGACGAGGCGATCAAGATGGGCGACCGGATCGCCATCCTGCGCGAGCACTCCCGGATCGCCCAGTTCGACACCCCGGAACGCATCCTGGTAAACCCGGGCGACGAGTTCGTCGCCGACTTCATCGGCCGGGGCGCCTCGCTCAAGCGGCTGAGCCTGAGCCGGGTGCGCGACATCGAGCTGAGCAGCTGGCCGACCGTGGCCGAGGGCACCGACCGGGCCGACGCGGTGCGGCTGCTCGAGGCCTCCGACCGGAGCTGCCTGCTGGTGCTCGACGAGCGGCGCCGGCCGCGCGGCTGGGTCAACGAGGAGCACCTGCGGCGCACCGACGACCGCTCGCTGGCCGAGATCGGGCTGCCGCTGGCCGTGGTGGAGCCGCAGGCCACGCTGTCCGACACGCTCAACGAGATGATCACCGCCCGGTACAGCACCGCGGTGGTCCGCGACCAGGCGGGCGAGTACCAGGGCGTCGTCGACATCGACACCATCAACGAGGCCATCCGGGGCATGCGGACCGCCGAGCGCGACCGGCTGCGCACGGCGGCCCAGGACGGCGGTGCCGCGCCGTGACCGTCGTACTGAGCGAGGCGGTCAAGGCCCGCCCGGCCGGCAGGCGCCGCACCCTGGCCGGCTATCTCGCGCTGCCGCTGTCCCTGGCCGCGGTGCTGGTTGTGCTCTACGTGGTGGTGCGCAGCCGCACCCTGGACTCCATCGAGCTACGGCTGCTGGAGCCGGGGCTGCTGATCTCGGCCACCCTGCGGCACCTCGAGCTGACCGCCGTGTCCACCGCGTTGGTGCTGGTCATCGCCATCCCGCTGGGCATCCTGCTGACCCGCCCGTCCCTGGCGAAGGTCACCACGCCGGCCATCACCCTGTTCAACATCGGCCAGGCCGTGCCCTCGGTCGGGCTGCTCGCCATCTTCGCCATCGTCTGGGACATCGGGTTCTGGCCGGTCATCGTGGCGCTGGTCGCCTACTCGATGCTGCCGGTGCTGCGCAACACGATGATCGGCCTGAACCAGGTCGACGAGGCCGTGATCGAGTCCGGCCGGGGCATGGGGATGAGCCGCTCGGCCGTGCTCACCAGGATCGAGCTGCCGCTGGCCGTACCGATCATCCTGGCCGGGCTGCGCACCGCGCTGGTCATCAACGTGGGCACCGCCGCGCTGGCCACCTTCATCGGCGGCGGCGGGCTGGGCAACATCATCGACGGCGGCCTGGTACAGAACCGCCCGCTGGTCACCGTGGTGGGCAGCGTGCTCACCGCCGTGCTGGCGCTGCTCGTGGACTATCTCGCCGGGATCGCGGAGGACGTCCTCCGCCCCCGTGGACTCTAGGAGGAGACATGCCGGGTAGAGGCCTGAGGCGGCTGGGTGTCGCGGTGGCGGCCGCCGCCATCGCGTTCACCGCCACGGCGTGCGGCGGTGGCGGTGGTGGCGGGGGCACCGCGGCCGGACCGCTGGCCGGCGTCCACCTGGACGGCGCGACGTTCCGGGTCGGCTCCAAGGAGTTCACCGAGCAGCTCGTCCTCGGTCAGATCACCCTCCAGGCGCTGCAGGCCACCGGCGCGCAGGTCGAGGACAAGACCGGCATCCAGGGCACCACCAACGTGCGCACCGCCCTGACGTCCAACCAGATCGACATGTACTGGGACTACACCGGCACCGGGTGGACCACCCTGCTCGGGCACACTCCGGCCGAGGCTCCGAAGGACAGCGCGGCGCTGTTCCAGGCGGTGTCCTCGGAGGACCTGGCCAAGAACCAGATCAAGTGGCTGAACCCGGCTCCGCTCAACGACACCTACGCGCTGGCGGTGGCCGCGGCCAGGGGTGACCAGCTGGGCGTGCACACGATCTCCGACTACGCGCGGCTGGTGAACACCAACCCGGCCGCCGCCAGCATGTGCGTCGCCTCCGAGTTCCTGACCCGCGACGACGGCTGGCCGGGGGTGCAGAAGGCCTACGGGTTCACCCTGCCGCCGAACCTGCTGCACACCGTGGACCTCGGGGTGATCTACACCCAGATCCCGACCGGGCAGCAGTGCAACTTCGGCGAGGTCACCTCGACCGACGGGCGGGTGCCGGCGAACAAGCTCGCGGTGCTGACCGACGACAAGCACTTCTTCGTGCTCTACAACGCGGCGCTGACCATCCGCAACGACGTGTTCACCAAGTACCCGCAGCTGGCCCAGGTGTTCGACCCGATCAGCGCCAAGCTGACCGACGACGCGGTGAGCAAGATGAACCAGCAGGTGGACGTGGACGGCGCGCTGCCCGAGGAGGTCGCGCACAACTTCCTGCGGGACAACGGGTTCGTGAGCTAGCCGGCGGTGCCGCGGGGGACCGCGGCCCGGTGCCGGATGCGATCATTCGCCGACGACAGTCCTACGCCGAGGTCGGAGGTACCGTGCGGATCACCATCGCCCAGGTCGACGTGCAGCTGGGTGACATCGACGCGAACGTCGAGCACGCCGAGCAGGTCATCTCCGAGGCGGTCGCCCAGGGTACGGATCTGATCGTGTTCCCGGAGCTGCACATCTCCGGGTACGCGATCGGCGGGATCGACGAGGACCTGTCGATCAGCCCCGACGACGAGCGGCTGATCAAGCTGTCCCGGGCCGCCGGGCGGGCCGGGGTGCTGCTCAGCTTCGTCGAGGCCGGGCACGGCGTGCACACGTACAACAGCTCCGGCTACTACGTGAACGGCGAGCTGGTGCACCTGCACCGCAAGCTGTACCTGCCGACCTACCGCACCTACGAGGAACGCAAGCACTTCACCCCGGGGCCGTCGCTGCGCGCGTTCGACACCGAGTACGGCCGGATGGCCACGCTGATCTGCAACGACGCCTGGCAGCCGCAGCTGGCGTTCATCGCGACCCAGGACGGCGCGCGGGTGCTGCTGGTGCCCACCGCCAGCGCGCAGTCGAACTTCCCGCGCCGCTACGACTCGGCCGGCTACTGGCACGGCATCACCCGGTTCTACGGCCGGATGTACGAGCTGTACGTGGTGTTCGTCAACCGGGTCGGCACCGAGGACGGGCTGCGCTTCTGGGGCGGCTCGCACATCGTCGACCCGTGGGGGGACGTGGTCGCCGAGGCGCCGCTGGTCTCCGAGCACGTGTCCACAGCGGAGGTCGACCTCGGCGAGGTGCGCCGCAGGCGACGGGAGATCCCGCTGGTCAAGGAGGCCCGGCTGGGTCTGATCCAACGAGAGGTGGCGCGTCTGGTCGAGGAAGGCGGTGATCTGTGATCAGTCCGGTTAGGGTGGCGCCATGAAGCGGCGCAAGGCCTCCGAGGACTCGACCGCCACCGAGTCCGCCGAATCCAAGCCGGTGGTGACCCCGAGCAACGCCAAGCGGGCCATCGCCGTGGGCAAGGTACTGGCCCCGGTGCTGGCCCCGATCGCGATGCGCGCCGCCGCCGTCGCCCGGGGCGCCTGGGACGAGCGCAAGGCCCGCAGGCTCGGGGTGGCACCCGGGGAGCTGAAGAACTTCTCCGGCAAGGGCGGGGCGCTGCACGCCCGGATCGCGGGCGTCGGCGGTTCGCTGGCCGAGCTGCGCGCCGGCTCGCACGGTGTCACGGCCGGCGAGCGGGCGGCCGAGGTCAACGCGTTCGTGGCCGGCGCCGAGCCGAGGCTGGTCGACCTGTCCGCCGCCGTGCGGGCCGCCGAGCTGATGCCCGCCGACCGTCGCCGGGCGGCGCACCGCGCGGTGTCCGCCGAGCTGGACCAGCTGGAACCACAGCTGCTGCGGCTGCTCGGGGTGTCCACGCACACGTCGCACAACGGGCAGACCGAGCACTGACCCCGGCCGTCCTCGCCGCGGCCGGCACACGCCCCGCGCGGCCGACACACGCCCCGCGCGGCCGACACACACCCCGCGCGGCCGACACACACCCCCCGCAGCCAACACAGCGCCTGAAGCGTCTGCGCGAGCCGCGGCCGGTCCGCGCGAGCCGGAGCCACGATCGGTAGGAGCCGCCGTCATCCGGCCCGGTAGGCCTCGAGCAGCCGCAGCCACACCTCGCTGATCGTCGGGTAGGCCGGCACCGCGTGCCACAACCGGGACAGCGGCACCTCGCCGACCACCGCGACGGTCGCCGCGTGCAGCAGCTCGGCCACGTCCGGCCCGACGAAGGTGACCCCGACCAGCACCTCCCGCGCGGTGTCCACCACGGCCCGCACCGCGCCGCTGTAGTCCTGGGCGTGCAGGTAGGTGCCGGCCACCGACAGCTCCAGGTCGATCGTGCGCACGGCCAGCCCGTCCGCCCGGGCCGCGCGCTCGGTGCGCCCGACGAACGCCACCTCGGGGTCGCTGAACACCACCTGCGGCACGGCCGCGTGGTCGGCGGTGGCCGCGTACTCGCCCCACGGCTCCGGCTCGGCGGCCGCACCCCGGGCGCGGGCCACGATCGCGGCGCCGGCGATCCGCGCCTCGTACTTGCCCTGGTGGGTGAGCGGCGCACGGCCGGTGACGTCGCCCGCGGCGTAGAGCCAGTCGGGCGCGCCCTCGCCGGCCGCGCGGCCGGAGTCGTCCACCCGCAGCGGCCCGTCCTCGGGCAGCCCGACGGACGCCAGCCCGACGTCGGCGGTGTTCGGCCGCCGCCCGGTGGCGAGCAGCAACCGGTCCACGACCACCGTGCCGCCGCCGGTGCGCAGCTCGATCTCGCCGTCGGCGGGGCCGGGCGCCACCGAGTCCAGCCCGGTGTTCAGCCGCACGTCCACCCCGTCCGCGCGCAGCCCGTCGGCCACCCGCTCGCCGGCCACCGGCTCCATCGACGGCAGCAGCGTCTCGCGGGACAGCAGGGTGACCCGCGAGCCCAGCCGCGCCCACGCCTGCGCCATCTCCACGCCGACCACGCCCCCGCCGAGCACGCCCAGCCGGGCCGGGACCTCGGACGCCGAGGTGACGTCCCGGGAGAACCACGGCCGCACGCCGTCCAGCCCCGGGACCGGAGGGCGGACCGGGACGCTGCCGGTGCACACCACGACGGCCCGCCGCGCCCGGTGCTCGGCGACGGTGCCGTCCCGGCCGGTGACCGCGACCGTCCGGTCACCGGCCAGCCGGCCGACGCCGCGCAGCACGGTGATGCCCGCGCCCTCGGCCCACTTCACCTGGCCGTCGTCCCGCCAGTGCGCGGCGATCTCGTCGCGACGACGCAGCACCGCGGCGGGGTCGAACTCGGCGGTCACCCCGGGCAGCCGGCGGGCGGCGGCCACCGCGGCCGGGGTGCGCAGCAGCGCCTTGGACGGCATGCAGGCCCAGTACGAGCACTCGCCGCCGACCAGCTCGGACTCGACGATGGCGGCGCTCAGCCCGCCGCGCACGGCGTAGTCGGCCACGTTCTCGCCGACCGGACCCGCGCCGACCACGATCACGTCGAACTCGGTCACGCCGACACCCCGCTCACGCCGACCATCCCGCTCACGTCCGCACCGCGGCGCTCACGCCGACCACCCGGCTCACGCCCGCACCGCGGCGGCGACGGCGTCGTCGATCGGGGTGTCGCCGCCCATCAGGTCGAGCACCGGGTTCACCCCGCGCGGCTCGACGAGCAGTCCGACCAGCACCGCGGCCACGTCGTCCCTGGTCACCGCGGTGCGGTCCAGTGCGGGCGGGGCGAGCGCCACCCGGCCCACCCCGGGGTCGTCGGTGAGCGGGCCGGGCCGAAGCACGGTCAGCGCGATCGGTCGCTCGGCGACCTGGTCCTCGGCCGCCTTCTTCGCCCTGACGTAGGCGGCCCACACCTCGCCGCGGTCGGGGTCCGGCTCGCGGTCCACCCCGGTCGCGGACACCAGCACGTACCGGGGCACCCCGGCGGCCACGGCTGCGTCGGCGAGCAGCACGGCGGCCGCTCGGTCCACGGTGTCCTTGCGTTCGGCGCTGCTGCCCTGGCCGGCGCCGGCGGCGAACACCACCGCGTCCGCCCCGGTCAGCGGCCCGGCCACGGTGTCCACCGAGCTGGCCTCCAGGTCGACGACCTCCGCGGCGGCCCCGGTGGCCCGCACCTCGGGGACGTGGTCCGGGTTGCGCACCAGGCCGACCACCTCATGGCCGCCCTCGGCCAGCAGCTTCTCCAGCCGCAGCGCGATCTTTCCGTGTCCACCCGCAATGACGACTCGCATGAACCCGGACGCTAGCGTCGGCGATCAGTCCGCGCTCGGCCCGGATCGGCTGAACGGGCGAACCTTGAACACATGCGTGATTGCAATATGTTTTGGGTGAGCGCCCGGGAAGGCGGAACGACGGAGCGGGGGTGGACGTGGCGGAGGGGCACGGTCACAGCCACGGCCTCGGTGCGACCAGCGCGTCCGGTCGTTACCAGCGGCCGCTGGCACTGTCCTTCGTGGTGCTCGCCGGGTTCGCCGTGCTGGAGGTCGTGGTCGGCCTGCTCAGCTCGTCGCTGGCGCTGCTGTCCGACGCCGCGCACATGGTCACCGACGTCATCGGCGTGGGCATGGCGCTGGCCACCGTGGTGCTGGTCAACCGCCGCCAGTCCAACGCCCGGCACACCTTCGGCCTCTACCGCGCCGAGGTGCTCGCCGCGTTGGCCAACGCCGTGCTGCTGATCGGTGTGGCGGTGTTCGTGATGGTGGAGGCGGTGCTGCGGCTGGTCGAGCCGAGAGAGGTGGCCGGGCTGCCGGTGCTGCTCACCGCCGCCGCCGGGTTGGTGGCCAACCTCGTGTCGTTCGTCGCGCTGCGTGCCGGCGCGAAGGAGAGCCTGAACGTGCGCGGGGCGTACCTGGAGGTGCTGTCGGACACCGTCGGCTCGATCGGTGTGATCATCGGCGGCGCGCTGATGATCGCCTTCGGGTGGCAGTGGGTCGACCCGGTGGTCGCGGTCGGCATCGGGCTGTTCATCCTCCCGCGCACCGTGAAGCTGGGGCTGCAGGCGTTGCGCATCCTGGTGCAGAGCACCCCGGGCCACCTGGATCCGGCGCAGGTCACCGAGTCGCTGACCGGGTTGGGCGGCGTGCGCGAGGCGCACGACCTGCACCTGTGGACGCTCACCTCGGGCATGGAGGTGGCCTCGGTGCACCTCACCGCCGCGCCGGACGCCGACCCCACCGACGTGCTCAACCGCGCGCAGGCGCTGCTGGCCGAGCGGTGCGGGCTGGAGCACGTCACCGTGCAGGTCGAGCCGGCCGGTTCCGGCGCACGCTGCCGCACGCCGCACTGGTAACTGCCCGAGACGGCGCCGAGGCCGTTCGGCAACCGGCGTTAGCCCGTCCGGCGGTAGCTTCTCGCCAGACGAAAAACCTCCCCCTTGTGATCGCCCCCATGCGGAGATGGGATCGAGACCGGGATCACACGGAACCGCGGGTAGCTCCCGCGCACGAGGAGGTGCCTCTCTCCATGAAGGCTGTGCGGCTGCACGAGTACCACAAGTCACCCGTGCTGGAGGAGGTACCGGAACCGACGATCACCGGCCCCCTGGACGTGATCGTGAAGGTCGGCGGCGCCGGCGTGTGCCGGACCGACCTGCACATCATCAACGGCGACTGGTCCGAGGCGATGGACCCCGACCTGCCGTACACGATCGGCCACGAGAACGCGGGCTGGGTGCACGAGATCGGCGACGGGGTCACCAACGTGGCGGTCGGCGACACGGTGATCCTGCACCCGCAGCCGTCCTGCGGGCTGTGCCTGCCCTGCCGCGCCGGCCGGGACATGCAGTGCGAGAACGCGTTCTTCCCCGGCCTGTCCAACAACGACGGCGGCATGGCGGAGTACCTGCGCACCACCGCGCGGGCCTGCGTGAAGCTCAACCCCGACACCAAGCCCGCCGACGTGGCCGCGCTGGCCGACGCCGGCATCACCGCATACCACGCGGTGCGCAAGGCGGTCCCGTCGCTCTACCCGGGCACCACCGCGGTGGTGCAGGGCGCGGGTGGCCTCGGCCACATCGGCATCCAGACGCTCGCCGCGCTGACCGCCGCCCGGATCATCGTGGTCGACCAGAACCCCGACGCGCTCGCGCTGGCCAAGCAGATCGGCGCCGACGAGACCGTGCTCGCCGACGGCAACCACGTGCAGTCCGTGCAGGACCTGACCGACGGCCGGGGCGGCGACGTGGTGTTCGACTTCGTCGCCGAGCAGGGCGCGGAGAACCAGGCCTGGCAGATGACCGCGCCGGCCGGTTCGCAGTACGTCATCGGCTACGGCGGCGAGCTGCGGATCCCGACGCTCGACTTCGTCGCCGGCGAGAAGAACGTGATCGGCAACATCGTCGGCACCTACAACGACCTCGCCGAGCTGATGGTCCTCGCGCAGGCCGGCAAGGTCACCCTGCACACCAAGCAGTACCCGCTGGACGCCGCACTGGACGCCCTGCACGACCTCGACAACGGCAGGGTGCGCGGCCGCGCGATCTTGGTCCCCTGACGCACCCGTTCCGACCCACCGCAACTGACCGGAGGAAGCCCCGATGTACACCAAGGACGGCGAGAACTACTTCGTGGTTGATTCGCACTCGCATTTCTGGGATGCGAGTGAGGAGAACTGGGTTGCGGGTGCGGAGCAGTACGCGAAGGGGTGGATCGACTGTTTCTACGGTTACCACAAGTT
>DASXJJ010000197.1:0-2845 GCA_036497465.1 Pseudonocardia sp. | reverse complement strand
CTGCTCGCCGGCGGCTGCCTGCTGCTCACCCAGGTGTCCGCCGCCGGCTCGCTCGGGGTGCTGATCGCCGGCCAGCTCGTCTTCGGCGTGGGCATGGGTGCCGCGTTCGTCTGTGCGCAGATCGCCGCTCTGGACGGCGCGCCGGACGCCGACTCCGGGCTCGCCGCCGGGGTGGTCGACACCTCGTTCAGCATCGGGAACGCGCTCGGCATCGCCGTCTGCACCAGCGTCGCCGCCGCGGTGGCCGGCACCGCGCGTCCCGCCGGGCACCTCGGTGACGCCGGGCTGGTGCTCGGCGAGCAGGTCGGGTTCGGGGTGGCCGGCGGGTTCGCCGTGTTGGGGCTGCTCGCCGCACTGGTCCTGCTGCCCCGGGGTAGCGTCAGCGGCGCGCCGTCTTTTAATGTCGATTCAGAATCAGGACGCCGAGCCGACCCCGTGGAGTCTTCGTGCCGCTGACCACGACAGGCGACGACCAGCTCGCCGCGCACGGTCCGCCGGGCGCGGCGCCGGGCTGGTTCGACCGCTTCTACCTCAACGCGCACGCCGGGACCGGCACGCCGTACCTGCTGGTCGGGGCCGGTGTGTACCCGGTGGAGGGGCGGGTCGACGGCTACGCGGTGGCGGTCACCGACTCCGAGCAGATCAACCTGCGGGTGGCCGACACCGCCGGCGGTGAGCGGCCGCCGCCCGGTGGGGTCGGGCCGCTGTCCTGGCAGGTGGTCGACCCGTTGCGCGCGTGGCGGGTGCGGCTGGCACCGAACCCGTCCGGGCTGGCCTTCGACCTCACCTGGACCGCGCGCACCGCGCCCTGGGAGTGCCGCCCGATCACCCTGGACGACGGCCGAGGACAGGTCATGACCTTCGACCACGCCTTCCAGTCCGGCCACCACCGCGGCTGGCTCGAGGTGGACGGCCGCCGCACCGAGGTCACCGGTTGGACCGGCCAGCGGGACCGGTCCCGGGGTCGGCGGATGGCCACCGCCCGCCAGGGGCTGCACCTGTGGGTCCAGGCCCAGTTCGCCGACGAGTGCGTCGCGTTCCTCTACGACCTGGACCGCGCCAACCGCCCGACCCTGCTGGACGGCGCGGTGCTCGGCGCGTCCGGCGCGGTCGACCGGATCACCGCGATCGGCCACGAGCTGACCTTCGACGACAGCCTGGAGACCACCGGCGGGCTGCTCGCGGTGCACACCCGGGGCGGGCGGCGGTTCACCCTCGCCGTCGACGCGGCGGCCAGCCGCGGCGGGTTCCTCGGCGGGGCGGGCTACGGCGGCTGGCACGGCGCCGACCACGGCCCGGGCCACCTCGAGCACGACCGCTGGGACCTGCGGGACCCGGCGCTGGTGCCGCGCGTGTTGCGCTACCCGCTCACCGACCGCCTCGCCGGCTTCACCCTGCGCGAGGACGGGCACACCGGGCGCGGCGCCGGCATCTTCGAGTTCGCGCACTCCCGCAGCCCGGCCTACCGCTACGCGCCCGCCCCGGTCGAATCGTGACCGCCCCCGGTCGAGTCGTGACCGCCCCCGGTCGAGTCGTGACCGCCCCGGTCGAGTCGTGACCGCCCCGGTCGGGCCGTGACCGCCCCGGTCGGGCCGTGACCGAGCTGGTCGAGGGCCTGGAGCTGGCCCGGGTGCGCGACTGGCTGGGCTGCACCCGGCTGAGGGTCCTGGGCGCGCCCGGTGGCGGCGGCTGGTCGAGCTGCACGCTGCTGGTCGACGCGGACGACACCGCTCTGGTACTGCGGCTCGCGCCGACCGGTCGCGGCATGTTCCCCGAGCACGACCTGTCGGTCCAGGTGCGCTGCCTGCAACACGTCCGGGCGCACGGACTGGCCGCGCCGGCGGTGCTGGCCACCGACCTGGACGGCCGTCGGCTGGGGCGCCCCGGCTACGCGATGGAGCGGGTGGCCGGCCGGGTGCCGTCCGACGACGACCCGCCGTTCACCAGGGCCGGTTTCCTGTTCGACGCCACGCCGGCGCAGCGCGCTCGGTTCAGCACCGACCTGGTCGACCAGGTCGCCTCGGTGCACCGGTTGCCGCCGCTTGCCGGGCTGCCGGTCGGTCCCTCGACTGCGGACCACCTGTCCTGGTGCCGGCGCCAGCGCGCCACCCCGCCCGGCGGCGACCCGCCCGACCCGCTGCAGCGGGCCCACCGGGTGCTCGCCGCGACGATGCCCCCGGACGACGGCCCCCCGGTACTGCTGTGGGGTGACGCCCGGCCGGCGAACACCGTGGTCGACGAACGGTTCGCCGTGGTCGCCCTGCTGGACTGGGAGCTGGCCGGCACCGGCGCCGCCGAGTTCGACGTCAGCTGGCTCAACGCGATGAACCGGCTGCGCGCCGGGACCGATCCGCCGCTGCCCGGCTTCCTGACCGAGGACGAGGTGTGGCTGCGGTGGAGCGACCGGACCGGGCGGCCGCCCCGGGCCAGGGCCTGGTTCGACCTGTTCGCGGCCTACCGGGTGGCGGTGCTGCTCGAGCTCCACCTGGACGACCGGGTGCGGCGCGGCGTGCTGCCGGCCGACCACCCGGTGCGCACCGACAACCGGGCCCGGCGCCGGCTCGCCGAGCTACTGGCGCGCCACTGACGTCAGCCGCCTCGGCCTGGACGCGCTCCGACTCACCCCGCCAGCGGTTCCTCGCCGCACACGACTCCCGGGCCCGGTGTCGGGGCGGCCGCGGCGCACGCCGGCACCACCGTGGGGCGCGGCGCGGGTCGGTACGCCATCCAGGGCAGGAACAGCTGGGCCAGCGGGCCGATCGCCACCGCGTAGAGCACCGTGCCGACGCCGACCGTGCCGCCGAGCAGCCACCCCGCGGCCAGCACGGTGAGCTCGATCCCGGTG